>CATLVU010000013.1 GCA_950061135.1 uncultured Oligoflexia bacterium
AATCTGCGTCTTTTAGTGGTTTAAACTTTCTCTTATTAAGATAGAACATATCTTTATATTTAAGACGTCTAAAAGAAGATTTTTTTGTTAATCCAAAGACTCCATTAATGATCTCTTGAGGAGAAAACCCTTGGGCCAAGAAGGCACTTACCATTGCGCCAGCACTTGAACCAACATAAGTGCTAATTTCGAGAGGGCGTTCAGGTCTAAATGTTAAATCCGATGAATTTCGGTTATTTTTTAAGATAAACCCTAGCTCTTCAAGGGCCAAAGTAACGCCAATATGCCATGCTGCCGCTTTAACAACACCACCTGATAGAACAAGCGCAATTTTTTTATTTTTAAACTCTGATAAGTCATATTGAGACATAAAATAAGTATAATAGGCACAATGCAAAATAGAAATAGCATTATTTCATTTGAGTATTCATTTTTTTTGCACAATAGGTCATAATTCAATAAACTATTAGTATTGAATATGCATAAAGGATTAAGCATGGAAGGAAAATGGCTAAGCGTTTTGGAGTTTGCAAGCTATAAAGGCAAATCAATTTCAACTGTTAGGCGCTATATCAAAGCAAACAGAGTAAAACACAAAGATGTTCAGGGTAAATACTATATTTGGGTGAAGAACTATAAGTCGGATATAAACGATGAAGAAAGAGAGTTATTTGAACTTAAATTAGAAAACCAAAGACTTAAAAAAGAAAATAGAGTTCTAATGGAGGAATTGGCAGAAGTGAAAATGCTGATAAATCTCTATGAACAAAAAGATAAAGAACTTCCACCAGAGATACCACAATTATGAAAAAAATATTCTTAGCATTTAGCTTGTTACTTGTGAGTAATTTACAGGCCGCAAGTATGAGAGATTGCGCAATTTTACCAATTACAGATACAGCAGGTGACGCTTTAGGTGTAAAAATTTATGAAAGACTAGAGCAAAATCTGAAAGAAGAAAAATGGTGTCGATATAAATCAAGTTCTGATGTGATGGGAATTTTGGCCAAATACAGAGACAACTTAGAAAGACATTTAGAAAATAAAATTGTTTTAAAAACTATTGCTCAGCGATTAAACGTAGGTTCGCTAATTAAGGTTGGACTAAATTATAATGTGGATCAAGTTGAAGTTGAGTTAAAGGTGTATAGTGAAAGTGGTGAAGACCAGTTATTTGGGGAGGTTGCCAATATTCCTAGAATTGATGAAGATAGAATATTTTCTAAAATAAAATCGTGGCTAGAGATATATGAAAGAACAATTCCTTATGACGGTAAAGTTCTAGGTATACTTGGAAATCAAATTACTTTTTCCGTGCATAGAAAAGATGCTTTGTCTGTCGGACAAGATTTTGAAATTAGAAGAGTTATAGGCAAGAAAAAACACCCTTTGTTAAAAAAGGTTGTTGAGTGGGATTCAATTTTACTGGCCAAGGGGAAGATAAGTAATCTCGCGAGTGGGCAACTTCTGGGAGCAGTAAAAGTTTATACAAATGAGAAAAAGGTCAGAGAGGGTGATTGGGTAATAGTACAGCCATTGACTATGGGTATTTCAACATTACCTGATGATAAGAGAAGTAAAAGTTTTAAAGAAGGAAGTTTAGGAGAAGTAACATTAGGTCTAGGACTTTCTTCTGTAAATATTGCGACATCCCCAAGTGCAGGTAATATAAAGTATGGTGGTTATATTTATGGAATTGATCTTGAGGTTGAAGCTTGGGTTACCAGAGACTTTTTCGCTCTTGGAAGATTTGATAGAAGAATTGGAACACCAAGTGTTAAGTCTGGAGATGCGGATTCTGATGAAACAGGACTAAACGCAGGATCAATTAAAGTTGGTGGAGGATTTAAGTACTTACCATTAGGTTTTTTCTATGGGCCGCAAATTAATGCGTATACAGGTTGGGTAAATTACGGCTATGAAGTTGATTCTTCGGATGTCGATGGAATCGGAACAGTTAATATTAGTGGAATTATGGTGGGTGCTGGTGCGAATATACCGTTGCAAAAAGGTTTAAGAGTATTTGCACGGGGAGAGGTGATTCCTTTTGCAGATGTAAGCGATGAAGATAATGTCTATGGCAGTAATAAGAATGTTTCCTCACTTCTTTTTAATCTTGGTATGAGATACCAATTGAATCCAATGTTTACTCTTGTTGGATCGTTTGAGTCGTTAAGTAATACAATGAAATTTAAAGGATCAAACTCGGAGTTGGCATTTCGTGAGAGTATGTTTAAAGTCTCTACCATGATTACATTCTAAAGGCTGGTAGAGAGTGGATAGCAAAACACTTGAAGAAAAAATAATATATCATAAAAACTTGTACTACAAAGGTGTCCCCGAGATATCAGATGAAGAGTATGACTTACTAGAAGAACAGCTTAGAAAAATTGATCCGAACTCCTTTGCCCTTCAGCTTGTAGGTTCAAATGTATTTAGTGGTGAAAAAATAAAGCATGATAGAAAAATGCTTTCTCTTGGAAAAACTTATAAAAAAGAAGATTTATTAAAATGGAAAAAAGAGCATGATCTTGTTGCGACCTTCAAAATAGATGGATCGAGTTGTTCATTAATCTATAAAAATGGGAAATTACAGATTGGAAAAACCAGAGGAAATGGAAGCTTTGGCGAAAATATTACAGACAAGGCTTTGTTTATCCCGAGTATTCCCAAGACAGTAAAAACACAAGAGTCTTTCGAGGTAAGAGGTGAGATTTTTTGTAGAAAAGATGCATTTGAAAATTTAAAAAGAGAAATGGAAGGAAGAGGATTAAATATACCAACCTCTCAAAGAAATATAGTAGCGGGCCTTCTTGGAAGAAAAGAAAATATAGATCTTGCTAAAGAGTTAGAGTTTAATGCATTTGAGTTATATGCTGATGAAACTGAACTAAGTTCAGAGGTTCAGAAGTTTGAATTTCTCCAGGAGCAAGGTTTTAAAACTCCAAGCTATAAATTGATTAGCGATGATGAAGGTGCAGACGATATAATTAAAGATGCAGAAAACTTCATGGTTGATGGTGATTACTTAATTGATGGATTAGTTTTTTCGTATAACAGCCTAGAGTTGCATCGAACATTAGGTGAAACTGCGCACCATCCTAGATATAAAATGGCCTATAAATTTGCAGGAGATATAGCGATGAGCATAATTAAAAATATCTCATGGCAAGTGTCAAGAAATGGAGTTCTAACACCTGTTGCAAATATTGAAACAGTTGAACTTAGTGGTGCTAATGTCTCGAGAGTAACATTGCATAATTGGGGTAATGTAAAAGAGAATAAGCTAAAGAAAGGTGATTTAATAAAAATCACTAGAAGTGGGGAAGTGATTCCAAAGTTTTTGGAAGTAGTAGAATCCTCTCAAGAAGATTTTAAAGCGCCAGAGAAATGTCCAAGTTGTGAGCAGAGTATCTTTGAAGAAGATATTAGGCTTTATTGTCATAATGATTATTGTCCTGAGAAAAAACTCGATGAACTAGAAAACTTTGTGAAAAAAATTGGTATTGATGACTTAAGCAAGAAGAGACTTGCAAGTTTCATTGAAGCTAAAATTATAAAAGATATTGTGTCGTTATATGAGTTGACTGAAGAGAAACTATTGAGTGTAGATAAGGTAAAAGAAAAACTGGCCAATAAGCTATTGAGTAGTATTGAAGACTCAAAGCAGACAAGCCTTTCTGTCTTTATGTCAGCACTCGGTTTGTCGGGAGGAGCATTAAATACTTGTGAAAAGATTGTATCCGCTGGTTTTAATTCAATTAACAAAATAAAGACTCTAACAGTTGAAGAGCTAATAAAAATTGATGGTTTTGCACAGAAAAGCTCTGAAGATATAGTCAATTCGATTCAGGATAAAAAAGAACTAATAGACTCTCTTGTCGCCAAAGGTTTCGTATTTGAAAAAAACGAAACAAAGCAAGGAGAAGTACTGAAAAATAAAAAATTCTGTATTACTGGTACCTTGAGCATGAAACGCTCAGACCTTGAAAAGTTAATCAAGGCTAATGGTGGTAGTACACAGAGTTCAGTTTCAAAAGCAACGGACTATCTTGTAACAAATGACACTAGCTCAAGTTCAAGTAAGTTTAAAAAAGCACAGGAACTATCGATACCCATCATTAGCGAAGTAAAATTACAGGAGCTAATCGATGGGGAAATTAAAATCTAAGTTTGTTTGTATCCAATGCCAGTACGAATCTTTAAAATGGAGCGGTCAGTGTTCAAAATGCTCATCGTGGAATTCGCTAACCGAAAAACAGTGCCTGTCAGAAATAAAGAAATCTCAAATTACTAAACTAAATTCAATAAATGTAGAGAACAGAGAGAAACAATCAATTGATATAGATGGATTGGACGATATGTTAGGAGGAGGATTACAAAGGGGAGGAGTTTATTTATTCAGTGGTAAGCCGGGGACTGGTAAGTCGACTTTGTTTTTAGAAATTATTAAATGTATTAGTGAAGAAACTAATATTCTTTATACATCTGGAGAAGAAACTCAAAAACAAATAAAACTTAGGTGTGATCGAGTTGGTCTAAAAAAAGAAAGCCTATATCTTAGTAATACAACTGATACAGAAAAAATAATAAAAGAAATGGATGAGAGTAATTGCCAAGTATTGATTATTGACTCTGTTCATACTGTAAACAATGCCCTGGAAGAGCTGGTACAAAAAGTTAAGCAACAAGAAATTATATGCCTCTTTGCGGGACAAGTTAATAAAGAGGGTGAGGTTTTGGGTGCCTTATCACTAGAGCACTTGGTAGATGTTGTGTTGAGGATTGAGTTTGTAGCTCATTCAAACTTAAGAAAACTATTTGCGACCAAAAATAGGTTCGCTTCAACCGAGGGCTTTGTACTATTTGAACTAATAGAACCAGGGATTCGGATCGTAGGACAAACTGAAATCAATGTAAGAATTGAGAGCACAGAGAAAATGATTGGTTTAACTTTTAGTTGTGATTTTAGTAGAAACAATTTTGTTTTAGCTGAAGTTCAAAGTTTGATAGTAAATACTGAGCAACAGCAAGGATCTAAGCTGGCGGTAGGACTCGGTCAGAAAAAACTATTATTATTGTTAGCGATAATCAAATTATGTTTTTCTAAATCATTAAGTTCGAAAAATATTTATGTTAAATTAAGCTCGGTTAACAATTCAGACGAACATGATTTGGCATTAGTCGCAAGTATTTTAAGTTCTTTGTTCAGAAAAGCTTATAAGGAAAATTATATTTTCATAGGTTGTGTTGATCTTTGCGGAAGAGTTTATATGAACAATAAAGTAACCTACGGTGAAAAAAATTGTAAAATTGTTACATCGACAGAGTCGCCTGATGAAAATATTGTAAGCATTTCTAATATACGAGAATTAACAAACCTTCTTGCTAGCTAAATAATTTGGAAATAGTGCTACTCCAACTAGATCTTTTAATTTGGTAATAATCTTCATTGGTAGGAGAAAAAACGTTGTCTTCCTGCCAATGTTTATCCAGTTGATCTAAGGTTATTTCTCCTAGACCAACCATTGATCCCAAAGCAACTCCGTAGGCAGTAGTTTCAATAACCTTGGGGCGAATGATTTTACTATGTGAAAAGTTAGCTTGCATTTGCATAAGGAGATTATTTAAACATGCTCCACCATCTACTTTTATTTCTTGAATTTCCTGACCTGCATCCATTGCCATTGCTGAAATAGAATCATTAATAGATAAGGCTATACCCTCTAGGGCTGCACGTGCAATTTGCGGTTTTCCTGTGTCTCTAGTTAATCCCAAAATAGCACCTTTGGCATCTGCATTCCAATAAGGGGAGCCTATACCAGTAAAAAATGGAAAAAATTGTATAAAACGCATTTCATCTAAAGATTTAATTTGATTGGCCAATGCCTCAACCTCTGGACTAGATTCAAAAAAGTTAAGATTATCACGTAACCATTGAACAGCTGCACCGGCAATATAGGATGAGCCTTCTAGTGCATAAGAAGCCTTGCCGTCTTTTTTATAAGCAACAGTTGTTAGCAATCCATTTTTAGAATATTTTTTTTCAGTGCCTGTGTTTAAAAGAATAAAGGCACCAGTTCCATAAGTACATTTCATATCACCAGCTTGATAGCCTGCTTGACCAAAAAGTGCTGCCTGTTGATCACCCAAAATACAATTGATTTCAATTCCATCTGGTAAGAAACCTAAGCCTTTAGTTTGACCAAAGCTTGAAAAAGAATCAGAAATCGTCGGTAATGAGTCTTCGGGTATTTCAAAAAAAGAAAGTAATTCCTTGTCCCACTGACAAGTATCTAGATCCATTAGTAATGTTCTTGATGCATTTGAGGGTTCTGTTTTAAATGATGAACCGTCAGTAAGCTTATATAATAAAAAAGTATCAATAGTAGATAGTAATAAATTATTATTCTTAATACTTTCTTTAACCTCTGGATTGTGAGTTAAAAGCCAATTCATTTTTGTACCTGAAAAGTATGGGTCTAGTGGTAGACCTGTCTTACTTTGAAGGGTTTGATATTTTTCTCGTCGCTCATCGCAATATTGTGAAGTTCTTCTATCTTGCCATACTATAGCATTTGCAAGAGGCACACCGTTTTTGGTGTAAGCACAAGTTGTCTCTCTTTGATTTGTGATACCAATTGAGATGATTTGTTCTGGTTGAACATTTGAAGAGTCCAATAATTGAGTAATCGTTTCTTGAACCGTTTTCCAGATTTCATTGAGATTATGCTCGACATGTCCCGGGCTTGGATAGATTTGCGTGAACTCTTTATTAACTTTATTAACAAATTCAAAGGAATTAGCATCCATCAAAAGTGATGTTGTACCAGTTGTTCCTTGGTCAATTGCGATAACGTATTTTTTCATATGGCCTACTTTACTCTAAGGGTTTGGTCTGGGTCCTCTAATATGATATTAGCAATTCGTTCCCAGCGATCAGCAATATTTGTATTTACAATTCGTAGTGTACCAAAAGAGATAATGGTAATACTAGCGAGTAATAATACGAATTCGACAATAGTTTGCCCTCGTTTATTTTTTAAAATTTCTTGATTTACTTTACCAAAAGAGGTCGGTAATTTATGACTATATTTAAAACGATGCATTCCTGTATTATACTCAGTGAAGGATGATAACCAAAGTGAAGAAATTTTTACCAGTAACCTTTCTTTTAACAGTACTTGTGTTCTTAGTTCAAGCTACATTAACAGCTGATAAGTCTTCGGCTTCAAAAGAAAAAAAAGATGTTGAGTATCGAAATTATATAAACTCAAAAATTAAGAAGCTAGAGATAAAAACAACTGATGGTCTTGTGCTTAATCAAAAATCAGAGTCTAGGCCTGTCATATTAAATTTTTGGGCCTCTTGGTGTACACCATGTATAAAAGAGTTTAAGTCTTTAAATAAGCTAAAGTCTAAGTACAAAGATAAAATTCTTATTATTGGAATTAATAATGATGATGAAGATCCTTTGATTACAATTAAAAAGATAGAAGATAAATATAATCTACTGTTTTCCTCAATGTCTGATCCGGATAGTGAAATTGCCTCTTTGTTAAATCTGAAACATGTTCCCTCCACAATTGTGCTAAAAAATTCTAAAGTTGAATTTATCAAAGAGGGAGAGATGAGTTTTCAATCGCCGGAATTTGAGAAGGTGTTAGACAAACTTCTTTAGGTACGCGCTTCCTTTAGGCAAAATCAATAACTTATCACCAGTTATAATAAAATTGATCAATTGAGTTAAAATCTAAAATTGTAAAAATAGGACGATGGCCTGTAATAATAGCGCCTTGCTTTTCAAGGCCTAAAGCGGCAGCAGCATTCAAGGTTATGGCCGCTGTAAGTTCTGCGATGTTCATATTTAAGAGCTTCGAAGAAATTGCAGTTAATAAAGGCAAGTTATCAAAGTGACATGAGCCAGGGTTGTAGTCACTTGCGATTGCCACCTTACAGCCTGCATCGAGCATCTTTCTCGCTGGTGCGAGTGGCTTTCCAAGAAAAAGAGCTGTTCCGGGTAATAAACTTGCAACTGTATTTGAATTTGCCATTTTTTTTATATTTTTATCAGAAATACATAAAAGATGGTCAGCACTAAAGGCGCTATAGTCCACGGCAATGCTAGCACCATCATTATCATTTAATTCATCAGCGTGAATTTTAATTTTAAGCTTAAGCTCTTGTGCAGCATCAAATAAGCTTTTTGTGTCTTGTTCTGTGAAATAGTTTTGCTCGTGAAATATGTCTACAAAATCAATAATGCTTTCACTTGCAAGTTTCTGCATTAGTGGAATACAAGTATTTTTAATATAGTTTTGAGATGTATCGCCAACAGGTATTGCATGTGCAGCAAGAAATGTATTTATAATTTGGACTTTTCCACAAAAGTCTTGTTTTAGTTTGTGGATAACTCTAGAAATTAATTCTTCAGATTCAAAAGTAAGGCCGTAACCACTTTTAATTTCGATTGTTTGTACACCATGCTGATGAATTTTCTCAATACGTTTTTTACCAAGCTCGTAAAGTTCATCAAAGCTTGCATCTTTTGTGGCACTAACAGTGTTTAAAATACCACCGCCTGCAGCTGCGATTTCTTCGTAAGAAGCACCATTGAGTCTCATGGCGTATTCTTTTGATCGATCACCTGCGAATACAAGATGGGTATGTGAATCAACAATTCCAGGAAGTAGAATCTTTCCAGTAAAGTCTTCAGGTTTTAAATCTGAAAACTCACTTGGAAGGTTTGAACTAGGCCCTACCCAGAGAATTTCTTTATCATCAAAAATGATTGATGCATTTTCAATAATAGAAAGATCTTCAGGAGCAAGATTTCTACCGTCCTTATTATGGGCATTAGTTAAGGTAATAATTTGACTAAAGTTTTTGTAATGTTTTTGCATATACGGTCAGGCTATAAATTCTCGATCATCCTGTCCAGATGAAATTGGCCTTGTCTATTTTCTCGTTCGTTCTTTAAGAGTTGAAGATAGGTTGCTGTAACAAGCTGCAATTGAATCAAAAAAAGAAATAAAGTCTTAAAATAGCATGATTAAAACAGAGTAAAATCAAGGCTAAAATTACTCGAAAAAACAGCAACTTAAAAGGATTACAGAGTCAAAGAAAAGACATTGTATAAAGAAAAGACATTTCAAGGAAAAGCTTACAGGTGCAATGTTATTTTTTTTAGTTGTAAACTAATATTAGATTATGAAAATTTTAATGTTAATTTGGGTATTATTTTTTAGCGTTAACGGGTTTTGTATCGGTGGTTCTAAGTCTGTGAGCGAAATAGATAATATTTATCAGTATAATGAAACTGTTTATGACACATCTTTTTTAACGTTTGAAATTAGTGAGCATCTTCTGGCAACAAGAAATCAAATTATCGTTTACTATAAAGGTAAGGTTGTTGGAGTTTTTCAACCACAAGCTTTTTTGAATAGGAGATATGATAAATCACGAGAGTTAATTTCTGAATTAGAAGGAAGATTTATCTCTTCAAAGTATGTATTGATTGAAACAAAAGAGGTTCAAGGTCAAAAACATAAAAGCATAAAAAAGTTTAGAGCGTTTAACTTATAAGCTTGGAAATTTAATTTTAGTTTCCGTCTTTTTAGCAATGTCCAAAGAAATTTCATAACCAGCATCTGCGTGTCTTACAATTCCCATTCCTGAATCAGAATTTAAAACTCTTGAAAGCCTAGTGTCCATCTCTGTGGTGCCGTCGCAAACGATTACCATTCCTGAGTGTTGTGAATAACCCATTCCAACACCGCCACCGTGATGAAGAGAAATCCAACTGGCGCCATTATTAATATTGATCATTGCATTTAAAAGCGGCCAATCACTAACTGCGTCTGTTCCGTCTTTCATACCTTCAGTTTCTCTATTTGGTGAAGCAACAGAACCGCAATCAAGGTGGTCACGACCTATAACAATTGGGGCTTTAACTTTACCTTCTTTTACAAGATGATTAAATAAAAGTGCCGCTTTCTCTCGATCACCATATTTAAGCCAGCAAATTCTAGATGGAAGCCCTTGAAAACTAATCATTTCTTTGGCCTTGTCTAGCCAGTTATGTAATAGGGTGTTCTCTGGAAATAATTCTTTTAAAGCTTGGTCAGTTGTATAAATATCTTCAGGGTCTCCTGAAAGTGCTACCCATCTAAAAGGCCCAGAGCCTTCACAGAAAAGAGGTCTTATATAGGCTGGAACAAAACCTGGAAAATCAAACGCATTTTCAAGGCCTGCAATTTTAGCACCTTCTCTTAAATTATTTCCATAATCAAAAACAAATGAGCCTTTAGCTTGAAATGCCAACATAAGCTCAACATGTTTTCTCATGGTTGCAATTGATAATGATTCATATTTTTTAGGATCATCGAGACGAAGTTTAGAAGCAGCATCTAAACTCATATCCATCGGAACATATCCATTTATCGGATCATGTGCAGATGTCTGATCTGTTACTAAGTCAGGAACAATACCTTGATCAAGAACAAACTGATAAAAATCTGTAGCATTACCTACTACGCAAATAGATACTGCTTCATTTTTCTTTTGGGCTTCGAGTGCTTTTTCAAGGGCCTCTTCATATGTTTGGCATAATATATCTACATATTTAGTTGTAAGTCTTTTTTGAATTCTGCTTTCATCAACATCACATCCTATAAAAACACCTTCTGCCATTTTTACTGCCAGTGGTTGAGCACCACCCATTCCGCCGATACCAGCAGAAAGAACGAGTCGCCCCTTTAAGTTATCAGCGTTCCAATGTTTTTTTGCTGCCGCCATAAAGGTTTCATAAGTTCCTTGAAGTATTCCTTGTGAGCCAATATAGATCCAAGAACCAGCAGTCATTTGGCCATACATAATCTTATCTTCTTCTTTTAATTTATTAAAATGATCCCATGTCGCCCAATTAGGAACCAAATTAGAGTTTGCGATTAAAACTCGTGGACCTTGAGGGTTACTTGGAAAAACTGCAACAGGCTTTCCTGACTGAACAATCAAAGTTTCATCATTTTCAAGGTTTTTTAAAGTTGAAATTAAATCATTAAGAGCTTTATGGTTTCTAGCTGCTTGTCCATTACCACCGTAAACAATTAAATTGTCTCGGTCTTCAGCTACTTCAGGATGAAGATTGTTTAACATACATCTAAGCGCTGCTTCTTGGTGCCAGCCCTTACAAGTTAATTCGCTTCCTGTTGGGGGTAATGGTATTTGATTCATTTTTTACTCCAATGCTCCAATTTCTTTTTCTACTGTGTCCAAGATTGAAAAGTCACTAATCATATCTGTGATTGCTTTGATATCTTGATGAAGAGTTCTATCTTCAGTTATAGGCTCGACTCTTGTTCTAATAAGATCAATGACGGCCTCGATTGCTTTGTTTGATTTTAAAGGTCTTAATAAATAAATTGCTTGGGAGTTACATAAAAACTCAATCGCAAGACATCTTTTGGTATTTCTTATGACATCTAATAATTTTCTCCCACTGGTAACACCCATGGAGACATGATCTTCTTTATCTGTTGATGTTGGTATTGAATCTACTGAAGCTGGATGGCATAAGTATTTATTCTCTGATGCAAGAGCGGCCATTGTTACATGGGCAATCATAAGTCCTGAGTTTAGTCCTGATTCTTTTGTTAGAAAAGCAGGCAGATCAGAGAAAGTAGGGTTCATCATTTTTTCAACACGTCTTTCAGAAATATTGGCAAGCTCTGAAACACCAATTGCAAGGTAGTCCATACACATGGCAAGGGCCTCTCCGTGGAAGTTCCCACCTGAAACAACTTTGTCTTTATCAACAAAAATAAGAGGGTTATCAGTGACTGAATTGATTTCAATTGAAAGAACACTTTCTGCATGATCGAGTGTTTGTCTGATGGCACCGTGAACTTGTGGTACACATCGAAGAGAATAGGGGTCTTGAACCTTTCCACAATCAATATGAGAATCTGCAATTTCACTTTCAAAACTTAAAATTTTTGTAAGATTATTACTAACCTTTATTTGTCCTGGTAAAGGTTTGAGAGACGAGATATCTGGATCATAGGCACGCTTAGTTCCTCTAACTGCTTCTAGAGTTGTCGCGCAGGCAATGTCACCGATTTTAATCATTCTTTTGGCTTCATAAAGGGCAAGAGAGCCTAGCGCCGCCATCACTGCTGTACCATTAATAAGTGCAAGTCCATCTTTTGCTTTAAGAGAAACAGGCTGTCTTTTTATATCTAAAATAGCATCTAGGGATTGAATCTTTCTTCCTTGATAAAGAACTTCACCTTCTCCAATTAAGCATAGTGCTATATGTGACAAGGGAGCAAGATCTCCTGATGCACCAACAGAACCTTTTTCCGGAACCAATGGAATAATATCGTTGTTAATAAAGGCTAAAAGTAAATCGATGCACTCTGGACTCACTCCTGAATAGCCTGAAGCGAGACAGTTTGCTCGAAGTAACATGATTGCTCTGGTTACGATGGGAGGAAAGAACTCACCAACGCCTGTACAATGAGATCGAATTAGATTGTATTGAAGTCTTGCTAAGTCTTTTTTTTCTATGTGCTTGTCAGACAAAGCACCAAAGCCGGTATTGATACCGTAAACAGGCTTTCCTTCTTCAACAATTTTGTCTACGTATTCTCTTGCTTTTAAAATCTTGCCCTGGGATTGCTCAGATACAGAAACTTTAATAGTTTCTTTGTTTCCGCTCGCTATTTCATATAGCTCGTCAATTGTTAGGCCATTTCCATCAATAATAATTTCTTTCATTTGCTATCTCAGTTTTTGAATTTGAGCACTATACTTATCAGAGCTTTCACCAAAAATAAATGATCCTGCGACGAGATTATTAGCTCCGGCGCCGCGAAGCGTCTGAGCAGTTTGTTGATTAACGCCTCCATCAACTTGGATTTGAAACTTTAATCCTTTCTTCGATCTAATATCAGCAAGTTGCTTGACCTTATCGACTGATCCTTCAATAAATTTTTGGCCCCCAAAGCCTGGATTTACACTCATAATTAAAATGAGATCAATCTTTTCTAGTAGATAAGTTGGAATAACCTCTACAGGAGTTGAAGGATTTAAAGATATACCACAGCTATCAAAATTATTTTTAACTTTTGAAATAAGACTGTCGTGATGAGTGACAGCTTCCCAATGAAAAGTGAAATTATGGGTACCAATATTTTTGAAAGGTTCGATAAAGTCTTCTGGATTTCTCACCATGAAATGTGCGTCCAAAGGATGATTGGTATATTTTTTTATATTCTTAAGTACAGTAGCACCAAAAGTAAGGTTAGGAACAAAATGGCCATCCATTACATCAAGATGAATCCATAAATTACTTTCATTATCAAAGTTTTTTAACTCTGGGCCAAGATTCATAAAGTCTGCTGATAAAATACTTGGTGCAATTATGGTCATTTTTATTCTCCTAAAGAAGGTTCTTCTTTAAAGCCATTAATAAGATCGGAATCAGAGCAGGCCTTCTTACCTTCTAATTGAATATAGGAAAGTCTTAAGCTTCCGTCCTGACAACCAACAATAATATTGTTTTTATGAAACTTTATCTCGCCAGGCCCTGCAGATACCTCACTTTTGTCTAATTCTAAAATCTTAAGTCGTTTTTTATTTAAGCTACAATAAATACCAGGCCATGGAGTGAAAGCTCTTTTCTTGTTAATTATTTGTGCGCGAGTGCTTTGTTTAAATTTAATATGGCCATCTTCTCTTTGAAGAGTAGGTGCAAAACTCACTAATGATTCATCTTGTTTTGTAAAAGTAAGGTCGTTAGAAAGTACCATCGTTACAAAGCGATTCAACGAAAGAGCGGCTTGGAATTTTAATCTTGTAAATAATTGGCCACCTGTTTCTGTTGGAGAAATGGTAACTTTATCACTTAGCACCAAATCACCAGCATCCATTTTTTTTACCATTTTTTGAATAGAGACACCTGTGATTTCATCATCGTTTAAAAGAGCATATTGAATAGGCGCAGCTCCTCTATATTTTGGCAAAAGTGAAGTATGTATATTAAAGCAACCATGAGCGGGAAGATTCAAAACTTTCGATCCAAGAAATTGAGCAAATGCTAAAACGACAATACAATCAATCTTGGAAGTTTCCAGCTCTTGAAGATAATCATCTTCTTTGTTTATATTTTCAGTTTGAATAAGTTTTAGTTTGTTCTGTTTTGCGAACTCGGCAACAGGAGGACTTGCTAATTTTCCACCTCTTCCTGCTTTTCTATCAGGCATTGTAACTACCGAATGAAGATTAACTAGTGGGTGTTGAAATAATATTTCAAGAGCGGGAACTGAAAAATCAGGCGTTCCCATAAAAACGACATTAAGCTTTTTCATGAATTATCTCTTTGCTTTAAGTAGCTTCTTTTTGAAAAAATTTCTTTTCAGTGAACTAAGTCTATCAATAAAAACAATTCCATCTAGGTGATCATTTTCGTGCTGAATGCAAATACTTAAAAGTTCATTCGCTGATATTTCGCAATCCTCGCCGTCAGTGTTTTTATAGCTAACAACAATTTCTTCGAATCTTTTTACGTCTTCAAAAATACCAGGCAGGGATAAACATCCTTCTTGATATGTAGTTTCTCCAACCTTTTCTTTAATTACAGGATTGATAAAAACACGAGGGTTTAAATTATCAAAAACTACTTCGTCCGATTCTTCATCTTTGTATTCGCGAGTATAATCTGTGTCGATTACAAAAACTCTTTTTGATAATCCAATTTGAGGAGCTGCAAGGCCGATTCCAGGGGCCTGATACATGGTATAAAGCATATTTTTACAAAGAAGTTTTAGTTCTTCATCAAAAACAGTTACTTCCTGTGCCACCTTGGTTAGAACCGGTTCAGGATAAGTGTAAATTTGTAGTCTTTCGCCTTCTAGGACGTAATTTTGAGTAACAGCTTCCATAGCTCATATATAGCATGATTTTAGTCAGTTAGAAAGCTTCTTATTTTTACGATAAAGATAGAATACATAAAAAAGCACAAGTATTGGAGCAGACATGGTGGCCATAAGAGGAGGTATTTTATTTGAGTTACCCAAAGATTGTGCACCAGATTGTAAAACCCAAAAACAGATAGTGAAAACGAGGGTGATGACGATATTAATTCCCATACTTTGAGATCGTCTATTGGGTTTAAAAATTCCAGCGACAGGAAATAACCCAAAAGAAATACAAGCAAGCGCAAGGCTTAACTTATCTAGGAATAAAATCTCGTATTCTGTAGAGTTAATATCACTTTTTTTAAGTTTTTGAACAAATGAATAAAGAGACCCAATATAAAGAGTAGTGATATCAGATTTAAATTGTTGAAAATCTTCTGGCACTTCACTTAACTCTACAATCAGTTTTTCACCGATATTAATTACAGGAAAGTTTTTGTCATCAAGAGAGTTGTATTCCATGGCCATAAAAAAATTCCACAGGCCATTTTGTAAATAAGTCGCATGCTTCGCAGTAATATAGCGATAAAGCTTATTGTCTTCGTTGTAAAAATATAATGAGATATCTCTAATCTGATTTCTTTTTTCATCAAAAAAATTAAATGAGGCAAAGTACCGAGGAGATTTATACCAGTTAAGACCAGCATCGCCGGTTTTACTTCTGGCTAAATAACGGCTTTCGTTTTTTCTACTTTTTTCAAATTCTTGTCTTTTTATTTTATTGGCAAGTGGTTGGAGATATCCAAGATTTATATATTGTATGGATGCAATAAAAAGAGAGGAGAAAAAAATTATTGAATAAATTTTCAAAGATGAATATCCACCAGCAAGTAGACCCATTAACTCACTATGAGCTTTAAGGCGATTAAAGGCGAAAAGACTTGCAAGTAGGGTGCAGACTGGAAGCATTTTTCCTGCAAGCTCTGGAAGCTTAAGAAGGTATTGCAGAAAAATGGTCCGCATATCATAGTTTCTCATGAAACCATTAATAATATCTCCGATCGTTACAAGTAAAAAAAGAATGATTAAGGCACCTACTAATGACTTAAACCACTCCTTTAAAATAAGCCTTGATAAAAGATACAATTATTTTTCTCCTTTAATAAAAAAAGATAAAAAATAAAGAATAGGTTTTACAACTCCAGCGAGAAATAAACCGGTTATTTGGTTTTTTTGCGAATGAAGAATAATTTTTGGTGAAACTTGATAGTAGAGCCTAATGAAAGAGATACCTAATTTAAATTCTCCAAGATTTTTTTTAAAAATTCTTAACTTGGTTACAACTGGATGCTCTTCGTTTAATAAGTAGGTTGCAATATAACATTTTTTGGATTGTACATAAATTTGTCGATGAGCTTCTTGCATAGCTTCAATCCCACTGGGATTCTTTATTTTTGATTTATTTATATACTTACGAAGAGTTTCAGCATTCAAAACTTGATAGGGTTGATTGATTGTAAATGCAACAAATTGATTCAATGCCTTTTGGTAATTTTCTGATAGCTTGGGAGTTAGGTGATTGATTTTAACAAGGTCCCAATAAACTTGGCTTATCAAAAACATTTCGCGCATTTGCTTTTGTGAATCAAACATTGAAGTTGTAATTTTAAAGATATTTTCTACTTCATTATAATCGGCATAGATTCCTAAATACTGATGATACTTAGAGGCAGCGAGAACATATTCTTTTTTTAAAAATGCTTCACGTCCTTCCTTGGCGATGGTGATTCTAATATCAAAAAGATGCTTAATCTTTTTAAGCCTTTTTGTTTTTTCTTCATCTGTTTCTTTAAAATCTTGTATATTCATAGTTAAAACAAAATCGTTAATGCAAAAGAGTGTTGATCCAAAGATTCATTATCTTGCAGAAAAGCGTAGTCTGTGTCTTTGTGATCAGAATTGCGGTACGCATATTCAAGCGATAGTCTAGGGCCTGTCCAAGAAACACCCCAGCTTTGATATCGAGCCCCCTCAAAATTACTAGTCCCGCCACCGTAGCGAATAAAAAAATCTTTAAACACTCCAACTTGTATCGCCCAGAGATTAAATGATTTTTTATCAGGATTCTCCATATCGCCTGTTCCAATATCATATAAAAAAGAGATCATTTCAGAAAAAGTATATTGAATTCCCGCTGTAATTTTAAAGTCTTCGTCTACTCTAAATTGAGGGTCATTAATAGTGAGGCCGAATGATAATTGGTTACTTTGTACATGTGTAAAACCAATTAAAAATTGGTGAAGTTTTAAATACTCGTTGTCTAAATGAGCATCGGTAAATTTATAGATCAAGCCGATAGATGATTTTTTTCCAAGTGGCCGAGACAATGAAAGAGAGTATCTTTTTCTTCGTTCGCCATTAAAGTATTGATGGATATAGCTAAATCCACCTTTTGCAGATGTGCTGTCATCAATAATTGAATAAATTTCTTGATGGGAATTATCAAGTAAGGAAGTTTCATCGCCATCATCGTTTAGTGTGAAATCATCTTTTTGATAATAAAATGATGATGTATTAAAAAATATAGCAGAGGCTGGATTCAAAATCGTAGACTCATTTAGTAAAATCGCACCAACGCCGGCTCCAGAGGTTGACAACAGACGCGTAGACAAAGGTTCTGGTAATTGTGATAATGCACAGAAGTTAAAAAAAATAGTGATAAATATAATAAGTACTTTCATTGATTTTCAATTATAGATGAATAAGAATAATATAAAAACAAAAGAGTTTACTTTATGAGATGGAATAATTTTTTATTAATTTTTATAACGAGTAGTTTATTAGCAAACGCTCATGGAAATACGCCTACTTTAGAGTCAATGCTAAGGCATGGAAGTAATACAAGCCTTGAGGGTAAGCTTTTAAACGCAAAGTTTATTGTTCGAAAGACTGAAGCTGCACAAGCAGAGCTTGGACAAAACTCTTCTCAAGTATTTGTTCCATTTTCTTATCAAATTGCGGCTTATAAAGATGAAAATATCCATAGGTTTCTTTACTTGAGATATACAGGAGAGGTTGTAGACTCAGAGTATTTGACTCAGGTAATGGCAGGGCCTGTGAATAAATTTGTGAGCGAATTTCAAAGTAGTTTAACAGCAAATATTTTCACCTCATATATTGTGAGCCTATTGGGTAATGAAGGTGATGTTTTTATAAATTTTTTAAAGGGGCAAGGAGTTGATGTTCTATTGAACAAAGAACAGTTAAACCAAGCGAAGATATCACTTTTACAAGACTACAAATCATATCTTGAAAAGAAAAAAGAAGATGAACAACTAGATATTCCAAACCCTCTTGAGCCGGAAGATCCAGAGCAGAGACAAAAAGTTTCAGAGCTAATGAAAGCACCTTTTTTCGAAAAAACAGAGAATTTTAAACTCGTTAAGATAGGAAACGGCTTTAGTTGGATATTTGAAAGAGATAATGTCTATATCGAATTTAATTTTGAGCACCAACTAACTAAGTTTGCTATAAAGACAGTTGATGGAGTTTATTCATTAATTTTGGAAAATTACGAGGAGTATCCTGGGGGAGCAATTTTTCCTAAAAATACGATCATAAAATACCCAGATGGAACTAAATACGAAATAGAAGCCTCTAAAATAACAGTTTATAAATCTAATATTGATGCTTTTAATAGAAAGGTGGATTATTTTAAGAAAAAACTTAATAATGATAAAATAACACCATCACCCGTATTGTTTTTAAGTATTTAAAAGCAAGACACTCAAGAAATTTTTTAAAATACCGATAGGCTTAAAGAGTAAAAAAGGTATTTTATGAAATTAAACGTATTTTTTATTTTCTTATTGTTAACTAGCACTTATTCCTTTGCAGGAAATAGCGGAGACTTAATTTCTGCTTTGTATGATGCTGACTTCTCTGAAGACACGGAAGATATAACGGTTGAGGCACCAGAACAAAAGCCGGAGTTTGAATCTTCTTCGTCTGAACAAAAAGTTTGTACTAAAAAAGATCAAATAACAGTTCCTTATAAAATACTTAAAGGTTTATTAAAAAATAAAAAATTAAATTTCACTCACGATCCAACTACTGGAGAATTAGAAATTGATGGTGGGCTAATGGTGAGCAATTGTAATGATATGTTATCATTTGATTTTGCAAAGCCTAAGAATGATCTTCCGTATTTATTTCAAGTGAGCATAAAAAAACCGGAAGGGTGTAGTACTGATAAGTGTAAATATTCTGCCTATACCGCTGATGACGGGATCGCGAATGATGAATTATTAGAGTTAAATTTAGAACCAACTCTTGATGGTTATATTGAGTGTTTAGAAAAAACAAAAGTTTTTAAAGGTGGAAAAATCTCTGAGGATAATATTGTTTGGCATCCACTAACTAAGTCTGTAACAGGGGCAAATGAAACAGCAGATATTTGGTTTTCATCTCATGGCCCTGAAGCCGCAAGAAGAGGTGGTGTTTATTCTGACAATCTTAAAAAAGGGATGGGGTGTTATCATTTTGAGCAAGTGAGTAAAGAACCACTTACTTTATACTCAGAAGCAGATACGGAAAAAAATAAAAAATATGATTATTTTCAAATAGTTTGTAAGTACAAAAACTATAATGCAATCAATGAGCAGATTCGTAACTTTGAAGGCTATAAAGAATTACAGCAAGAATTGATAAATATTAGAAATAAAAACTTAGAAGATCGAATAAAGCAGTATCACAGAATGCTCCAGGCTGATGACTTATCTGGAATTGACCCAGCTGCTTTCAAAGAAGCAACAGGCGATTTTTTAAAATATATTATCGAACCTTTAATTTCTAATATGGATAAGGTTTATTCCCAATATCAAAAAGCAACGGGGGATAAGAAAAAACAACTTCTTAGTTTATTAAATACGTTAAGTGAAAAATTACTTACTTACGGTAAAGCTCCTTTTATTGACACAAAAGACTATAATAAGATGAAAAGTTTTAATGTTAATGCACCTCTGGATAATGCTGATTGGAGAGATGCGGCTTATTATGTCTACCAATTACAAAACCTTGGTTATCACTATGGTTCAAGTTTTAACAAAGATTTTCAGAAAAAAGTAAGTGGAAAACTTGTTTCGACAACTCAAATAAAACGCGACTTTAAATCTGATATTGAAGAGCAAAGACAACTTTTGAGTCAATTAGGACAATTAGCCTCTGATCCGAACAAAAGTTTTTATAGTGACCATATGAAAGTTTATGAGCAAATAAATCAGCAGGCATCAAATTACAAAAAAGAACATGATAAGTTGAAAAGACAAGGTATTCAAAGATATGTCATGCAAACTTGTAGTTATGTAGCACAAAATCAGTATAGCTTTCAAGCATGTGCAAGGGATACTGCAGCGACATATCAGGATATTATGGAAGAAGAGCAATATGTAATGGATGATTTTCAAAATCGTGCAGCAAGCGCTTTAAGAGATGCAGATAGATGGAGAAAAATAGAATCTCAAATTCCAGGAAGATCTCAAAAGCAATTTTCGTTTAATCCGAATTCACCAACAAACCCAAGAGATAAGCAATATATTTATATCAATGGACGAGTTGTTGACCCCGCAGACATTGATGCCCAAACGCTTGCACAGATCCAAGCTTCTGGACAAGGGCAAGTTGTTAACCAACAACAAGCGCAAGCACTTATGATTCAAAGGTTTTATCAGAATCAAGGTGGCCAACAAGTTCAAAACTCAAGTTTTAATTTCAATGTTCCACAGTTCCAAGGAAGATCTCCTGCTCAACAGCAATTACAAGGTAGCAGGATGTGGGCTGGAGGAACTCCATACTTCAATGAAGCTGCCTATTCTCAGCAATTGCAATACTTACCAACTCAAAATGGTTTTTATATGAATAGATCAACAACCGCAATGACTCCATGGAATCAAAGGGTTGTTAATTCTTCGACTGGAGCTGGTGGTAGGTTTTCTTTTTCCCCAACAGCTTATTAAAACTTAACAGATAATGACATGCCTGTTGCCATTACGTTTTGAGTTTTAAGCTCATCATCAGCGTCATTTAAGAATGAGTAAAAATCTCCAACAAAAAGATTACTTAAATAACCACTAATCGTTACAGAAGGGTTCCACATATAATCAAATTCAGTTGTTAATTCGTAACCTAAATCATCAGCCTGGTCCGCTGCCGCTGTTACAATAGATTTTTGTTCGTGATCATAAAAGTCGTCGCCTTCTGAAGCTACTTGGTTCGCCTTTGCCCAAAGAGCTGAGATTTTCCAAACCCATTCACTAGAAGAATATTGAGCTTCTAGTTGAGCATACGTAGAATTACTGATGGCCGCATTGTGAATATCATAGGCACTATTATTATAGCCTCTTAAATTATGATTATATAAAATTTTTCCAACTTTATAATTTGGATGAAGATACATTCCTTCAAAAGAATTTGTTTCTCCGTCATCACCCTTAACGTAACCCGCATTCAAGTTAAGTTTCCATTGAGTGTTCATCTCAAATGAACTTTCT
This sequence comes from uncultured Oligoflexia bacterium, assembly GCA_950061135.1. Classification (GTDB taxonomy): domain Bacteria; phylum Bdellovibrionota; class Bacteriovoracia; order Bacteriovoracales; family Bacteriovoracaceae; genus CATLVU01. The sequence continues at coordinate 21,470 of CATLVU010000013.1, forward strand.
AAAATATAAGCATTGCTATCAAAGTCAGCATCTTCATTAGTGTAAGCTTTTCCAGCATTACCACTAACCATTGGGATTTCTAAAGCTAGCTTTGCTTTTTCCCAGTTTTTTTGGATAAAAATATCGATCAATGTTACTTCTTGTGACCCTGTGTTTGCGCCATAAAGCGTACTTTCAGTTTCAACTTCTCTTAGAGCGTAAAAAACACCGAATTTTAAATTTCTATTTGTATTGTCATAAAGAGCGTATAGGCTTGTTTCATAGGCATCATATTTCCCATTTGGATTAGAGGAAGTATGTAACTTGGTCCAAGCAGGTGTAAGGTAAAAGTTTCCAAGCTTAAGCTCAGCTTCTATTCCTTCATACCCTGAAAAATAACGGTTGCGTCTCTCTTCTCCACTGTTAATCAATGCGCCTAATCCAAAATTCTTAGCAAACCTTCCAACTCTGTATAAAGCTGTGTCAGCATAAATCTCTGCATAGATTTGATTTACATTCAATCCAGAACTCGTTGTTTGGGCAAAGTATGAACCAGACTTAGAATCAGTCGTGGTGTCGTCACCAACCTGAGATGTTCTAGATGTGCCGGTTGCAAGTTCACCCTTAATTGTAACCCCATCATTAATTATAATGCTTGGGTTAAGAGTCATGATCATATTTTGCTGGCGACCATTATTTTCTTCATCTGTAATACATTGGCTTCCAGCTGCCGGAGTACAAGAATCACTCGTTCTTCTAACTCCTCGAATAATATCTGTATCTAAAGTGAGCTCTCCACTCCAGTCAACAGGCACTGAAAATGCAGAGAAAGCGGGAACAATTAACAAACCGATTAGGATAAATCTTAGAAAAAGCACATAAGCTCCTTATTTTTTATATGTTTCGTGATAAAAATATATCTAAACAATATAAGACAGGCAAACCAATGAAGAAACTTGTTTTTAATAAAAAGTTTTTTATTAATTTAGCTAAAGTATTAGCACTTACAGGGATGACGCTGCTTGTTGTTCTGGTCGGTGTCACTGTTAGCACTGTCTGGGAACTTCAAATAAAGTTGGAAAGCTCGGAGATAAAGCCGGCTTTTTATGCTCCTAAAAAAGAAGACCTTCTTGAGGCGGGAAGTTCAATTTTAAAAGAAGACTGGGAAGGATTTTCAACTTTCTTAGTTGAAGATATCTCTGCAGACTCATTTAGCACGCAAAAAAGAACTTTATTTTTAAACAAAGATATACAGGTTTCATCTTTAATTGCGAACCATTGTGATCGTGTATATTGCATACAATACGAAAAAGTCTTCAATGAAATCCCATTAAATATTTGGCAAGCACTCGTTGGGATTGAGGACTTGAGGTTCTTACAGCATAGAGGAGTTGACCCAATAGCAATCGCGAGGGCGCTAGTTGTAGATATTGTTTCCATGCGATTTGTTCAGGGCGGATCAACAATTACTCAGCAATTAGTCAAAAACCTTTTTTTGACCTCTGAGCGGACTTTGAACAGAAAGTTTAAAGAAGTGATTTATGCCCTTTATATTGAAAACCTTCTTGGGAAAGAAAAAATCTTATCCTTGTATCTCAATGAGGTTTTTTGGGGAACATTTCAAGGTATCTACTTAAAAGGTTTTTACAGTGCATCTCTTGCTTACTTCAATAAAAAGCCTGATATGTTGACTACTTATGAGGCAACAATTTTGATTAGTATGCTCAAGGGCCCAAATTATTATAGACCGGATAAGAATCTTGAAAGACTAAAGTCTAGAGTAGAAGCCGTATTTAAAAGATTAAAAGAGAACAATATCTTTTCTCCCACTGAAGAAAAATGGGATCAAAAAACGTGGATAGCATGGCAGACAGAATATATCCAAAGATCCAAAGGGAAGAACTTTAGATTATACTACAGACTTTCACTAGATACAGGTGAAGCGCTTGGCTCATTCGACTTGTATGTATTACAAAAAACGATCAATTCATATTTAACAAAATTTAAGGAAAAATGGCCGAACGAGGATATAGCAGTGAAACTTATTATTGGTCATAAAAATTGTACGGACCAAAATTGTCCTCGAATGTATCAGTATTATTCTAAAATTGAGAGAGATTTAAAATTAGCGATTAAAGAAGAGCGGCATCAAGTTGGTAGCCTATTAAAGCCATTGGTATATGACTTTTTTATAGATCATGGAAAAAAATGGGATGATATGGTTGGGACATCTCCAATTACATTAAATTTAAAATCAGGTAAATGGAGGCCTAAAGATTATAGCAAAGTCAAAGTGGAGGAAGTGAGTTTACAAACGGCTTTGCAAAAATCAAAAAATATCCCGTTGATAAGACTTTCTGAAGAAATGGGCTTTGATAAAGTAGAGCTTATGCTTGAAAAATATATTCCAAATCTCAAGCGACCTTTAGGTGAATATCCCGCACAATTATTGGGTGCTGTAGAGATGTCTCTGGGAGAAGTCTTTGAGATGTATCAGGATTTTTTGAGTATTAAATGTGAAGAAGTCCTTAATCAAAAAACTACTTTTGAGCAATCAGTAATTTATTTAATGAGCCGAGCAAAAGAGACGACAATATCGAAAATTGTTGATCCGAGATTGGAGTATTCATACTTATTTGGAAAAACAGGAACTTCAAACTTGGGTCATGATAATTGGTATATTGCATTTGATGGAAATTGGATTTACGCCATTTGGGTTGGAGTCGATTCCAACAGAACGGACAAAGAGTTGTATTTTACTGGTGCATCAACAAGTTATAGGATTTTTCAACAATACTTATTAGGTAGAGGCAAGTTAATTCCGGAAGTATTTTGCAACTAGACGCATTTTGCCTTGCCAAATTTTTAACTGAAAAGTATATTTTTATGAAAGCAATTTAGGGGTGTCGTCAAGTGGTAAGACATCAGATTTTGATTCTGACATGCGCAGGTTCGATCCCTGCCACCCCTGCCATCTTTTGGGAGCACTATGAGGCGAATCGTACTAGTATCAGGTACCTCAAATAAAACTCTTTCCAATAAAATTTCAGAATATTTAGACGTTCCTTTGGTTGATCCTCAGATCAGAAGGTTTGCTAATGGAGAAATTTTTTGTGAGATAGAGAAAAATGTCAGGGGGGCAGATGTTTTCTTGATTCAAACCTTGTGTAATCCGGTAAATGATAATGTGATGGAGCTTCTAGTTATCATGGATGCGCTCAAGAGGTCCTCTGCAGCATCTATCACTGCTGTTGTTCCTCATTTTGCTTATTCCCGCCAAGATAGAAAGGCGTCTCCAAGAACGCCTATTTCAGCCAAGCTTTTATCTGATTTGATAACAGTGGCTGGGGCTTCGAGGGTTGTGACAATGGATCTTCACGCAGGTCAAATTCAAGGCTTTTTTAATATACCTTTTGACAATATTTATGCGTCACCAGTGTTTTTGACTTATATAAGAAGTAATATTAACTCTGATAATATGGTTTTAGTTTCACCTGATGCAGGTGGTGTTGATCGGGTAAGCTGGTATGCAAAACGTCTTGAAAAAGATATCGCCATGATTGATAAGCGTAGAACAGGGATGAATAAAGCTGTTGCAATGAATATAGTTGGTGATGTTAAAGGCAAAGACGCAATTATTGTAGATGACATGATTGATACAGCTGGAACTTTGGTTGAGGCTGCAAGGTCCTTGAAAAAACATGGCGCGAATAGGATATATTCATTTGCAACTCACGGTATGTTTAGTGGCCCTGCTGCGCAAAGAATTGCAGAGTGTGAAGAACTAGAAGAAGTCGTTGTAACAGATACTCTTCCGTTATCAGATGAGATGAAAGCAATATCAAAAGTGAAATCTTTATCGACTGCAGAGATTTTATCTAAGGCAATACACAGAACTTTTAACCATGACTCTGTCAGTTCACTATTTTTATAAGCCGAAATGATTAAGTTAATAGTTGGAGTTGGTAATCCTGGTATTGAATATGAACTAACTAGGCATAATGTTGCTTGGATATTCTTGGATACATGGGATAAATTATCAACGAGTTCGTGGCAAAGTAAATTTAAAGGTCAATACAGCTCATTTTCTCATAAGGGCGAAAAAGTATACACATTAAAACCTGAAACTTTTATGAACTTAAGTGGTGAAAGTGTAGGCCCTATGTGTAAGTTTTTTAAAATAAAGCCTGAAGAAGTTTTAGTGATTCATGATGAAGTCGATCTTCCATTTGGACAAGTTCAAATGAAAAAGGGTGGAGGATTAGCAGGCCATAATGGACTGAAGTCAATATCACAGCATTTAGGGACCCAAGATTTTTATCGATTAAGAATAGGGGTTGATAAGCCCAAAAGAGGATCCGTTGCTTCATGGGTTCTGGGAAAGTTTCCCGTGGAAGATACGGCAGATTTAGAAAAAGTTTTAAATGCCAGTGCAAAATGCCTTGATGTTTTCTTAACTTCGGGGTTTAACAAAGCTGCATTGTTGATAAATAAGAAAAATATTTTAGGAGATTCATAATGGGTTTAAATATAGGAATTGTTGGGCTTCCAAACGTTGGAAAATCTACAATCTTTCAAGCTATAACAAGTGCGCCTGCTGAAGCGGCAAACTATCCTTTTTGTACAATCGAGCCAAACGTTGGAACTGTACAAGTACCAGACGAGCGTATGACAAAAATAACAGGACTTATCAAACCACAAAAAGTTATTCCAGCGATCATTGAGTTTGTTGATATTGCTGGCCTAGTCAAAGGAGCATCTAAGGGGGAAGGACTTGGTAACCAATTTCTGGGACATATTAGACAAGTCTCTGCGATTGCTCATGTTGTTCGTTGCTTCGAAGATACAGATGTTGTCCACGTAGATGGAAAAGTTGATCCATTATCAGATATTGAAGTTATCAATATAGAACTTGCATTTGCAGATTTAGAAACAGTAACAAAGCGTCTTGGAAATCTTGAAAAACTTATGAAGTCTCAAGACAAACAAGTAAAAGCTAGAGCATCTGCTGCAAAGCCTATTCTAGAACAATTGCAAAAAACACTTGAGGATGGAAAGCCTGCAAGGAGTCTTAATCTTGATGAAGATAGTGTAGATTTAATAAAGGACTTACATCTCATAACTTTAAAGCCTGTACTTTATGTATGCAATGTTGATGAAGAGTGTATTTTTGATGATAACGATCATGTTAAAAAAGTTAAAGAATTTGCACAATCAGAAAGCTCTGAAGTTATAAAGATTTGCGGAAAAGTTGAATCAGAAATAGCACAACTTGATACTTTAGAAGAAAAAACGGAATTTCTTCAAGAGATGGGACTGAATGAATCAGGCCTAGATCTACTTATTAGAAATGGCTACAACCTACTAGGCTTAGAAACTTACTTTACTGCAGGGGAAAAAGAAGTTCGAGCTTGGACTTTTGAAAAAGGAATGAAAGCTCCTCAGTGCGCTGGAATTATTCATACCGACTTTGAAAAAGGTTTTATTAAAGCAGAAGTTTATCACTGTGATGATTTATTTCAGTTAGAAACAGAAGTTAAACTCAAGGAAGCGGGAAAGCTTCGTATCGAAGGTAAAGAATATCTAGTAAAAGATGGTGATGTGATGCATTTTAGGTTTAATGTTTAAATTTGCCTTAAGTTCGCCGGAGTTTCATTTAATCCAATTAGAATATCAAAAACCTTGTTTAATTCTTTAGGGTCTTTAACATTCTCACCAGAATGAAGCATTTTATAGAAGAAAATATTTCTATAAATTAAGCGAACGTACTTTCTTGTTTCGTTATATGGAATTTTTTCAATATTGCGAATAAGAGAGTTATCATCAAAGTATTTTTCTTGCCATTCTTTAACACGATGAGGACCTGCATTGTAAGCAGCTAAGGAATAAACGAGATTGTTATCATACTTCTTAAGAAGTTTTTGGAAAAAACGTGTTCCGATACTGATATTTGTTTTGGGGTTGTATAAACTTCTAGTTCTTACTCGTCTGTAGATTTGTCTAGCGGTTGCAGGCATAAGCTGCATTAGTCCTCGAGCACCGGCAGAAGATACAGCTCTCTTGTTAAAGCCAGATTCTTGCCGAATAAGCGCTAACGCTACAACTGGATCGAAATCAGCCTTTGATTTTACAATACGATAAAACGGAGTTGGAAATAAAATTTCTAAATACTCTTTAGAGATTTCTATTTCTTTAGCATCCAGTGATCGATAAACAATTTTGAATGCCTCTAGATGGTGATCAAATTTATTATAAGCCTGAGCTGCAGTGAAAATATAGGGGTTCAATTGAACTTTAAGTTCTCTTAAGTGATCGAGTTCAAAGTCAACAAATTCCGGAAGATTATATTGAGCCCACAAAGCAACTCTGTGAATACTACCTTGGTTTAGCTCAATAAGGTCTTGGGCAATATCTCTGTCAGCTTGTCTTGCATGTTTCCAGTATTCGTTAACACTATTTTTTTCTTTTTTCTTATTAAGTTTTTTACTCGCCAAAATGGCGTAATAACTTAATGGGTTTGCGGCGATCAGTTTTTCAAGAAATTTATGCGCTTTTCTTTTATTACCATCACTTTCTAAATAAGTTGCATACCAATATGAAAGTCTTGAATCTTTTAATAAGTTCTCTTCTGATATTTTATCTTCAATGACTTCCGCTGCATCATCAAAGTCATTTTTTTCTGAATGTATCCATGCAACTTCAAATAGGCTTTCATTGTAATGAGGCGAACTTTTAGAAATATAGTTAAGAACTTTTATCGCTTCAGTATATTCTTTTCTTCGTGTAAGAGACTTCCCAAAACTAAGTAAATAAAGATCAGCGTAGTAGTGAGGCATAAGAGGCTTAAGCTTCTTATAGTTTAAGTGATATTCAGACAATTTGCTTTTAAAGTCCTTATTAGAATCAATCAATTCTAGTATATGATCTGCTTGAGAGCGCAGTTCCTTTTTAAGATAATAGTTTTCTTTTGATTCAAATAGCGAGAGCTCTTGAAGTTTTTGAGTCGTTTCAGGAGACATGTGAAGATGTGTAACAATAAACAATGGTACACTTGACTTAAAGTTCTTAAAAGTATCAATCACGAGATCGCTATATGTAGAGAATGCTTTTTTATGAAACTTAATGTTTTTCAAGAAATCGCTTATGGATTGAGCTCTATTGTTTGAATAAAGAGTTTGAACAACAGAAGAAAAATATTCTTTATCAACATCATGAGTAGGATTCTTGCTTAATATTTCAAGATAATGATTTAAGCAATGAAGATATGAATTTTCAGAAAGCTTTTTGGTTATATAGTGATCGATCTTTTCATTTTTGATACGATTACATGTGATCTTAACTGCTGACGCACTTTTTGTTTTATAAATGTCCTGTATATTTTGAGGCCATATCCTATAAGGTTGAAAAATAGGAAACTTCGCAAGATCTTTGATAAGTGTCTTGGTTATATGTTTGTTTTGATAACCTTTTCTATTGGCAAGATCATATAAGTTTATAAAGTTTTTTGCCGTCTGCTGAACCTCTTTTGAACTGTTAACTTCAAATGCTGCACTTCTAGTAGATTTAACAGAAGAAAAACTTATATGAGATAATAGGATAATAGTGATGGTAGTAAAGAATTTAAACAAATTGCCTCCTGCATTTTGTACCCAAATTTATGGTAACAAATCTTTAGGACGGATGCTATTTGAAAAAATCTTCTATATTGATTTTATCTTTTCTTTAATTATTTCAAGGGTTTGTTTTTCTTGATCATTTAAGTCAACACTTATGAATTCTAAATACTTATAAAATTGATCTTTTGAGTCAGTATTTTGGCACGATTTAAGATGAGTAACAGTCTCGTTAACTTCTGCCGGCAGCTCAGTAAAATAATCACCTTTTCTAAAAGTTAATGGAGGAATTTGATCAGACTCCCTTAAGCTTTTTAAATATTGGGTTAGCTTATAAATAGGCCCAGCGGTTTTATGACTCAAATAAATACAGATTACAAATGAGATACCAAGATAACAAAATTGACTAAATAGTAGATATTGAAAAATATTATTACGAGCATCAACGAACATTTGCTCATTTAAAGGTTGTACTTCGATTAGTTTTTCAAAAACTTCATATATAATTACTGGAAAAGTAATTGTTCCCAACAGTATTAAAGCCAAAACAGCCAAGCAGTACTTAAATTGGTAAGCAGGGTTGATAATAAAAATATTTCTTTTATAGGCCATATAATATTCCTTTAATGTGATCTATCTATTAATATAAGGCCAAACGAATGAATTTAAAATTGTAGGAAAATAATGAGCGCTAAGATTGAAGAAATTAAAGAAATCCTTGGAAAAATAACACTCGAGGGAGAAGCACAAAGCCTTTTTGAAGATAAGCGTATAGCGGATCTTCAAATTAAAGGGGATAGTCTTCATATTAAATATGAGAGAAGAGAGTGGGATGTATCTCAAAAAAGAGAATTAGAGCAATTAATTACTAAGAGCCTGAGTGCTCTATATACAGAGGAACAACTGTTTTTCATTCCTGTTTCTGGGCAAAAAACAGCTACAAGTAATGAAGCAAAGCCTGCTCAATTGAAAGTTGGCCATGGAACAGTTGGAGAAAAAAAGAAAATTAATGGCGTTAAGAGTATTATTGCTATTGGCTCAGGAAAGGGCGGTGTTGGTAAATCTACATTTACAACAAACTTAGCTTGTAGCTTAAAATCGATGGGACATAAAGTAGGGATTATAGATGCTGATATTTATGGGCCATCTCTTCCTCATATGTTTGGCATGAGCAAGCACCAACCAAAGACCAATGAAAATCAAAAAATTCTTCCACTAGAAGGACATGGAGTTAAATTCATTAGCTTTGGCAGTTTTATTCATGAAGATGAGCCTGTTGTTTGGCGCGGTCCAATGCTAGGCGGGGTCTTAAATCAATTTTTCTTTGACACAGACTGGGGAGAATTAGATTTCTTACTGATTGACTTACCACCAGGAACTGGTGATGTGCAATTATCTATGATTCAAAACTTAGAGGTTGATGGCGCGATAATTATTTCAACCCCTCAAGATGTTGCAATGTTGGATTCAAGAAAAGCACTTCATATGTTTGATAAATTAAACCTACATGTTATCGGGATGGTTGAAAATATGAGTTCATTTATATGTGATAAATGTGATTCAGAACATTTTCTTTATGGAACAGGTGGAGTGAAATCGACTTGTAATGAATTGGGTGTTGGTTTTCTAGGCGGAATTTCAATGGATATTAATCTTAGAAAAAGTGCAGATTTTGGTCATCCATATATGGCCAATGAGGAAAAATTTAAAGACTCTAAGATTTGGAAAGACTATCACAAAATAGCAAAATCCGTGACCAGCTATATGATGCCTAGTGAGACAAAAAAACAAAGCTTACTTGGAAAAATCTTTAAGAAAAAATGATTAACAAAGTTTTAGAAGAGTTAGAATTACATTGTAATGAGAACTTTTCTGGGAAGTTAAACTTACTATCAAATAACAGCCAGCTATTGGGTACAATTCAATATTATAAAGGCAATATTGTTGAATGCTCTTTTGGCAAAAACCAAGGACTCGATGCCATTGAGTCGATTGTTGCAAACTTTCTATATCAAGACTCACTATCAATAATGCCTGAACCAGAAATAATTACCCAAGAAAGAAGTTCTTTATATCAAGATAGCTCTAAACTTTTATTTTATATTAAAAGCTTATTTACAAAAAAATATAATCAAATAAGACCAATTGAAAATATTCTAGTAGAACCGTCTTTTATTAAGAATGGGAAAAATCTATCAAAGAAAGAATTTGATATTCTTTACTCAATAGCTAAATATAATAATATAGATGATATTAAAAATAGCTTGAACTTAGATGCATGTTTATTTCAACATTACCTAGGCAGGCTAACAGATAAAAAAGCAATACGATATATAGGGGAATAAAATGAAATCTCAAAAACATAATACAGGTGAATTAGCTAAGCTTGAAGTTGAAATAGAAAAGAAGCTTATTGAGGATCTTCAAACAATGTCTAAAAACTCAGAGCTATCAATTGATGACTTAGTAGCAATAGCAGTGAAAAGATTCAAATCATCTCATGCTGATTATATGGGTATTGATTTAGATTATCCTTAAAAAGCAGTGTAGAAATTATTTCATATCCTGTTTAATCTTTTTACACACTTTATCTAGTGTAAAAAAAACAAACACCCACCATGAATTACACTATAGTAATTACAGTATCTTAAAGCCTATTTAGGGAACTTTCTTTTTGGCATGCTCGTTGCATTATATATTGCCAGAGGAGAGTACAATGAAAAAGTTAAAGAAATTTATGATTGGTTCAGGATTAGTAGCTGCGGCATTAGTTGGAGGAACAGGTTTTTATAATTCAAATCAAATGAATGACTTAGCTGTTTTCAATCAGGATCACGGGATTAAATTTGCTAAAAGATTAGATGAAATGAACGGTGAATTTATCGCGGGAAATAGAGCTGCTGCTTCAGTTCCAACTGAAAATTGGAAGCCACTTACAGTTAAAGAGAGTAAAAAAGTGGCAAAAAAAGAGACAGTAAAAACTGAGTCGATTAAAGAAGTTGCAAGTAATATCCCTGCTCCTGCAATTAACGATCTTCGAGAAACAAAATTAACTGCTGCCTTAGTAAACAAAAAAGCTCTCCAAGTAGGAAAAGATGTTTATGGAACAGTTGAAGTTGTAGATGGTGTTATTGAATCATTACATGTAACACTTCCTGGTGGTAACAGAATTGATCTATATGCTAATGAGAGAATGGTTGGAAATGTTTTTCAATACGAAGATACTCATACGGGTGAAATGAAAAGCGGACTTCTTTATGAAGTTGAAAAGGGCAAAAAATATATGGTAACTCTTGCAAATGATTCTCAGTTTCCAGGAGCGAGACTTGAGTTTGAAACAAATGGTGCTGAGATTGCTTACGGGCAAGATTACTATGAAAAGCAAGAGAGTTGGAATCTTAATTCTCAAAACGAAGATGATAACTATGCAGTAAATGCAGATGTTCAGCAAGAGCAAGACGTTTATGAGAGTGAAAATCAATACAAAGAAGAAAACTTAAACGAGCAACAAGAGCAAAACGATACAGCAAGTTTTAAATTTAATTTCAATGCAAGTGTATAGGTAATTGATTTTTCCAAAAGGAAGCGCGTACCTTAGCACTCTGGCAAATTAACTGCAAGGCCGCCTTTACTTGTTTCTTTGTAGTGGCGTTTCATATCTTGTCCAGTTTTCATCATCGTTCTTATGACTTTATCTAGAGAAACATAATGAACACCATCGCCTCTTAATGCCATTTTAGCCGCATTGATCGCTTTGACAGCTCCCATAGCATTTCTTTCAATACAAGGGATTTGAACAAGACCACCTATAGGGTCGCAAGTCATACCAAGATGATGTTCCATTGCAATTTCAGCAGCGTTCTCAACTTGCATGGGAGTCCCCCCCATTACTTCACATAGAGCTCCTGCTGCCATTGAGCAGGCGACACCAACTTCACCTTGGCACCCAACTTCTGCTCCACTTATACTGGCATTCTTTTTATAGAGCATCGCAATTGCTCCGGCAGTGAGTAGGAATTTTTCAATTCCACCAGGTCTAAATTTATTTGAAAAGTTTTTGTAATACATAATAACCGCAGGAATAATTCCAGCGGCACCATTTGTTGGAGCGGTAACAACCTGTCCTCCATTCGCATTTTCTTCATTAACGGCAATTGCGTAAAGGTTGACCCAGTCTAAAACATCAAGATAGTCTGAATCGATGGTTGCTTGAAGTTTTTTATAAAGATCAGGAGCCCGTCTTTTTACCTGAAGTCCCCCTGGTAGAATTCCTTCATTATTAATTCCGTTCTGAATCGATTTTTCCATCGTATTCCAAATAAGTTGTAGCTTATTTAAAATATGATCTTCAGAATTAAGTTCACATTCATTTTTTAAGATAAATTGTGAAATAGGTTCTGTTTTTACAAGTGAAAGTAATTCATCAGCAGATGCAAAAGAATTTATTTCATGAAGGCGTGGAGGCTTTTCTTCGTTCTCCAAAATTGTTCCTCCGCCAATCGAATAATATGTATGTTGGTATAAAACTTCATCTTCAGAATTAAAGGCATAGATGGTCATTGCGTTTGGATGAAACGGAAGTGACTTTCTTCTATTAAATTTAATATCTTTTTTAGGATTAAAATCAATTGTTTTAGAAGTCGATCCAAAGTTTAAAAATGCTTTTTTTTTCTTTATTGTTTCAGCGATATATTCAGGAATATAATTAGAGTTTATTGTTTCAGGGTCATGCCCTTGAACCCCTAGTATAAAAGCTTTATCAGTTCCGTGTCCTTTGCCCGTTAATGCTAAAGAGCCAAAGAAATCGCAATGAATTCTAGTCGTACTCTCAAATAAATTCTTATTGATAAGCTTTTTCACAAATGAGGTTGCAGCTTTCATCGGGCCGACTGTATGTGAACTTGAAGGTCCAATTCCTATAGTGAAAATATCAAAGACACTGTAGTTCATTAAATTACAAGTCCTAGTGTTTCACAAATCAACCAAAAGGCGAACGAAGTGAATAAAGGAATTGTTATATTGTCATCAATCTTAATGTTGATCATATCAAACAAAGTTGTTGCTAGTGCCAGCAAAAAACATGAGGCGAAAACTAAAAGTCCAAAACTGTATTCAGTAAAACTTAATAAAACAAAAAGAGCACTAAAAAATGTCGAGAAGAAAAAAGCCATTGACCCTTGTAGAGTTCTATTCTCTCCAATTTTTATTGTGCCAAACTTAATACCGACAAGCGCTGATAAAGGATCAGCAAGGGCTAATGTGTATATACCGACAAGAGCAATATTTTTTGGAAAGGTGATAATGGTTAAGAGAAGTGCAATTGCATAAGGAACCATTGCAGATTCTTTGAGCTGTTCTTCAGCTCTTATAATAAATCTTGTTATAGGAATAAACTTAGAGGCAGTTTCGGGATAGTTGATTCTAATTTGTTCGATAATATAAATTCCGCAAGCAATTGTTCCAATGAAATGGATCATCTGTTCATGGCTGAATGAAATGAGATAAAGAGTCGCAAGCGCAATACCATTTCCCATGTGAAATAGTCGGCGCATAATTTGTAAATTATTTCTAGTAGATAACTTTGTCGTTCCGGTCTCAGTTTGATCAGAACTAGTATCTATTATAATATCTTCTATATTTTCAGAGTTCTTCTCTGACCAGCTATAGTCTATTTGTTCCATAGTAATTCTCGTTTTAATTATTTATCGGAGTATCATGCGAAATAACTGAGATGTAAAGACTTTGGAATTCTAACTATTTGAAATCAGATGGCCTTGCGAGGCTTAATAAACACATTCGCAAAAAATAAACCCAGTATTAATGAGAATGCTATTGTAATCATATTGAATGTTGATTGCAGGCCTTCAGTGTATTGTTGAGAGTAAATTAGATTAAGACCCGTAAAACCGATTGCTCCTGGAACAAGAATGATTAATCCAGGAAATAGGGGAATTAGGGCTGGGCGATTAAGTTTTTCAGCGAAGGCATTCGACAGCATTCCAACAACACAAGCTGCAAGGGCGCTACATAATATTGAGGGAAAATATAGTCCTGCGAGTTTGTAGCTTCCAAGGGATAAAGTAACACTTAAGAAAACCCATTTAAAATCTTTTTTATGAGCCTGAAACAAAATGGCAAAAGCGATTGAAATAAAAAATACTAATGCTGGGTAGTACCAATAATTAATTTCAAGTGCTGATCTGAAATCCACAGGCCCAAAAACTTTAGTTCCAAGCTCAAGACCGACTATTACACCAATCGATATTTTAAAAAAATCGATGATTGTACCTGTCAATCTAGCAGTACCGGCAACAAGGTTCTTTTGAGCAAGCTCCATTAACGATATTGTAAATGATAGTCCAGGAATTATGGCAATAAGTGATGCCAAAATAACGGTTTGTAAATTTAATAAAGGGAAAAAGGTAGCTGACATAAAACTAATAAATGTAATTATTAATGCAGTAATAAATTCGTATAAGTCTTGAATCCGGTCGAATTTATTTTTTAAAATATTAATAAGTCCTGTGATTCCGCCTAATATAAAAGCAGCTGAAAAGTCATATTCATTGCCACCAAGTAAAACAGTTAATGACGATGATAAAATGGCCAACGCAATTAAAACAATCCATCCAGAATACAAAGACTTCTTTTGTGTTAAAATATTTAATTGATTAATACCTTCTTCAACGGATATTTTGTTTTGAGAAACATAAGATGCAATGTCATCAACATCACTGAGTTTTCCAAGATCAACATCCCCAGGAAGAACTCTTAGGTTTCTAGTAGTTTGCTCATCTTCGTTCTCATCATCAATGGCAATAGATAAATATGTTGGAGAGGCAAAGAAATGGCCATAAAGATTTAAAGACTTTGAAACCTCTTTTAGAGCAACTTCGAGGCGGGGAGCATTTGTACCATAATGGTGTAGCGCCTTTCCAATCTTAACTATAAATTTAACTTTCTGTGAAAAACTAGCTTGCAAATAGTACTCCTAAAAAAGATATCTCATATATAAATTAATTTGCAATAAGGCACCTGAAAATAAAATTTTATATTCATTATCTTCATCATCTTCATCATCTTCATAACTTGAAGCCAGGTTATTATATCCAAAACCAATATCACTTCCAAAGTATAATTTTTTACTTAGATTATATTCAAGGTTATGGAGAATTTGAAAATTTATAAAACTTAGAGTTTTGACATACTCGCTATTATTAACGGCAGTAAAGTCAAACTTAGTTGAGTAATAATCAAGAACCGTTTTTACCTGAAAGACAAAAGGATTAGTCTGATAGTATTTATAGGCTAAACCAAAAGATGGACCGGTGCCAGAAATATTAATATTTGCAATTGTGGTATTGATAAAGCCAACCCCAAAATTTAGTTGGTGGTTTCGTTTATCTAAATAATATTTTGTAAGAAAAGAAGAGCTTAAAGGACCACCAAGCTCAAGACTGATTGAATGAGCATAAGGAATATCAGGTTTTTTTTCATCCTTAATTAAGATTTTATTCTTTTTTAATTTCTTTAAATATAAGTAGAGCAAAGAGTTTTTTGTAAGAGTATAAGTACTTCTTTTTTTAGAAAGTTTTCCTAGACAGTAATATTCTTTGCATTTGATAATCTGGCCGAGGGCCTGAAGCTGATTTTTTTCATAAGCATATAACTTTGTCTTCGAATCTATTTCTAGATCTTTTTTTACAATAAACAAGTTTCCTTCCAGTACTCTATAAATTTGAAGATCACCACGCTCCATGGCGTACACAAAACTTGGCACAATTGTAAAAAAAATGAATATGGCTGAACAAAAATATGACATAGAAATATTTTAACTCACTAATATCATTAAACAATGCCATTTTATATTTGATTTATTTAGTCGGATAGCCGAAGCGTTTTATAATGAATACTATGACTAAGATGTTCATATTAAGCTTGGCAATGATTCTTCTACAATCTTGCTTAAATCCTCAATTAGCCTCATTAGAGGAAGTAGAAGTCATTGAAGCTCCATCAACACCGCTCGATGAATT
>CATLVU010000014.1 GCA_950061135.1 uncultured Oligoflexia bacterium
AATCTCTAAATTAATATTTATCCCATTGTAAAAAATTTCTCCTATGATTCTTCCATACTTTCCCCTACCTTGATATTTTACATAGACTTTTTTATGTAAAATTTTTGAGCTTAAAAATTCTTTAGATTTTATTCCAATAGGCCACCCATCTAATGATAATTGGTCTTTCTCTGGGGCATCTATTCCTAATAATCTAATTTTCTTACCTGAAACAATAACAGTGTCTCCATCTAAAACTTTTTCACAAACTCCAGTAAAACTACGAGTATGATTTTCTAGATACTTAAAGCAAACCATCCCTATAAAGATGAACATAAAACAGTATTTTACTTTTAACTTAGTCTTCATTGAGTTATACAGTGCAACTAAATAAACTAACAAAGAAACTCTAAATGACTAAAATTACAGAAGAAATAAAAAAGAATTTCACTTTTGAGCTTGTTCATAAGGACAAAAATTCTAACGCGCGAGCAGGTATTATACATACTCCTCACGGTGATATCCCAACACCTATTTTTATGCCCGTTGGAACTCATGGTGCAATTAAGGCCTTACAACCTAAAGAATTAATCGATTTAGATATCCCTATTATTCTATCAAATACCTATCACCTCCACCTTACTCCAGGTAGTGAGCTCATTAAAAAGGCTAAAGGCTTACATAATTTCATGCAATGGCCTAGGCCGATTTTAACTGATTCAGGAGGCTTTCAAGTATTTTCTCTTCAAGGAAACAGCATCACCGAAGAAGGCTCTAAGTTTAAAGGCCCAAAAGGTAAAGACATTCTTCTAACACCAGAAACAAGTATTCAAATTCAACAAAACTTAGGCTCTGATATTATGATGGCCTTTGATGAGTGTATTCCCTACCCTGCAGATAAAAAATACGTCAAAAATAGTATTGATAGAACCCATAGATGGCTTGATCGCTGTATTGAAACTTGGGATAATCCGAAACAAGCACTTTTTGGAATTATTCAAGGTTCAACTTATGATGAATTTAGAGATGAGTGCCTCGAAGAATTAGTTAAAAGAGATCTTCCCGGTTATGCAATTGGCGGTGTTAGCGTTGGAGAAGGCCCAGAACTTATGAGAAAAATCGTCTCTTATACAGGGCCCAAAATGCCTGCTGATAAACCAAGATATGTGATGGGTGTTGGTATGCCTGAAGACCTTCTAATGATTTGGGAAAATGGTATTGATATGTCTGATTGTATTATCCCAACCAAGTTCGCAAGAGGTGGTACTCTTTTTACTAACCGAGGAAAAATAAGAATTACTCATAAAAATTATCGTCGAGATTTTTTTCCTATCGAGCCTAATCTAAACGATTATGTAAATTCTAACTTTACCCGCTCTTATATAAAGCATCTTTTTGACTCTAACGAGATACTAGGGCAAATTTTGGCCACGACTCATAATATTTCTTTTTATAACGATCTTGCTAAAAGAGCGAGACAAGCTATTTTAGAAGATCGTTTTTTAGAGTTTAAAAAAGAATTTTTAGCTGGTTATAAAAATTAATCTTGTACTTTTTTATAAATACATCTTCCCGTATCCGTTGCCTTGTCAAAAAAACCACTTTCAGTACAAGAAGAATACAGTAAAGACCACCCTTTATGCATTGTAGAAACAACTAGAGTTCCTTCGTGCTCGTTTATACTATAATCAATGACTGTTTTATAGCGAGACAAAAGCGAACCTGAATATCCATCGCCACCAGAAATATAGTTTACATTCTTTAAAGTTAAAAATGCAGTGGTTCCATCATTTCGAGTTCCATAATTTAAATTATCAAATTTTGATATTTCTTGAGGAGAAGTAAATCTTTGTGCAAAGTCTAAATGATTTATTATTAAGCCTCGTGTGCCTTTTTCTAGGTCAATCATTATATCAGTGCACTCGTTATTACCTTTAATTAATTGGTACTCTCCACTTAGCTTTTTCATTGCTTCTGAGACCGCCATTTTGGCATATAAAGATGTCGATAAACTAATTAGTAAAATTGTAAATAATGTTCTCATAAATTCTCCTATGTTTTTTTGTTGAAGAATTAATAATAGAAAACCTGATTAAATTCAGCTCTAGTACAAATTTACTGTTCTCAATTTGAGACCGGCAGTGAACATATTACTCATTAAGTTTTTCAGCTAAAAAAGCAGTAAATCTCGCCCAAGATTTCTCGTCAGCTTCTTTACGATACCTTGGTGAGCCAAAAACAGAGAATGCATGTGGGGCACCGCTATAAGTTAACATCTCGTGAGAAACTTTATTATTTTCTAACTCAACAGCTAAGTCAGCAAACTCTTGCATTGATACTGCTGTATCTGCAGTTCCATGAAAAATAATTATACTTCCATTGACCTTTTTATAATTTTGTCCTTCTGGAGTAGTAAGTCCACCATGAAAACTAGCATGTCCTTTTAATGCTTTTCCGGATCTTGCAAATTCCAAGATTGCTGTCCCACCAAAACAATAACCTAAGGATAGAGCATTTTTAGTATTTAAGTTTTGCTTTTGTGCAGTATCAAAAGCACCGTCCATCAACTCTCTCATAAGTTTTCTATTTTCATAAAGAGAACTAGTCATTTTTTTCTTTTCACTTACTTCCGTAGGCCTTACCCCTTTACCATATAAGTCTGCTACGAAAACAGAATAGCCTAGTTTCGCTAACATATTAGAACGTTTTTTTTCATAATCAGTAATACCATCCCAATCATGAATCATAAAAACAAGAGGGGCCTTATTACCTTTGTTTATAATATATCCCTCATACTCTTTATCGTTAACTTTATATGTAATATCCTTTGCTAGGACAGTTAAAGGAAATAAAACACATATTGAAATAAACTTGATCATCTTAAAACTCCTCGATATGGTGGCATTATGAAAATCAAATTATGCCCTAATTTTTCTCAGTTATTAAGTTTTTTAACCATGATTATTCTCTTTTCTTGCTCAAGTAAAAGCTGGAGAGACGCATCAAGAGATAGTATTGGAATTGCACCAAAAGCGTCAGAGATAAAGGGGCCCATTTTCCAGATATATTACGCAAGGGCCTACTCGTGGCGTGGAATATTTGGAGTCCATCCTTGGTTTGCATGGAAATTACCATCTGATGATCAATACACAGTTGCTCAAGTTACAAGTTGGAATATTCGAAGAAATGGAACTGCTGTTAGAGTTGAAAAAGATTTACCTGATAGAAAGTGGTTTGATCATGAACCAACCCTTCTTTACCAAGTTAAAGGTGAAGAGGCGGTAAAGATTATTGAAAAAGTAAAACTTGAAATCGAAAAATATCCGTTTAAAGACCAGTATAAAGTCTGGCCTGGACCGAACTCGAATACTTTTGTGGCCCATATTATTAGAGAAACAAAAATAATTCCTGTCGAACTCCCACCTCATGCCATAGGAAAAGATTATTTTCCTAACGGAACCTATATTTCAAAGACACCATCTCAAACAGGGTTTACGACCTCTTTATTTGGATTATTAGGCTTTTCACTAGGTCTATATGAAGGACTCGAGCTTAATATTCTAGGTTTACACTTTGGCCTTGATCTATGGACACCTGCGATTAAACTACCACTTGCCGGAAGAATAGGTTTTCCTGACGCTCCATTTTCAGAGTAAAGAATTCTGAGTTTGTAATTTGTATCTCAGAGGCAATGCTCTTGCTACACTTTGATATTCCTCAATGTTTAATTGCCTTATTTGCTTTAGAGTCAGTTCAGGTATAAAGCTCTCAAGTGGCTGAGTAACTAAATTATAATTAAGCAAAGCAGATAAAATATCCTTATCCCATTTTTTAATTAATTTTTCAGGCCATGGCCTAATATCTTCTAAAGCATGAGGCGGTGACTTAAAACTGGTATCATGGTGAGTACTAAAAATACGGTAATCATCTGTTACTTCTTCACCTTTTTTAATATCTCTAATTGCTACTTCGAATCCATAACCTGTTGATAGTGTATTAGCATTATCGTCATGATTCATATACTTTCCAAAGTCCCAACTAATAATTCGATTGCCCATAAAGTCTTCGTAAGAATACTTCTCTACATATTCGAGTAAACTATTATCAATGCTTTCCAATTGTTTTTCACTCAGAACGATATCAAGGCCGTCTTGAGCAAAAGTAACAGTTCCTTTAGGAATATCTCTCTCAGCTAAAAGCCCATATCCTTTATCATCTGATATCCAAGAAATTCGCACCCAAGGAATTACCATAGAACCTCATCATCTCTAAACCATGTATTAATCGCGTAACGAGGAGAATGGTTTAACTTCACTTCGTGAACAATATTACTTGATGGAAATAAAACAAGCTTACCAACCTGTGGCTTAATTATTCGGTACTCTTTTTCCCTGTTTTCGGGTTCATACAGCACAAGCTCTCCGCCTTTTTCGAGATCATTTAAATAAATCAAACAAGAGACTTGTCGATGTTTTTGTAAATGATTTTGATCCAAATGCTTTTTATAAAAACCTCCATTGTCATAAAAAGAATATTGAGACTCAAATCGTTTTAAAGAAAGCCTAAAAAAATTTGAGAGTTCTAGCATTAAATCTGTTAGAACAATTTTCAGATATTGATTCTCTCCCTTCCAATCATCAATCCATGAAAGGTAAGACTTTCTAATATCAAGATTAATATTCTTATCAATAGAGTTTTGTACTTGTGCTGTTCTTAGTTTTTGATTTTGAATTTCTTGAACTTGACGAGAGCAAAAATCCTTAGAAAGAAAGTTTTCAACTTCAACAATTCCATACTGATCAAACTTTAAAGAACTGAGCCCTTGGTTCATCCATCAAGATTAGAACTAAAGGGCTTTAAAGAATAATCGTTTTATCAATGGATATAATTAGGTTTTTGCTAATTATTTAAGACTGGAACACATCCATAGGCCAATCTTTGCTTTTTTAAATTTCTCTCTAATTTGAATAGTCTTTGAGTACTACTTTGAGTGTAAGGATCTTCTAAGTTTGCCGGCCAATTAAAATAAACATTATAACGATTCAATTCTGTACTAGTAGGTGCTCTTTTTGTTCCATTATCATTAATAAACCAAATTTTTTCAACATCCGTTTGAGAAATGTAAAACATATCTTTTCTTTCAAGCTCGGAATAGACTTCATCTGCTTTAAATAGCATTTCAGTATCTGTACCAAGGATACTTTTTAAAACATTTAATAAATTATTGTGATAAGTTTCGTGCTGGACTGGACATTCAAATTGGTAGCTATCAGGGTTATATACTAAATTCATATAATAGCCTAATTCTCTTGTACCTTCTTTAAGTCCTAAATTTAAGCTCATTGGTATAAAGATGTTTTTTACTTCTGAGCCTATTTTTTCTGATATTGTATCATGAATATCAATTGAGCCATTATTATCAATATCAAAAAATAAAATATCGGTTTTGCTCCAAAGAGAAAAAACCGAACTTTTTTCATTTAATCTTGGATAAGAAACATCATCCGTTGATCCATAATATGAAACATCATGGCAATGGGCATGGGTTGTATCTAATATGCTATCTGGACGAAGCTGATTTACGAAAAAAAATGTTTTTAGGTAATTATTTAAATTATTATTGATTTGGCAATTATATCGACTAACACTGTCAATTTTAAGCACTTGTGAAAATGCAAAATTTATAAAGAAACCACCAAAAACAGTGAATAATAACAGGCTTTTCATTTTTTAAACTCCTTCTTAAAAAATAATATTTTATTCAGATTATAAATTCGAGTACAGTTAAATATTCTTACATCTTAAATTACACTCATACTCTTCCACTTTCCTTGTGTAAAACGATGAGTAAGAATCCCTGTTAAAATGATCATATACAGTATTACAAAAGACCAAGATAGAATTACTGCATCTTTATTATTCATTAGCAGAAAAGCTGGTAATACCATAATAGGCCAAGGAATAATAAGTGCCATTAAAGAAACAAACTTTGTATCTCCTGCCCCTTTTAATGCAAAAGAGATATTCAGATAAATACTATCAAACAAAGTAAAGACACCGATAATTAATAATAACTTAGGCACTAATTTACTAACTTCAGACCAAAGTACTAAATTTTCTTCATTTTTGAACCAAGACAAATAGAACTCAGGTATAAGCCAAAAACTGATTGCTACAATACTTATATAAATTGCAGATATTTTTACCCCATCCCAAGTATAAACTTGAGCTAAGTCTGCTCTTTTCTCCCCTAGCTTTTGACCAACTAATGTTAGTACTGCTTGGCCGACGCCCATAGTTGGCAGAACAGAAAGCATCATGATTGTAACCGCAATACTAGAGCTTGCTAAAGCTGCTTCGCCATTTGGGAGTCTTCCCATAATAATTAAAAACACTGTAAAAGCAAGGCCCTCTAACGCCCATTGAAGTCCACTAGGGATACCAAATTTTAAAAACTGTTTTGTAAGTTGTTTATTAAATTTATAGGAAGTTCTAATCTTAAATCGTTGCTCATATTCATTTTTAAAAAGTAAAAAGATACCAAAAGCAGCTCCACAATAAGCAGCTAAAGCCGTTGCATAACCTGCACCTTGTATTCCGTACGCTTCAAACCCTAAGTTTCCAAAAATCAACAAATAATCAAAAAGTACATTCGCCAAAAGTCCTACAAAGTTTATCCAAATAACAACTTTAGTTTTACCAAGCCCTGTAAAAAAACCGCTTATTGCAGCAACTAAAGCAGTCGGAAGAGCAGAGAAAGCAAGTGAGTTAAAATATGTTGATTCAAGTAGCTGCATTTTTTCAGAATGTCCGACAAAGCGAAAAAAATCTTCTGATAAAAAATTTAGCCCCAGAAAAAGTATGCCTCCTATCAAGCATACATAAACTGATTGCCAAAAACTCGCCCCTATTTTTTCTTCTGAGGATGCGCCATAATACTGGGCCACAAAAGTTGTAACATAAGCAGCTGTTTGTTGCAGAAGGGCCATTGGAACCCAAAATACTCCCATAACCGCCATCGCCGCTCCAAGAGACTCAGTGGAATAGCTACCTAAAAAAATTCGATCAATTGTTAACTGAATATTCCAAAAACTATTTGCTATTATTAATGGCCATGCAATATTTAAAACTATTTTCCAGCGCTCTTTTAAAGTTTTCATTTTGACTCTCTATTAGATAAAATAGCTAAAATATCACAAAGGATCTAATTATGTCATCAGATGAACAACAATCATGCCCTAAATGCGAATCACCTTATTGCTATCAAGATCGCAATTTATGGATATGTCCAGAATGTGCTTATGAATGGACAGAGTCTGAAATTCAAGAGCAGCTTAATGCCTCTAAGATATTAGATTTCAATGGAGTAGAACTGTTTGATGGAGATACCGTTACTGTGATCAAAGACCTTAAAGTTAAGGGGGCATCAAATCCAATCAAGGTTGGTACAAAAATCAAAAATATAAAACTCAATCCTGACTCTAGTGACGGACATAATATAAATTGCCGCGTTGATGGCTTCGGACAAATGGGTTTAAAGTCAGAATTTGTTAAAAAAGTCTAATTAACTAGACGCACTGAATTGTTTACACCTATTTAACTAAGTCATTTTATTAAATACATTCTCATGATACATAGCGCAAAAAAAATAACAGGAGTGTATTATGAAGGTATTGTTAATTCTAGCGATTGGTATTCTAACTAATTTAAATAATGTTTATGCGACAAACGTTGCTGCAGGTGTGGCCATTTACCCAACTGTTGAGGAAGTTGGCCAGGGAGCTGCTGATGTATATTGGTACAATGTTATATCTGGTGTCTCAACAACAACTACAACAACTTTCAATCCAACTTCAGGATTAATTCTCATTTTAGAAAATGGTGAAAGCAGTCTCAATATGGCGGCAACTGAAGTCCAAGACGCACTTGATAAAGAAGAATTAGGACTAGAGCTAAATGAATTAGATATGGCAATTTTAAATAAATTAGACGAATTAAATTTATAGGAGAGCAAAATGAAAAAGTTATTAATTGCAACAACTCTTATTCTTTCCATATCAAATAGCTATGCAACCCAATATGGCTATTTTTCAATATCTTCTGATTGTAATGGTCCAGATGCATTAGCCTGTGGCCTAGCATTTTTAACAGGAGGAGTTTTAAGTTCAACTACTTCTACTTTTAACCCAACTGCTGGTGTTGTCTTAATGCTTGATAATGGAGAAAAAGCTTTAAATACTGCTGCGCCTGAAGTTCAAGATGCTCTTGAAAAAGAAGAATTAGGACTAGAACTAAATGAATTAGATATGGCGATTCTAGATAAATTAGACGAACTAAATTTATAGGAGAACAAAATGAAAAAACTAATTTTTACTTTAATAACAATCAGCTCTTTAAATATTGCTTACGGAACAAGCAGCGCTTTTTATACATATGATCCGGCTTTAGGCAGTATACCTTTTACACATGATCAAATCACAAATGACTTATTAACAAGCATTGTCACATCGACTACTTCAACTTTTGATCCAATGTTAGGAATTGTTTTAGTGCTTGATAATGGTGAAAATGCTCTAAATACAGCTGCGCCTGAAGTTCAAGATGCTCTTGATAAAGACGAGTTAGGACTAGAGCTAAACGAATTAGATATGGCGATTCTAGATAAGCTTGATGAACTAAACCTTTGATTTTAATAAAATAATGCTTCCTTAAATAATTTATTGAGGAAGCATTAATATTGATCAAACTTTATACATTACCATTGTATTTCTTATCATTAGACCCAAATACTTATTAAAAAAAGCTAAAGTTAATCTCATGATTAATAAAATAGCTCAAATTGTGTTCATACTTTTGTATTGCGCTACTTCTTTAGCAAGTCTTGAATCAATACAAAACTCGAAATTAGTTTCAGTCATTTTTGTGGGACAAACAGATGACTTAAGTGCATCTTCATTTGGACATATTTCATTAAGGTTTTCTAAGAATTTAAAACCATCGATCACTGATACAGTTGTAGAGTTTGTTGCTGATGACTCCGCATCTACTAATATTCTTCATACATATACTAAGGGGATTGGTATTCCTGGATATGCTTTTAATATAAAGGTGGTTGCAAGGCCATATATTAATTTTCAGCAAGATAATATTTATCGGCAAGATAGAGACATCGAAATTATGGAGATTGATTTATCTCAAACTGAAATCACGCAACTAATTGAGAAAATTCAAAATTTTAGTAATCAGAATACCTCACAATATAGCTTTTAAAAAAAGAATTGTTCCTACTATGCTATGATTCTCTTAGAAGATGTTCTAAATAGAGAGATTAATAATAAATCTCATCCGTGGCGAGTTTCAAAGAGTTTAAAAGAGTCAAATCTTATAAAAAAATACTCATTAATTCCAAGAGGAAGTTCTAAACTACAAGAAGCTGTAGAGTCTAGTATTCAAAATTATAATTTAGTAGAATATTTTACAAATACAGAGCTACTTGATTTTAAAAATATGATTCTATCAAGTAATCCTTTATTGAAATCGAGCTCTTATTTTGAATTATTAGATTTAATCAATTCAGAAACAGATCCAACAAAAAAATTAAACTTAAAACGTACCTATATAACCATAAGAACAGAAGAAACAAATCAGAACAAGAAATTGATTAAAGAAATATTCAAAACAAGTGAGCAAAAAAAGTTATATAAGCTATCATCTAAAAAAATCGACTTAAAATCACTAAGTCATATTGAATCTCACGAGCTTGTATTTAAGGATAATAAAGTATTTATTAAAATCAAAATAACCGGAGAACGAAGTTATGCGAGAACTGGCACTAAACAAAAGTTTCTCTCTAAAACTTTAAGCTTTGAAATTCCACAAATTAGATATAACAAATCTGATCATTCGGTACATTTTAATGATTTATATCTAGGAAGATACATTAATATTAAAAACCTTGATGTATTTTTAGGACAAAAGTTTAGCTATGCATTTAAAAAGTCAGAAAACTCTATTACTCCATATTTACTTATAGATCATTCGAAACATCCAAAAGATGTTAAGCTCTCTCGGGACAAGCTTAATGAACTAAAGATCGTGGCCCTAAATAACCGTACCGACTTTAAAGAAACAATGGGTACTTGTCTTGCCTTAGTTGAAATCCAAAGAGCCTTGATAGAAAAAGCTTTTTTCTATCAAGAAACATTACAAAAAAATGAGCTAACAGACCAAGAAAAAATTAATCTTCTAAGTGAGGCACTAAGTGGAAAATACATTGTGATCAATGGATATAAAAATATTTATGACTTCACATCATCAATTGATAAAAATCTTTTAACGAAGTTTGTAGTTGATTATCAATATAATCATATAAATAAAAATATTGTTTCTCAATTTACAGAAAACATATCTAAACAAATAGATATTAACAAAGAATCAATAACTCAAATGATGGCACTAATTGAAGAAGGCATTACGATTCCGTTAATGATAGGGACATTTCACAAAGGAACTCAAAGATTAGTTCGGGGCATAGGTCATGCCATTTTAGTATATGGTATTTATCCAAAGCCTGATGGAAGTTATATTCTTCATGCATATAATCCAAACTTTGGAGTGAGCATTAAATTTGAGATTACCCAAGATTTTAAAATAATACATCCTTATTACAGTGATGAGTTTGATTATTATGCAAGCTTTTCAAGGCTCAATGAGTTTGATATTTTAAAGACAAATCACATTCGCTACAACTCTATCGATCTAAAAAATCTAAGTCAGTTTTTTCAAACTTCAAAAACAAAAAGTATTAGCTTCAGCGAACTATTATACTTTATGAACAAGTAAAACACTGAAATCACGCCAAATTTATAAGTAATGTAAAATAAACTTTACACCTTAATGTAAAATAAACTATACATACAAATGTAAAATAAACTATACATGAGGTGATTATGGGAAAGTCCCCAATCAAATTGAATATTACAAATAATATAAAAGAATTAAGGGCTTTGGACGGTATTGCACAAGAAGAACTTGCTAATGCAATTGATGTTACTAGAGCAACTATCAGCTCAATCGAAAAAGGCAAGTATAATCCCTCATTAGAATTGGCTTATAAAATCGCGATTTATTTTAATAAAGACATTCAAGAAATTTTTAAATTGGAGAATACACATGAAAAAAATTGATAGCATTATTTTGAAATATTTAGTTTACGCACTTCCATTAATTTTAACCTTGTTAATATGGGGAAGCTTAGGTGATCTTGAACAACTCAGTATGCAAAAAGGATTCCTCGGTACTCTTTGGGATTTACTGGGATGGACACTACTTATATGGCTTCCACTGGCATTATATGTATCTCTTAAAATGGTATTTATCAGAAAGTTTAGGGATTTAATAATAAAGAAAATGATTAGAATAAACGAAAGAGATGAAAGAGAAAGCTATATCACATCTGAAGCAGCTAAATTCTCTTTTATTAGCACTATCTCAGTTGCAATATTATTTTTGTTTTTATCTGTTATTACAATAACAGTGGCCAATTACCCTGAAAAAATTAGAGAACCTGGTAAAAATGGTTATATCTCTGTAGGACTGAACTTTTTCCCATTCTCAGGAGAGCTTCCTGCCAAGAGAATTCAGGATGATAGTCTTGAAATCTTTACTTATTCAGGACTTCCACTCTCTAGTGCCAGCGCAATCTTAATATTACTTATTTGGCCTATCATTAGTTTTAAATACTCAAGTTTTCGATTACTTAAAATAGAATAGTTCTCACCGTTAATATTAGGGAGGTATACTAAAACCTTCCTAATTAAAGTTTTCATAAAAAAAACCGACAAACTTAATACAGGAGAAGTTTTATGCTTAAGCTATTAATTATTTCTATCATTATACCTACTTATTCTTTTGCAATAGATTATAATCATTGCATCAAGTATATAAAAGAAGCACTACCGGGATCAAATCTAATAATGGATGAAAACGGAAAAATCTCTGTTACCAATAGAGAACAACTAACTTCTGTTTCTGAAAACTTTGAAGAAAAAACAATTGATATAAATAAAAAACAAAACTATCCTGATATTCCAAACTCCAAACAATATTTTTCTTTTAGAGTAAAAACTAATTCTGATAATACTATTGATATTTGGCAGAATTCAAATATCGCAACTGAATCAATAGCCCTGTATCCTTTTCCAATGATGAACCAATACCAGAGTTTTAGCCAAGGACTTTACAATCAACCGTATTTTTCTTCACAGCAAACTATAAGCTTGCGAATAAAGAATGATAAATGTTATCCACACACAATTTCATCAACAACAACAACAAGTCAAACTCAAGCAATGGGAGTGGGAGTGAGCGTAACAAGTCCAGTATGTAGAGAGCTAATAGAGTTCTATAGAAAAAACCCTCTTGATAAAAAATGTACTAATACTGATATACTTAAAAATTTAAAAAAGATTATGAATAAAACTTCAAAACCTTCTTGGTTTTCTTTTTCTGACGAGATGCTCAAGGAAGTCGAAGAGCACTTTTCTAAAGCAAATAAACTTATTCAGGATTCTTTAGATGAAATAAAACGCTGTGATAACTTTGGATTGAGCGATACTGTTTTGGATGAAGATATCTGGGAACAAAAAACAGCTTCTACTCAAGGTGATTTATCAACAGAGGTTCAAGGAAGTACCGAAGATAATTAAGACTTAATTCGATACCCCGTTTTAAATATCCAACGAATAATTAAAATACAAGTAATAAGAAAAAATGCAATCATAGCAAAACTAATTGTTAAACTTACATCTGCATGTCCATAAAAGCTCCATCGAAAACCACTTATAAGGTAAACCACAGGGTTAAGCATTGAAATTTTTTGCCATATTGGTGGTAGCATACTCAAAGAATAAAAGCTTCCACCCAAGAATGTTAATGGAGTGATAATTAAAAGAGGTATAATTTGCAATTGTTCAAATCCATCTGCCCAAACACCAATAATAAAACCAAAAAGACTGAATGTAATACAAGTCAAAACCAAAAAAAATATCATGGTAAGAGGATGTTGAACTTCTAAAGGAACGAAAAAATTAGCCGTTAACAAAATGATCGAACCTATAATTAATGATTTTGTAGCGGCTGCTCCGACATAACCAAGAACAATTTCAAAAAAAGAAATTGGAGCTGATAATACTTCATATATTGTGCCACTAAATCTTGGAAAATAAATTCCAAAAGATGCATTTGATACACTTTGAGTTAAAACTGATAGCATAACAAGTCCAGGCACTATAAAAGCTCCATATTCAATTCCCTCGACCGATTCAATACGTGAGCCTATTGCAGAGCCAAAAACTACAAAATATAAACAAGTTGAAATAACAGGAGAAGCAATACTTTGAGCTAAAGTTCTCCACATCCTATCCATTTCAAATTTATAAATCGCTAAAATAGAAGTTATGTTCACTGATACCTACTTTACTAATTCTACAAAAATTTCCTCAAGGGAACTTTGTTTTGTTTTTAAATCCTTATACTCAATTCCAAGTTCTGACAATTTGCCTATTAATTCTCCAATTCGATTGTCCTCTTTTTGATCATCATAAGAATAAGTTAAATGAAGTCCTGAATGTAATTTTAAAGAAAAGTCATTGAGTTCTTCTGGTATATCAGGCATTGATTCTTTTAAATCTATTGTTAGTTCTTTTTTGCCAAGTTTTTTCATTAAACTTTTTTTCTCTTCAACAAGAACAATTTGACCTTTATTTATAACACCAATCCTATCTGCCATCTCTTCAGCTTCTTCAATATAATGAGTCGTTAAAATAATAGTAACCCCATTTTCTCTTAATTTATGAACAAGCTCCCACATTGACTCTCTAAGCTTAACATCAACTCCTGCTGTAGGCTCATCTAAAAATAAAATTTTAGGCTCATGTGATAATGCCTTTGCAATCATCATTCTACGCTTCATTCCACCTGACAAGGCCATAATTCGACTATCTTTTTTATCTAACAGGGATAGGTCTTTTAAAATAGACTCTATTAATTGTTGGTCTTTTTTCTTACCAAACAAAGCTCTAGAAAAACTAACTGCATCTCTAACTGATATAAAGGCATCAGTGGTTAACTCTTGAGGAACAAGGCCGATATAACTTCTGGCGTCTTTATATTCTGTTAAATTATCATGGCCTGCAACTTTAATTGAACCTGAAGTAGGATTCACTAAACCACAGATTGTACTGATCAATGTTGTTTTTCCGGCGCCATTGGGCCCTAATAAAGCGAATATCTCACCTTGTTTTATGTCGAGGTTAATATCTTTTAAGGCTGTAAAACCACCCTTATAAACTTTTGATAGGTTTTTGATTTGTAAGATAGGCATGTGTAATTTTCAAAGAACTTTGATCTTTTGTCAATCGAGTCCTCTTCTAATTTCCATCGCAAGATCATTGATGGCAGTACTGGTCTCTTCAATTGCCCCATCTTTTTTGAGCTGAACTTTCATTAAACCTTTTTGAACGTTCTTAGCTTTATTTTCAAGGCTTGTATAAGTATTGCTTGAACGAAGAAGTTCCTCCAAGACTCGTTTATCTTGATCTTTTTTTGCATACTCTTGAGCCGAACTTATAATCCAACGATAAGCGCTTGCCACTTGTTTAGACTCAAACATAATATCAGTCATATTAAACTTAGATGAATCAACTTCAATTCTTCTTATTACTTGATCAACTAATAATTGTTCCTGTCCTGATAAGTTTGACGCTTTATTTTTAATATAATCAAAATGCTTTTGTTCTAGCATTGCAGGAATTTTTGACTTCAAAACTCCTTTATCAAGAATAGGATCAATCTTATCTGGCATCCAAAGGCTTAAGGTTCTTGAATTCTCATCTTCAATAATAACTGTCCCACCCCTTACCTGATACTTTTTATTCTTACTAAACTCTTTAATCATCTCTTCAGTAAAGTTCTTTGATCGACTACTTAAATCACGTAGACGAGCAGCTTCACGAGATATTGCCATTAATTCTCTTTCTGTAAAATTAGCTCTTTTACCATTAAAAATACTTCCTCTACGTCTTAAGTCTGAGCCATATGTATATAACTCTTCAAACGACATATAGCTTTCATATAATGCCCCATTCGTTTCTGAAGGCGCTTTACCACTAATACTTAACTTATTAGATCCGAATGCTGAATGATCGAACACAGATGTTTTAGACTGTGAACGTCTACGATTATTAAACATTTGATGTCTTGCCTCGTGTAAAAATGTTCCATCTTTTTGATGTTGTAACATTCGTACTAATGAGACAGGCCCCATTTCTGTCCGACTACTATCACTATTATTAAATCCACCAGACTTTAGTTTAAAATTATCCTCAAGAGAGAAAGTTAAGCTTTGTGACTCTAATCTATCCAGCGCCCTCAAATATAGCCTAGCAACTCGGTTTCCATTTTCCTGTACTCCATTTAGAATTATTGAACTCGCACCTGACTCTGAAGTTTTAATCCCACTTGAAATACCCTGTCTTTTAAGCTCAACTTGTACACTATTCATTAAATCATTATTTTCTTTTACAAAAACTTTTGAGGGACCTTCCTGTTCATACAACCACTGAAGCGCAGTTACTCTTTCCTGAAAATTATCAAATGCTCTTTGAGAAATAGGTAAAGATAAATCCTTACCACTTGTTTTACTTGCCTCTCGCGGATAAATTTTTAAATCTTTAAACATATACCCCTTAGGAATCCCTTTACTCACTTGGGGAACTCCTAGTTTATCCAAATAAAAAATAAGTTTGTGAGATGATATTGATTGATAGAGCTGGTTTCTTTGAAACTCTTTAACTATTGTTTGCCCTTTATCTAAGTATTCAACTCGAACTGTATCACCATCAACTTGAAGTATCTTTCCGTTTACTAAATAACCTTCTACACTCGGCACTGAAACACGAGCATCATTGATAATATTAGCAGGACTCAAAGGAGGTGATGTTGTCATACTCTTCATTGATACAGAATCAAAATCAAAAAAATTAGCTGCTTTAAGTCTTTCTATATCATCTGCTGAAGCACCAAGTCTTTTCAAGATATCGACTCTTTCTAAATCTTCAGTATCTTTATTAAAAAAGTTAACCCTCTTTGTTTCATCAATAGCAATATTTAATGCTCTCGTTTCTGGTAATTGATTATCAGCAGCCGCGACAAAATTAGTGGGATAAGAACTTCTTTGGGGGACGAGTTTCCTTCCTTTTGAAATGATGCCTCCACCTGCAAGACTGGCAACACCATCAAATATGGCCCATTGATATTGAGTTTGTGCTCGGTTAAGTTCGGTACTTGAAGCTTCTACTGAAATTTCATTTTTGGCCAAGTTAGTCGATGTTATATTTTCAATATCTTTTCCTTCTGCATATCTTCGATAGGCAGCTCCACTTTCAAAAGCAACCACACTGGCCCCTCCTAATGTCAAAACGTTCGAAATTATTGTACCAGATACAGCTTGCCCTACCCCTGGAATAAGATTAACAGCGACAGCACCAATAAGAGCCGCAGTTCCGATTCCTATTTCAGCGATGTTCCATAATTCATCATTAGAATAAATTTTTAGTATTTCACTACAAAGATAATTAGCTACCCCCTCATGATTGTTTAGATCTTTTTGCTGTAAATAATCTCCTATTAAATGAGGTCTATACTTCAAAAGATCTTTGAGCTCTTCTTGTATTTTATCAGAGTCATTACTGCTTAATGATTCACTACGCTGATTAACGGACTCTAAGTCACTGTTCAACATTTTTTTATAATCTTTTTGAGCACTTTTTATATTTTCAATATTTAAATCAGGTGTAAAAAGATGATCTTCAACTTTTCTATTGCCACTTTTAGCTGCAGCTCTCCCAATTGGGCCTATACGTCTTTGATAGTCACCTTCAGCACACTTTTCAGCACTTTGTGAATTAAAGTTAAGAAAATTATCTCTTATTTCTTCTGTCATCAGAAGTTTTGCATGAGGATTAGTTTGCATAAATTCTTGATACATTAAATTTAACTTTTCTTGAGAACTTGCATAAAAACTCTCTTCCTGATCTGAGTTTAGAATCGTTCCCTTTTCAATATCTGATTGTAGATATTCTGCTTTTATATGAGAGCATAGATTATTAATTCTTACAGCAAAATCTTGAAACTGATTTTTAATTTCCTCATTGCTAGACGCTAAATTACGATTAATATAATTAATCGATTGCGGCCTACTAAAACTTTCAAACTCTTGAGTAATTATCTCACGATATGTTTTATTTGCTTTTAAATTTGGGTATTTACTAAAGAAGCTATCAAGCTCAAAAGGACCTAATTCATTTTTATATTGGAGATGGGATAATAAAATTGCCCCAAGAGTTGATTTTAACTGTGACTTTATCGAATCATTTAAAATATCTCTCGGAACAATATATTCATCTATACCCTCAATATTATCTTCAAGCTCATTGATAGCAATATCTTGTTCATTTGCAAGTTCCCTAACACAAGTAGAAAAACTGTCAGCAATACCATTTACAATATTTCTTTCAGATGAAAAAACACTAGCAATAAAACCACTATTTGAGTTTTCATACTCTTTTTGACATTTTTGTAAAATCTTAAGTGAATTAAGAGTTTTTAGATTTAAAATATTGGGTTCAGTATTTGCAAATAACTTGCTGGCAAAGACTAAAATTAATATAGATAAAGTAAATTTATACATCCTAAGTCTTATCGGTCACTTAGGTACAAGTCTTAGGTATAGCGCTTCGAGAAATCAAGTATTTAGATCAAATCCAGCTGCTTATTTTGACTCAAAACTTGGATTTGTGAATATGTTTCATAAGAGAAGTACTTGATCAATTCAGCCGTATTAATATTATCTGGCCTATGTAGAATAAAGTACGAATTCTCAAGCTCATTACGACTTAAAAAGTCTTTCCATATTTCTAATCTTTTTTGATCAGTACTATCGTGTTCGTCACTTAGAAATCGTATGACCTGATTTGATCCCGTAAAACTATAATGACATAAATCTCTTCGGTTAGGGGTATCACTAATTACTGTAGAGATATTTTCTTTTAAAAAATAGTTTTCAAGCTTTTTATATAACCTATTGTTTTCAAACCAAGAAGAATGTCTAAACTCGATCGCAATTTTAAAGTTATTTGGAAGTTTTTGTAAAAAGTAGAATAGATCATTTTTAAATTCAACTGAAAACTTTGGAGGCAATTGTAATAGACTTGTTCCTAAGTTCTCATCAAATACTTCAAGAATATTACAAAAATTTTTAATTTCATCATCGCAATATTTTAAGTGCTGATCATGAGTTATAAGCTTAGGCCATTTGGGTAGAAATCTAAAACCTTGTCCAACTTGTTGTTTCCAACTTTTAATTGTTTCAATAGATACAGGAGAATAGAAGGTTGAAGAAACTTCAACGCAATTTAACCTTTGAGAATATTCATTCAAAAAATTTTGAGATGTACAATCCTTGCTATAAAAACTGCCTTTCCAACGAGGCTCTCTCCACTGGGGAAGTCCAAGAAAAATAAGATTATGTTTAGTTAACTTGTTAGGAAAAGTAGAAAGATCAAATCGATAAGAGTCATCTTTAAGTTCAAAAATACCTGCACCAAAATTCATTGCTTAGATATCTAAATAAAATACTTGTGGTCTGTAGATATTAAAGTTTGAAAGAATTTCATCAACTGTAAATGCATTACAAACATAAGTGATCAATAATGATTGATCACTGCTCAACTTACTATGTGCCTTACCAGCATAACAAAAAATATCCTTAGAGGTTTCAGGATAATCATAAATCTTCATCTCTTCGCTCCAAAACCCGAGTAAACTTTTAGAAGTACGTTTTACAATCGAATTCTTAGCTAAACTAGCATGAGAATATATTGCTATCCATTCTTTATTGGTATGAGAATAATGTACTGACATCTCAGTATTTGCACTTTCAAATAAAATTTTTGCATCTTTGATTTGCTCTTTTCTCTTAAATGCTCTCCATCTATTTTTTTTATCTAAGTATTTAAATGTATAATTTTCAAGATTTAGCTTTAAGGCAACAATCGGTCTTATAAGTTTAGCATCATCTAATACAGAAATTTTTTCCTGAACTAATGTTGCAAAAGAATAAACCTCGTTTTTTTCTACTATGATTTCTGTACCTGGGAATAAGTACTCATTGCGAGTCATAGGTTGATAGGTGATTTTCCATTTTGTTGGATTGATATTATAGTTTTCAATTTGGGCCATAACTGTTGCAGTTTCTTTAAACCCTAAAGCTCCTGAAGCGTCAATTTTGACTTCTAACAGATTAATATAAAGTGTATTTTTGTAGATAAAGCCTGCTTTAGGCCAATACTTATACCCTTTATTATATTCTGGATGAATAAAGAAATCAGAATGATTATCTCCATAAAAATAATCAATTTGGCCACGGCAATTAGAAATAGCAATTGAATTTGAGAGAAACTTATCAAAGCTTCTATTTTTTTGTCCGAGAAATGTATCCCCAAAAAGCCATAAAGTTTTGTCATCACCTAATTTTACAGAATAGGCTGCATCGGCGCCAAGCCAATTTTGTTTATAAGGAAACTCCACTCTACACTCATGTGAAAGAGCATTAAAAGATAAAAAGATTACTACTAGGGATAAAATAAAAATACGCATAGGGATGAATTACAATTTTTTCCCAAATATGCGAATCTAATTGTTTATTTTATACAGTTAACTGCGCCACAATTTTGGGAACAACCTCACTTGCAGCGCCATAAATGTTGTGATCGTAGAGGCTTGATAATTGAGTTTCTTCTAGGTTTAACTCTATGCACACTGCGCTATTTTTCTTTGCATTATGAACAAGCCCTGCTGCAGGATATACATTATTACTCGTTCCAATGCAGATAAATAAGTCACAACTTGATGTACAACTTATTATCTCGTCCATATATTTTACTTGCTCACCAAACCAAACAATATCAGGACGCCAAAGTATATAATCTTTTGGTGGTACCTGCTCCTCAAAATATTTAACTTCTCCTGTTTGAATATTTTTTATTTTTCTAAGCTCTCCATGCATATGGTAAATTTTTTTTGAACCCGCACGCTCATGAAGATCATCAACATTTTGAGTAATAAGATGAAAACTATCACAATTTCTTTCTAATTTTTCTAATGCTAGATGAGCTGGGTTTGGAGAAACTTCAAATAATTGCTCTCTTCTTAGGTTATAAAACTCATGAACAAGAGATGGGTTTTTCTCAAAGCCAAATGGCGAAGCGACATCTGTAATATTATGACCTTCCCAAAGGCCGTTTTGATCACGAAATGTTTTAATTCCGGATTCAGCAGAAATCCCTGCTCCAGTCAGAACAACAATATTTTTAAAATTGTACTTTTGCTTTAAGTCCAAGTTCATGTTTTGAATACCCATAATTTTCTTCGTCTTCAGAACTATTTAATTTATAGGCATATTTTCCTGAAACAAATACATCTGTATTTCCAACCAGTTTTCTAAAGTTTCTCATTAATTCAACTGATGGACTTAGTAATGTCTCAAGACCACGTGTCTCTCTTTGCTCTATAGGATCAGTAGCACTTACTTTCATTCCCATTGTGATATCAGTCTTTTTATATAAATCAGGAATAGTATAATTTGTACTAACACCTAAAACATTTGTATCACTTGTATCAGTTTCTGAATCTGTCATTGATAAAAATGAGCTAAATACTACACGATGTTTATTTGGACGATTCCAGTACTGAATTGCAGTAAATGTATGTGAGACATTATTTAAAGCATCAGAAAATGCAGCAAAATTATTAAACTTATATTTTATAGTTGAAAATCCTATATCAAAAAACTTCAAAGATTCTCCAATTGAAAAATATGAATTACTCCCATAATTTTCTAATTCCTTAGCACCATTTCTATCTTTTTGAGTGTTATCATACCCAAACTCAAATAATAAAGAACTGGGCTTATCTAAAAATTGGTGTTTATAACTATTATTTATATCAATACTATAAACAAGACTATCGTTTGAATAAACAAGTGATGAATCAGTATTAGTATGCTTCAAATAATCAAGTCCTAAGATAGGTTGAGTTGTTAGACTTTGACTCCAATAATGCCTATAACTTGCAGTTAATTTCGAGCTTGAAACATAAGAATCAACATCTGTAGGCTGAGAATTTGCGACGTTATCTGATAAAGTAGCAACATTCGAATCATAGTAAAAATACTCAGAAAAGTTTAGATAAATGTTCTTCTTAGGCTTTCTCATGCCATTGGCAAAAACTTCTTTACCTAATTTATATTCACTATCAATTCTAAAATAATCTTTTTCAATATCCTTTGCTATTTGTGAATTAGGATCAAGATTATAGGCAAGTTTAAGTTCGTCATAAACTTTAAGTGCTTCTTTTTTATCCGAAGCTTCATTTAAATTCTTTAATAAAATTTTACTATATTCATATTGAGCAGGCTGCCTGACATCTCTGTCAAATTTTTCATTTGCAAATATCTGCCCAAACCCTTCCAAAGCTTTATGGGTATGTTGCTGCTCTTTTTCAATATAATGAGTATAATATTTAGAGTACTGTTGACGGTAATTACTTCTAAAAGAGCTTTTAAATTGTTCTTTTGCTTTTTCTGACTCTCCTATTGCTAATAAAGATTGCGCATAAAAGTAATGAGTATCAACTGGATGCTCCTTAAAACCAATTGCCCTTCTAAAGTTTAAATTTGCCTCTTTATATTTCTGTAAGCTGTAATAAGCTAATCCTCGCATATAATAAGGGTCTGCTTTAGTGAATTCTTTTTTTGGTAGCTTATTTACTAAATCAAGCGTCTCTAAATAGCTTGCTTTTTTATAACTAGTAACGACATCTGACATTGTTGTCGCAGCTTGAAGACTAATTGGTATTAAAAATATAAATAGATATTTCATTGTAGTTTAACCTTAATATTAACATTTACACTCGTTACTTCTCTCTCATCATCAAAAGTATCATCTGTATCTTCAAGGACTGGATCATCAAGAACATCAGGCTCAGCCTCTACAATCTCAATTTCAGACTCATCATTAGATGCACCTTCATCATCAGTAGCGATTTCCAAATCATCTTCTTTAACATCTAGATCAATTTGGGCCACACCTTCTTTGGCTTCTCCTGTTTCTGTATCAACAACTGTTCCATCATCTGCTATTTCTGTTCCCTCAGTTAAAACAAGATCGCCTGTTTCAGGATCAATTTTTCCAAGGTCTTCGCTAGGAACATAAACTCCAGCGTTCGCATCAAAGGTACTTCCAGGTGGAGGTGGTACATATAGGCCTGTTTTTAAATCTACAAATCCTCCGGCTAGAGGTGCATCTTTTTTAGGCGCATCACTTGAGTTTTGTATTTCTGAACTTTGCTCAGCGCTTACTTCTACATTTAGTTTTTTTTCTATTTCTTCTGCGGCTGGTGCTGCTTTTTTGGTATTTAATCCAGGAGGAACAATCTTTTTAGAATTATCAGCGACTTTAACTTTAGCTTCTTTAAAAGTGTCATTTCGCTTCAAGGCTTCGAACTGAACCGGTGATAATTTTGTTGGAGGAGTAACTTTAAATCCCGCCTTCATATTTGTGGTCGAAATTTGTCCAGGCCCAATATTATGAGGACTTGCTGCTAAATTTTTCATAAAATCTGCAATTCTACCTCTTGGAGGAGCTTCCGCCATGGCAACCAGACCACTAAAAGTAATTGTCGAACTTACTTGATTAACTGGGTTATAAATAACTTGTAATTCAGTTCCTCTAATTCCCATAACAGCAGACTTAGTTTTTATAAGCATTTTAGTGTCTTGATTTATTTCTTTAGGTACAGAACTTCTTACCATTCCACCAACAACTGAAATTAATGATGGATCTTTATTCGTTTTAAATTTTTCAATTAGAATTTCACTTCTAGGCCCAACTGTTAGATTGGAATTATCTGGAAGCTTAACTCTGGCAACACTTTTAGGTTCTGTTTTTATAGATGTATACTCGGCAACAGAATCACCTCTTTTTAAAGGTGTACTTTTACCATCTTTAATTCCGAATACCTTTCCCTTGGCCAATACAATTTTTGCCGTTGAACTAAACCCGTTTAAAGAGAAGAATAAAAAAGCTATGCTTACTAGTTTTTTCATTAAAAATCTCCCTTAGTAAATTGTAGTTCTGGTAGCACTCCACCTGGCATATACCAAATATTTGTAAAGTCCCACTCATATGGCGCTGAAGTATAAACTGGATGTGAAGAACTATAAAAATCACTGAATACATCTTCTTCAGTACAAGTGATAGTTAAACCTGAAGTTGAGCCCTGACATGCATAGCCCCGAGCTGCAGGATTATGATAATACAAGTTCTGCTTGTTTAAAGTACTAGTCGCACCTCCAAAACCAAATATGAAACCCGTCGTATCGGCAGCAGGGCCTATCACATCCCCAGAAGTGAAGGAATTATCAATGTTTAAAATCGCATTATCGATCATACCAATCATCCCGCCAATATTAGAACCACCTCCCTGGACAGTACTTTGATTATAAGAAGCGGAAATACTAACAGTACCACTACCTGACATAAGAGAAGTTTTTCCAATAAAACCACCAACATCATTAACGCCATTTATATAGCCATGTATATTTGTGTTTGAGATTGAAACACCAGTATTAGAGTCTATCTCTATTGCTCCTATTAAGCCTCCTGCAGGAGTGTCAGTCGCAGTTGCTGGATTACTATTTATATTTACATATCCACCAACTTCATCAATTTGAACCGATACAGGTGCAGAACTGAGATTAATTTTACCGATCAAGCCCCCATAATAAGTGGCAGTATCTTGTAAAGCATTTATTGTTGTAGAAAAATTTATATTTTCAATGATTGTTCCAGAAGTCGAAGTATTACTATCCTGTAGAGCACCAATTAATCCTCCTGCTAATTGAACTGCTGATATATCTGCATTAAAAGAAATATTTTTAAAAGTCGTATCACTTGCAAAAGCTGCGACTGCTGCATAGTGATAGCCAGAGCTTGCGTTTCCGGCATTAATTATAACATTTTCAAAATGCAAGTTTTCTATCAAGGCACCTTGAGTGTATTTAAATAATGCCAAATCACTCGAATCTTGCTGGATTGTTAAATCATATATTGTATAGCCTCTACCATTTAAGCTTCCAGTGAATGGCTCAATGGCCATTGTATTTTTAACAAAAGGTCCAATTGGCTCAAAAGGATATTCAAAACCATCAATTCTATCTCCTAATTCATAATGAGCATTTAAATTATTATTAATCGTCTCTAATTGAGAAATATGACAAATCAAATATGGACTCGCTGCTGTTCCATCTCCTGCGGGATAGCCTGCAGCATTTAATGAGTTATCGCATCTAGGATCTCTTTGTGGCCCATCACCATCTCCACCTCTATCATCTTCATCATCAGGTATCCCCGGAATTCCACGACAATCTTCAATTCCCTTTCTTTTAGAGTAGTTTGTGGTTAAAACAATTTCAGTCGAACTTGGAGTTATATCAATCGTTTCTTTACCAATATGTAGTGGTTGAGAAATAGTACTTTTAAAATCATCGAGATCTTTAGCGCTAGGACATTTTCCGGTAGTAGATTTAAGTGCCACAACATTAAATTCTACTCCGTCTGTGACATTCAAAACAACTGAATGGGTCCCATCCGAGCCAAAGAAATCAGAAAATTTTGTAGCTGTAATCTCACTACCATCTTCTAATAAACATTTTCCTGCATCCCCTGAATTATCATTAATCATAATTCCGATACAATTAATTTCAGAGACACTACTAGGAGTCGGAACTTCCCATTCATCATCGTATGGATCGTCATTATTTAATGATTGCTTTGAAATTTTCTCTGATTTGGCTTTATCAAAAGAAATATTAACTTTTACAGTTTTAATAGGTTTATCTGTACACGCAATACAAAATAACAGAGCAAAAAGCCCCAGAACTTTTCTAGTATTCATCTATCCTTCCTTGGTTAAACAAATTTTAAAAGATTTTTTAAATCATTGACTAGTATTTTTTAGAATATTTTTAAGTTAGTTTCATAACTAGTACAAAACCATTAATTATGTTATAATTTCACTATCATGAATAGATAATCTACCGTCCATATTTCTTTTATCCACTAATTTTCACATCATAGGTGATTATCATGAACACATTTATTTAATTCCTCTTTTTACCTTTTTCTACATTTAGGAGTGTTCATGAAATATTTATATTTAACACTAGTTTATAGTGTTTGTTACGTACTTTTAAACCATTCACGTCGACTGCAATTGATTAATATAAATGAGTCTTTTATATCTCAAGAGTTTACTAATCACAAAAAATCACGGAAACAAAAAAGAAAATATCAAAACAAAAAATATAGAAAAAAAAGATATTACAAAAATAAAGCTTATTCTCTAAAAGGAACAAATGCTAAAGATTCTCGTTATAGTAATCATCACAAAATCAGAAGGATGCACTATAATTGCTAATTAGCGATTTGAATTAAAAAGGTACTCTATTCCAGTGTATAGGGAAGAGCCTGTAACTTCATCGTAAGAACCAG
Organism: uncultured Oligoflexia bacterium; assembly: GCA_950061135.1. Classification (GTDB taxonomy): domain Bacteria; phylum Bdellovibrionota; class Bacteriovoracia; order Bacteriovoracales; family Bacteriovoracaceae; genus CATLVU01. The sequence goes on from CATLVU010000014.1 coordinate 25,650, forward strand.
TAACTGAAAGAGAAAAGCCTCTTCCCAGCCTTCTATTATATTGAAGATCAATCGCCTCCGTTCCATGAGGGACATAGGTGACAGTTCGCTCTGGTCTGCGATATTGCGCAGAAAAAGTATTTTTTTGATCAGCATAAGTTGCGCCAATATATCGAGTATCTGTGATAGAAGATAATAAAACTCCTGAGTTAATTATTAACTCCCTATTCTCGTCTATATAGCTATACTTTGTACCAACATCTACTGTATTGGTGACAAAACTCATCCCTTTACCTTGAGAAATATTTTCCATTGAACTTTCTTGTACATTTTTTACGTCTAAATATTGAGATGCTTCTACACTTGCAGCAACTCGATGAGGGCCTTCTTCGTAAGCGACCTCTCCAAAAATTTGAGTGTCCAAACTTCCATCAAACTGAACTCCATCTTGAGAACGAGTTCTTCCCGAAGCTTTGGATTGTGTTTGACCTTCCAGAAATACAGAACCAACTCCTTGACCACTAATCCCTGCTGATAAATTAATTTGCTCCTTAGGTGTTTGATACATATAGCTTTGTTTGACCAAGGCATCAATTCCTAGCGTGACGGCAGAACTATCAAATTTTACCAAATCATTTCCCCCGAGATTTGCTGATATGCTGCTCCTAATTTCAACCTTCCATTATTTCCTTCTAAGGCAGTTATATTTCCAGCAAAAGCGACAACATCTGTTCCTCTGGTTGTTGTGCCTGTTGTAATATTTCCTGATAATCTTCCAAGATCAAGCTGTGCTTTATTTATCTGAACAGGCCTTTCAAATCTATTAGCACTTCGCATATTTAAAGCTGATCTAATAATCTTCCCTTGCTCAGTACTTACAGACTGAATAGGGTTTCCTCTTGAATCATAAAGATTATATTTAAGTCCGACATCAGGAGCTCCACTGGCCTGAACAAGAGCGTCTGCACCTGCACGGTCACTCTCTCGATTTACATATCTCCAATCAATTTTTACAACTTCTTGATTGTTGTCAGGATTAACTGCCAAAACTGTTGCATGTGCATTAGTCGCTGTTTTATACCCTACTACTATTGAATCAATACCTAACTCTTCTAGCATTCTAGTCTGTGCAACGGCATTGTCTCTACAAACTCCCGCTGCATCGCCAGTCCGTACCGAACTAAACATTTCAAGTACAGAAACTTTCCCTCTGCCAGCATCTCCTATTTCATTTAGCCTATCGTAACTATATACTTCATTAAAATGAGCACCGGCATGAGCGACTAAGTCATATTTTTCTTCAAAGCTCAGGTCATTTTTAATTTCTGCTAAAGGGGCCAGTAATTCCTCATCTGTTTTAGCTGTGGCTGAACCCCGAACAAGTTTTTCAAAAGCAATATTACTGTATAAAGATCTTTGAGATACTTCTATATTCGCATGATTTTTTGCGAAATCTCTAAGCCTTTGATCAATCTCGCTAATGGCCAAATCATCTAAATTTATATTTGGGTTTTTTTGAAGATAGAGTTCTCGTAATCTTTCATAACTACCAATTTGACTAATTCGGTACCTTTCATCTTCAGTTAGATTTTCTTTATTAGCATTATAATAATCTGACAGAGCATATTCATAGCGGTCCTTTACAAAGAACCTTTGAGCTTTTTTTGAATCATTTAATAAATTATCTGTCTCGTAAGTTAAATAAATCTGATAATCCATTTTACTGTTTTGAATATCAATTTCCTCTACTTCTTCCGGATCACAATCTGGTTCGATCTTTCTTTCGGCTTCAATTTCTCTTATTTGTTCATGAAGTTGACCTAACTCCAGCATCAAATCAGTTGTATTATTATCCTTTAGTCTAAAATCACCATCTAATATTGGTCTGCCCTCTGCAGAGTGTAATAAGATATCAGAAGTATCAATTGTTAGATCTAGCACTAGCGGAAGTTGATGATTAACTCCCCATGCAGATAAAGAAATAAAGAAAAATCCTAATATTAATTTCACCTAAATTTATCGGTTAAAATTCAACAAAATCCTAATAACTGACTCGCAGACTCTTCTTATTTGTCAAAGCTTAAAATATCGCTTTTAATAAATAAAAAAAGGAAGTACATGTCCGTAAAATTACTCATACTAAGTACCACGATTTCACTTATTCAATCTTGTGCAACTTACAAAGGCGACAATAAATATCAAGTAAAAAAGAATCTTCCCTACACTAAGATAAAAAACGATATAAGGCTTCAAGGTGATTTGTACCAAGTAAAAAAGCAAAATGCACCGTTAGTAATTCTTGTTCATGGTGGTGGATGGAGCGGCCGAGATAAAGAAGACATGAATCATATTGCCAAATCCCTTGCGACAAATGGATTCAATGTTTTTAATATTAACTATCAACTAGCACCAAAGTATAAACATCCTACACCAATAAAAAACCTTGCCGATGCTATCGATTTTATGAAAAGAAAATACAATTTCACCTCAGAGAACATTGCCCTTTGGGGTTATTCATCAGGAGGTCATATTGTTAGCTATTATGCTTTAAAAAACCCTACAAAAATACGTTACGTAGTGTCTGGTGGTGCGCCCTATGACTTAAATTGGTATCCTAAGTCTCCAATTATCATAAAATATCTTGGTAAATATAGAGATGAACTACCTAGCGAGTACTTTGAAGCATCTCCTGTTAACCATATTCACAAAGACGCTCCCCCTTTTCATCTATATCATGCCAAACAAGATATCCTTGTCGAACATTCTCAGTCAGCTTCTTTCCAAGATAAATTAAGAAGAAAAGGCGGCAAGGCATCTCTTCATAGTATTGATTGGTGGGGACATGCTACGGCTTTTATATTCTCTAAAGAAGCTATTAAAATCTCAATACAGAAACTAAAAGAAAATTTTCAAATATAATTATGGTGCAAACTAAAGATGAAGTTTTAATAAAATACACTCTTTTAGGAATTGGAATGGAGACAGGGCTGGGAAGTATATTACATGCCTATCGTATTCCCTTTTCAGGACATTTCTTATCATTAAACCAAGGCTTTATCCTTAGTAAAGCAGCACAAAATCAAAAAGGAAGTGAAGCTCAAAAATCTAAAGTCACATTACAAGTTTCAACGATTGTCGCCCTTATGAAATCATTTTCTCCTGCTGGTAAAAGACTCACCCCAATGCTGGCAATCTCAATGCAAGGTTTTCTTTTTAGCTTTGGTTATCGTCTACTAACTGGGAGAGCAGGAACTATTTTAGGAATTTGCTTAATGTCTCTGTGGACGACAATACAACCTTTTTTAATTTATTATCTGGTCTTCGGGAATTCTCTTATTGAAGTAGGACAATATTATTTAAAAAAGCTTCAACAAATAATACCAATTACTCATGAGCATCTTTTATGGGGAGTCATACTAATGGGATCCGCTCATCTTCTTTTAGCATTTATAACAGCTATTTTTAGTTTTAGTAAAAAATCTCAAGTTTATGAGTCCAAACTAGAACAATTATCTAAATCTTATAGGCCCACACTAGTTTTAAACAAAGAAAAATTAACAATCACAAAAAAAGTTCAATTTGTTCTAAAAGATATGCTAAGTCCTTGGTTTTTAGGTCCCATTATTTTAATCGCTACATTTTTCATCACCCATGAACCTATGAGTGTTCAGCTGGTTTGGAAAATTTTACGTCCTATCGCCATGGGTTTTGTAGTTTTTTATGCCCTACGTTTTTTACCTCTTGATAAGTATTTACTAAAATTCATTGATCCTAAAGGAGCTACTGGATTGGCATTAATAAAAGTTTTTGCTACTCTCAGAAAATGATTTATTTTCTTTTATCGTTATTTCTTGGCTTTATTGCAGTCATCCAAGGTGGACTAAATAAACAAATTACACAAGATTGGGGATTAGCTGGTGCTGTCACAATTAACAGTAGCATTTTACTTTTAATTGTTATTATCTTTGCCGTTATCACTGCAAGTTTTCCTCAATATTTTCCTAATATTTTTATTCCTAAGTTTAATTGGGCCACGTGGAAATGGTGGTATATTATACCAGCGTTTTGTGGTTTTGCTCTAATAGCAGGAATACCTTATGCCATTTCAAAGCAAGGAGCACTCATTGTTTTTCTTGCTATTGTAGTTGGACAAATGCTTTGTAGTCTCTTCTGGGATTATTACATGGAAGCAATTCCAATTAGTCCTAAAAGAATTATCGGCGCCTTTTTAGCAATTGCAGGCCTTGCAATCACAGTCTGGAGATAAAATTGAGAACGAGTGTTTTTTTTACGTTAAACGGAAAACTCATAGAACTGAAAAATGAAGATGTTTTTCTCCCCTTAAGTGATATTTTGAGATATCAACAAAGAAAAACAGGAACAAAAGTGGTTTGCGCTGAAGGAGACTGCGGTGCCTGTACTGTGATGATTGCAAACACAATCAACAATAATGATCTTAAGTTTAAGGCGATAAACTCTTGTATACTAACTGGCTTTTTAGCAGATGGGATGCATATCGTAACTGTTGAAGGCCTGAATAAAGATAACAGTATCAATGAAGTTCAAGACTCCATGGTTAGAAACTTCGGAGGACAATGTGGATTTTGTACTCCAGGTTTTGTTATGGCCATTACTAATATGTATGAACAAAAGTCAAAGCCTAGCTGTCAGAATATAAAAAATTATCTTACTGGTAACCTTTGTCGCTGTACTGGTTATAAGCCTATTATAGAAGCAGCTCAGGATGTCGATGAAAACAAACATTCTAAAGTTTCAGAACTTTATAATTGGGAAGAACTTACCAAAAAAATTAAAGAAAAAACTTCATCGCCATTATTAATTGAATCCCAAGCACAATCAGTATATGCCCCACTTACAATCCAAGAAGCTGTAGACTATTTAGCCTCGACGCAAAATGTTCGTATTTTCTCAGGCGCTACGGACTTGGGAGTTCAAATTAACAAAGGAAGAAAACTCGAGTCAAAAAAATTAAGCCTTCACTTAATTAAAGAGCTCTACGAAATCAAAAAAGAGAATAATAAAATATCATTTGGCGCAAAAGTAACTCTACATCAATTTCAAGAGTTAATAGAGAAAGAAGTACCAAAGCTAAATGATTTTTTCCATATCTTTGCCTCTCCGCAAATAAAAAACACAGCGACTGTCGTTGGTAATCTTGCAAATGGTTCCCCTATTGCAGATTCGACACCAACTTTGATGAGTTTAGATGCTGAACTAACATTGATGGGATCGCAAGGTAAACGCGTTGTTCCTTTAAAGAACTTTTACAAGGACTATAAAAAATTTGATCTTTTACAGGATGAAATTATTTATTCTGTGAGTTTTGAAATACCAAATTCAAATACAAAACTTGGTTTTTATAAAGTATCTCAAAGAAGAGATTTAGATATCTCGTGTGTCAATGCCGCTTTCGCTTTTGAAATGAGCCAGGACATAATCACAAATGCAAAAATCACTTACGGAGGTGTGGGGCCAACGACTAAAAGATTACAAACCGTTGAAAAAAGTTTTCAAGGCCTTAAAATTCAAGATTTAGCAAAAGAAGCAAATATAAAACTTATCGAAGATAATATCGCTCCTATCTCTGATGTCAGAGGTACTAAAGATTTTAGAATTGTTGTAGGAAAAAAACTATTTGAAAAATTCATCCAGGAGAATTGGCCATGAAAGTGACACCTCATGATTCAGCAGTTGCCCATGTTACAGGCGATGCAGAATACATAGATGATAGGCCATTTGTTCAAGGTGAAGTTTATGTCGATGTTTTCTACTCCCCTGTTTCTCATGGGAAAATCACAAACCTAGATACTAGTGAGGCGATGAAAGTCGACGGTGTCATTGCTATTTATACTGCCAATGATCTTAAACATAATCTTTGGGGAAGTATTTTTCATGATCAACCATTCTTAGCTGAAGACAAAGTGCAATTTGTCGGAGAACCAATTGCTATTATCGCCAGTGAAAGCAAACACAACTTAATTGAAGCCAAACAAAAAATAAATATTGAGATTGAAACACTTAAGTCTACTTATACCATTGAAGAAGCGATAACGACAAAAAACTTTATAGGCCCTCAACGAGCTATAAAAAAAGGTGAACCTGAGAAAGCTCTAAAGGATTGTCCTCATAAGCTGAAAGGAGTAATGAAGATAGCAGGGCAAGATCATTTCTATCTTGAATCTCAAGCTTCGATTGCTTACCCAAAAGAGGATGGACAAATTGAAATTCATGCTTCGTCTCAACATCCCACAGAGGTTCAACACCTTGTAGCAGAAGCATTAGGACTAAAACAGCATCAAGTGGTCTGTGTTGTTAAAAGAATGGGAGGAGCTTTCGGAGGCAAAGAATCTCAAGCAGCTCCCTTCTCTGTTTTCACAGCTCTCGTTGCACATAAACTTAACCGCCCAGCCCGCCTTATCTTAACTAAAGATGACGATATGATTATGACGGGTAAAAGAAACCCTTTTCAAAACTTTTACGAAGTTGGATTTGACGAGAAAGGTAAAATCCTAGCACTTAAAGCTGATCTTTATTCAGATGGTGGTGCTTATGCAGATCTTTCCACAGCGATCATGGAAAGAGCAATGCTTCATCTTGATAATGCTTATCATATTCCAAACTTTTCTGTTCAAGGACTTGTTTGCAAAACCAATACTCCCCCCAACACTGCCTTTAGAGGTTTTGGCGGTCCAAAGGGAGTTGTCACAATAGAGAATATTATTGAGGATATTGCAAAGTATTTGAATAAAGATTCTTTTGAAGTCCGAAAAATTAACCTTTATCATTCAGGAGACACTACTCACTATGGCCAAGAAATAGATGACGAAGTTTTACCTGAACTTTTTGAAAAAGTAGAAAAAAGCTCTCACTATCATGAATGGAGAAAGAGAGTTCAAAAACATAATAATGAAAATCATTCAACAATAAGAGGACTTTCCGCAACTGCTGTAAAGTTTGGAATTTCTTTTACGACGAGGTTTCTCAACCAAGGTAATGCTCTTGTCAATATACATATGGATGGAACCATACAAGTATCTACAGGCGCAACTGAAATGGGCCAAGGTGTAAATACTAAGATAGCTCAAATAGTCAGTGAATGTTTCTCTATTCCAATTAATGATATTCGTGTTATGCCAACATCAACTGAAAAAAATCCTAATACATCAGCGACTGCTGCTTCAAGTGGATCTGACATTAATGGACAAGCCGCTCTAAGTGCCGCACAAACTTTAAAAGAGAACTTGGCAAAAACCGCCTATGCAGTTCTTAATAGGCCACAGGAGCTTCGAGGGAAAGCTGTTGCAGGTGCAGGAACTGCTCCCGAAATTGATATTTCAGCTATATCTGACATTAAAGATATCGTTTTTAAAGATGGTTATATTTACCAAGAAAGTATTCCTAATAATAAAATTTCTTTTAGTGATTTAATTCTTGAGGCCTATCTAAATAGAGTTCCCTTAACTGCTCAAGGTTTTTTTAGATACCCAGGTATTCACTACAATAAAGAGACGGGAACAGGTAGGCCATTTTTTTATTTTACAAATGGCGTAGCCGCCACTGAGGTTTCAATTGATAAATTTACAGGAGAAGTAAAAGTTCTTCGAACCGATATTTTTATGGATCTTGGGCGACCTATTAATCACGGAATTGATCAGGGCCAAGTCACAGGTGCTTTTATTCAAGGCCAGGGCTGGGTAACAACTGAAAATCTTTTTTATAAAGACGGCCTGTTAATTTCTCACTCTCCTAGCACATATAAAATACCTAGTATTCACGATATACCAAGAGAGTTTAACTGTACTTTAATAGAGAACAATCTCAATCAAAAAAACGTAAGGGCCTCTAAAGCAGTTGGTGAGCCTCCTCTGCTTTTAGGAATTTCAGTTTGGACAGCTGTTAAAGATGCGCTTCACTCAAAGTCTCAAGAAGTTATACCCATGAGTCTACCAGCAACCCAAGAACAGGTCTTAATGCTCCTAGAGGAATACTCAAAATGATAGAACTCTATAAGAAAATTGAGGAGCTTGAAGCAAACAACGCCTCTTATGTTATTGTCACTCTTACCGATATAAAAGGTAGTGCTCCACAAGAAGTTGGAGCGAAAATGATTATCACTTCAAATGGACTTTTCTGGGGTACTATCGGTGGTGGAAAAATTGAAGCCCATTGTATTAGATATGCTCAAAAGATCATTGAAGATAATTTAAAATCACAACTTCAAAGCTGGAATCTTCAAACAGATATTGGAATGTCATGTGGAGGTGAAGTCAGCATTTTTTTTGATTTTCAAAAGAATGACTCTATGACCATCGCCATATTTGGAGCAGGCCATATTTCACAAGAATTATGTAGAGTTATTCAAAACTGGAGAGCGAAAATTATTATCGCTGATCCAAGACAAGACTGGCTTGATAAAATACCAAAAAAGTTTAATATTCAAACTCATTGCCTTGAACATCCTAAAGAAATAGTAAGCTTACTTCCTGAAAAAAGCTTTATACTGTGCATGACGAAAGGGCATGCTTTTGATGTTCCAGTACTTGTTGAAGCTTTCAAAGAGTTTAAAAAATATTCTATGATTGGGGTTATAGGATCAAAGGTAAAAGCAACTAAAATTAAAAGAGAGTTAATTGAAGCAGGAATTGAAAAATCCGATGTTGAAAATTTGCATTCTCCGCTAGGATTGCCAATAGGAAATAATACTCCTCCTGAGATTGCGATTAGTATTGCCGCTCAAGTATTACAAATCAGAGACCAAGCTTAATCAAAAAATTTTAGGAAGTCCTTCAACGTTTCTGAATTAATATTTCTTGGAAAAACCTTATATTTTGCATGTCCCAGTTCCGGCTCCACAGGTAACTCGATTCCCCATAGCGGCTTTAATGAGCTTGGTAAACTGGAATATCTTAAGTCCATTATTAAATTAGCATTATTAGGATGCGTAATTAACCATTCATCAGCAAACCAAGAAAAACGTTTTAAATCTTTATACAAAAAACTTTCACGAGAGACTTCATTTAAAATTTTTTCAAAATTAAAACGCCTAACCTTTCCGCCCTCAAAGACTTTAGATGTGCCTAAAAAGTTCATTCGAATACTATCAACATAAAAATCTTCTTCATATTGATAAAAAGTCCTCCAAACAATTAAGTTGGCCAAAGAAGGAGTCACTCTTACCCTTTCAATTTGATGCCCTCTCTTTTTTGCTAAGACATAAACTTGTTCTTTTACGCGATTATTTTGAACGAAACCAAAAACGAAGTATAAAGCAACAAAGCTCAAAGAAAAATACGCCCATTTTTTATTTTTTAAATAAACTGTTAATAAAGTCCCTAAAAGTAAAGGTATCGTAACCAATGGATCAATTATAGAAATACTATCCCAAGCAAAACGGTGATCTGATATAGGCCATAAAAGTAAAGTTCCATAACTAGTACATCCATCTAAGAGCGCATGAGTTGCATAGCCTATAGTTGTATATTTATAGATTTTCTTAAAAGGTCTTTTTCTTAGACAACTAATCCAAAGCAAAAAAGAAATGATTGCACCACCAATAGGAATAAAAAAAAGTGAATGTGTAAAATGCCGATGAAACTCAATATATAAAAGAGGGTCGCTTGAGGAACGAATAAAAATATCTAAATCCGCGGCCATGCCTCCTAGACAACCCATTATAGTGGCCAAAGTAATTTCTTTTTTTGATGCAGTAGTTTGAGTTACGCTAGAACCTAAAACACCTTGGGTAAGCGGATCCATTTAATTACCGTAATGTTTCTTTATTTCTTCTTTAATTAATTCACGAAGAGGTTCCATCCCAAATTTTTCAGGTGTCCTTCCATTAACATAGAAGCTTGGTGTTCCCCTAACATTTAATGCGCGAAGATCTTCAGAGTCTTGCTCTATAATTTTTTGAATTTGAGGGTCCTTCATATCTAAGTTTAATTTCCCCATATCCAGTCCTATTTTAGGAAGATATTCAAAAATAAGCTCAGGTTTTGGGTTGTGATGGCTTCCCCATTGTGGTTGATAATGAAATAATAGCTCTAAAGCTTCCCAGTATTTTCCTTGGGCCCTGGCTGCTTCCAATGCAGCAATTGCAATTTTAGAATTTCCATGAAAAGGCGCATATCGAATTACTAACTGAACTTTCCCTGGAAACTCGGCCAATAAATTTTTTATACGAGGATAAAATGCACGGCAACTTTCACATTCAGGATCAAGAAACTCTACTAAAAAGACTTTTGCATCTTTTGCTCCATAACGAGGAGAATAATCTCTTACAAAACGTTCACTATTTTCAGTGGCGATAAAACTTGCTTGCTTCGTTTGCTCAGATTTGTAAGCAATCGTTCCTCCAATAAAAGCACCAATAAGAACGACAGCGGTAGCAATAATAATTTTCTGTGTTTTATTTAGCATAGAATTTCCTTTGTATTACGAGTAAAAAGATTAAAAGTGTAAAGCTAATCAGTGACATCATAGGTATCGTTAAAAAACCAGCTAGCTTTATATAAACAGTTGCGCATGATACTCCCTGCATACAAGGAGAAGCACTTTCAGGAATAATTTTGTAATGTAATAAGTTATGATAAAGAGCAATAACCCAACCTATTACAACAAATGGGAT
>CATLVU010000015.1 GCA_950061135.1 uncultured Oligoflexia bacterium
GTGTTGTTTTTGGTCACGGAGAATGCTACTTCCACTTGGAAAATGAGCAATTTTATGTGTTTTACCGTTACAAAAAAACAATCGCGTTACTTTTTTGAAACTAAAAATCAATGGATTATGGGCCAATAATTTTCTTACATCAAAAATTCGTTACAAATTCCACTTCGCGTTAAATAAAGTTAAAAGCGATTATGCTTTTATGAACCATTGGAGATAAAAATGGACAAGACAAAAGTGAACAAATCAATGATTAAATTTGAAAACTACCTTGTAACGAACAAGCATGTTTCCTTACTAACAGCAAGAGGCTATTCAAGATCACTAAGTATTGCACTCAGAAGGATGGAGAAATTTATTCCAAAATACGACGATGTTATTGAGCATATTGTTTGGATGAAAAAAAAGTTTAGCTACTCGCATATCACCAACACCATGATAGCGATCGAGCGATACCTCGAATATAAAGGTCAGCCCATCACTCTCTCCAGACCTAGAAAACCACAAAGAATATTAAAAGACTTTTTAACTGAAGCTGAAATTACAAGAATCATAGCCGCATCTAATATATGTATCAGAAAAAAAGCAATGATTACCCTACTCGCCTATAGCGGAATCAGAAATGTAGAATTTTGTAATCTCAAAGTTAAAGACGTTGATCTTGGTAATAATGAGATCACTGTTACACATGGAAAAAACTTCAAGGAAAGAATCACAAATATTTCATCAGAGTGTACGAACGTTCTTATAGAATATTTAAAACATTACCCAAGAGAAGATAATGAATGCCTATTCACAACCCTACAAAAAGGAAATAAATTGGCCTCTGCTGATCTGAGAAAACACGTTAAAATTTTAGCAATGAAAGCAGGAATTGAAAAAAGAGTATATCCTCACAAATTTCGTCACAGCCTAGCGAGCAACCTCCTACAAAGAGGAGCAAACATAGTTCTTATCAAAAATCAGCTCGGGCACGTCTTTATAGAGACCACGATGTTATATGTACGCTCTCTTTCTTATAGAGAAAAATCTCAATACGACTATTATAAACCTGCATATATGTAATATTAATTCTTAAAGGTCACAGGAATTACTTGTGACCTCTTAAACTTCAAAAGAATTTATATCCGACACCAAAACCATATCGAGTAATACTAAGATCTGTTGGGCCATTCATTAAATGCTGTTTAAAAAGAAAATGAGCACTCCAACTCTTATATACTGGAGTCGCAATAAAAAAGATTCCCTTTATTCCTTCAAAATCGCTATCATCCACAATCGACTTTCTTGAAGACTGCGTAAGTAAGCTATAAGAAAGGCTGGATTTTATAAAAAAGTTTTGCCTTAAAACATTAAAATTTGCTGATGCACCAAATGTTCCATAAATTAGCTGATGCTCCCTTGTTGAGAGTTTTTCTCCAAGCTCTCTTTCATCGCTGTTAAAAGTTGAAAATCTTTCAATATCAACTCCTAAATATGGAGTCCAATTTGCAAACCGATGTTTTTTTAAATCAAGATAGGAAGTTACCCCATACTCTGGAGGAATATCAACTTCCTCTTCGCTGCTTCCTGTAAAAGTTGCAGTAAGATATGAGAGATAAAGACTCGAAGATACTTGGTAATCTTCATTCATATTATAATTATAAGATAATCCTATTGTGTACGGAGAATTTTGTTCTGCTGTAGCACTTGCTCCATCCCCGAAAGTCTCTGAAAAAAGGCCAAATGAGGTTGTAGCAAATGAACTTAAACTATGCTTGCGTGGTTTTATCTTTTGAGATTTTCTAGCAAGAAATTGATACTGTTTACGTGTATTGGCCATATAGGATATTTTTCTTTGTTTTTTTGATACTCTTTTTCCTCTGCGATCAAATGCCTCAATGACCACATAATAATCACCTTGCTTATTAAAACTTAGCTCAAAATTCTTGCTCTTAATTTTCTTCTCCGAAATCTTCTTATCAGGAGACACAATTGTTACCTTGAAGTATTTATAAAATGCTGAACCGTCCCATTTAATATTAATCTTTGAATCTTTTGTTGTGCTGATTTTTTCTTTTGGAAAAAGAACACGTAAGCCTGATGCTTTGACAGATAATTTGCCAGGGTTACTTGGAGGACTCCATTGTTTATACTTTTCGTGATAATAGTATATTCGCCAATAATATGTTCCAGCTGTCTTTAGATTAAAAACAGCGCGAGGTTCTTTTGTTAAAACGTCAATGCTATTTTTAAAATCATCTTTTGGAGCAACTTCTATTCTATACTTAGAAGCACCTTCGATTGAAGGCCATGAAATCTCTTGCTTAATATCTTCTGCAAAGCAAAAGCTTGAAAGAAAAAATGAAAAAAGAATCAATGCTATTTTGATGAGTCATTCTCCATATTTTCAAAGCTAAACTCTGGAAACTTTGGAGTTAACACAACTGCTTTTGAGTCCTCTTCTATGCTTTGTATCTGAGCTTTTCCGTACTTATCAACCCATTTTGTTTCTAAATCAAGTGGGGTTCCAGCAGGCAATCTAAATTTAATCAACGAATTTTTAGCAACTTTCTTTTTATAGCTCAAAGATGAATTATCTTTAATTGTTTGCACTAAAAATCCTTTATGGGTTATTAAAGGCAGAGGGAGTCCAACTTGAAAGTACATGACCCTTATAAGAGAATCCTCTTTTTGAGTTAAAAAATATCGTGTCTCCGAGTTATCGAGTATTTCCTGAGCAAAAACATTGCCTATAAAAAATAGAAATAAAACAATAAGTTTCATTCTATATATTTTATTTTGATCTTAATAATTTTCCAGTAGGTAAAATCCGCTCTAATTGATCTGATATTCAGTTTTTTAGAGTCTCACTGCCCTCTCCCAATTATCATTTGGACAATCGAAAATTATCATTTTGATTTTACCTCTCTTAAAACCACTACCTAACCTCTGAATATTGCGTTTATTTTTCGTTTTCATTTTTGGCACAGTTTTTGACTAGTAATAAACATGAAGGAGCAAAAGATGCAGCAATATTTTTCTGTATGTGGATGTAAAATTCCCATCGAACTAAGACCTCTTTATGAGGAAGTCTCAACTGAGTTTGAGAAAAAAGTTTTTAACGCCATAACACCTGAGGAGAAAAAGAAAAATGAAAAGACTAAAGAGATTTCTAAAAAATCTCATCTTACATGATGAGTACTTAAAACACATTGAAAAACAACAGCTTAATGTCATTAGTAAATCATACCCCAAATTTATGTAGGAGTCGGTAATGAATCAAAGATACTCAAATTTAAAAGAAGAACTTATGGATTTAATCGGAACCATTAGTATTAAAGAGCTTATCACCAATAAGCCCCTGCAAAAGCAAATAAAAGAGATCACCCATTACTTAGAAGATGTCTCGCTAATCAAAGGATAAAAAATGAAAAAAATTAATAACCATATTCTTGCATCAAAGATTGCGCAGTTTGAAAAATCAATCTCATTTTATGAGAAAAAAAGGATTTCAGTGCAAAAAAAACTCAAAAGAATCAAAAAACAAATGAGCTGTATTTTAGCTCAAAAGGATCAATAACCATGAATTACCTAACTTTATTAATACTACTCGCCCTTAGCTCTTGTTCATTTAAAAGTGATAAAGACAAAAATGGCGCTGTTAAAAACACACAAGCTATATCCCCCCTTACCGATAGTGATGGAGATTTAATTACTGACCTTGAAGAAAAAGATAAAGGACTTGATCCTTATGTCGCAAATATCCCAAAGTTAAAAATAAATTTTCTTCAAAATTATAATATTACTATTAATTATGAAGATGAAACAAACTTTAGACTTGATACAAAAGTTCAAAGAGATAATCCAGACTTTAAGTACCGAGTTGGAAACTTATTTTTAAAAGAACACTCTTTTAATAGCGCTGCAAAGCTTGGACGATTCTCAGGAGTCTCTTGGGGCAAAATCAATCAACATGACTTTTCTTGGGTTAAATACCCTGAAGTTGATAAAGAGTTCTACTTTAATAAAACTCGTGAGTTTAAAACTTTTGCAAAGAGCAAAATCTCTAGCTCAACTATCACATTAGAGAATACCTTAAAACTTACTGAATCTCCCCTATTTGAAAGCATCAAAGATGTAGAGCTTAATTTTTATTATTATAACTTCAAAAAAGAAGCTTATGTTTTACTACATACAGAAAAACTTGATCGGGTGTTTCAAGGTGGCATAAGAGAAGATTTTGAAATTACAATAAATAACCCTCCCCTCGATTTAATAGAAGATACATATTTTCGACATGGCGAGTTTATTATCTCAGAAGTAAAAGACTTTTATATCCCAAGCTTAAAGGTTAAATACTCAGAGCTTTTAAGTTCAGTTAAAGCTAAATCTATTGCCATCTATAAAACAACTCCTTTTGAAAATGACCTAAACTACGTTACTGTAAATCCTAAAGGTGAGAGTTTTATTTCTCTTATGACAAAGCTCTCTGCTAACAAATTTAGTATTACTGAAAATAGACTCTCTCAAATTGAGCAGTTCTCAAATAATCTTGGCGATTACACTTACCTTCATGAAGTAGAAAAGGAGGATAAACTTGGTAAATGGTTTATTATGACCAATAAGATCAAGAACCACTATCTAAAGCATCTATTTACAAATAATGATGCCATTACCCTATCTTATCTAACAGGAAGTGATCTTGCTAAAAGATCATCTGAGAAAATCTATTCAAAATATTCCGATATAAAAAGCACTGATACTGGAAAGCTTTATGCCCTTGGCAATATTACAAATAATAGTGAAATTAGTTTGTCTCTTTATCTTAAAGAACTCGAAGGAGTAAGACTTAGTGTTAAAGAAGGTGTCTTTTCTTTTAGCCCTCCAAGATGTCGTAACTGCACAGGAACCAATTGGTCAGTACACGCTGAATATCAAGTAAATAGTTTTTCTAAGTTTCAAGAAGATTGGAATCTTAACGAGATAAAAGAGGCAATAAGCTCTTTTGATATTTTAATCAATAATACTTTATTAGATTTGAATGAGCTTATTGAGCAAAATCATCTAGATCTTACACTTAAAAATGATGGGGCCAATGACTATATTCATCTTAAATTAAAAAATCTTCATGAGCTTGAAATCATCAAGGCCGGGCAAGAAAATGTCGCCTTCATTAAGATTAAGCCCTTAAGTGTTGGACATACGGGTGTTGGTGTTCAAATCAACAAAATGGGCGGACATAATATAGATAAGGTTTTTCATGCAGGACTTGTTTGCTCACAAGAAGCGGCCCGAAGAAAGATTCCCTTAGCTGTTACCAGTTGGAAATTCTCTGATTGGCAAAAAAATGTACCTTGGGGAAGGCCCGATCCCAGAACCAAGTATAAACCGACAAAAGGTGAGCTTAAAAAATACTGGACTGGCACCATTGTCGATTTAATTTCAACCGTAACAAATAATTATAACTAAGGAGCGCCTCGTGCCATTAATGATTAGTATATACTTACTTTTTACTCAAAATAGCTTTGCAAGGAGCCTTAAAGCAACAGCAGATAAACTTGCTCAAGAAACAAATAGAATAGGACTTGGAGTTGCTCTATTTGGATTATGCCTCGCTGGAATCTATTTTATGCTTGGAAAACAAGATGCCTCAGCAAAAATGACTCAAGTATTAATGGGTATTGCCATTGTAATTCTAAGTCCTAGCATCCTTAGCTTTAATAAAGGATTAGCGTAATGAAAAAGTTTCCAAAATTTTTACAAACAATGCCTACTATTTACGGATTAGGCCCTTATGAATTATTTTCACTTGTTATTTCTCTATACATAGCGATGCTACTTAATCTTTCATCTTTAAAATCAATAGTTGCGTGTCTAAGTCTCATCGGTATCACAAAGATAATTCGTAAAAGAGTTGATTTTATTGGATTAAGCGCACCCTCTATTAAATTTCTTGATTTAACAAAATTAAAAGGAGCAAAAAAATGATTCCTTTATTTGAAGTTAGCGGAAATAAGCTTGTATCTCTAAACGGAAAGAAAAGTAGTTTTTATCAGATCATTCCCCCTGACACAGAGGGAATGACTGAGTTTTCAAAAAATCAATTGTTTTCAAACATCGAAAGTGAACTTATTCAAAATGATAATGAATTAAAAATTTATTGGCTAGATCAAAAGCTTTATATCAATTCATTTTCAGATAAAAATATCAATTTGGGCACAGCCCTACCGTGCATGGAACCACTAACAACATTTTTTGGAAACTACCCGACTCAAGTTAACTTTTATGATAACTATTTAACCTGCGGTAATGAGTATTTACGGCTTTTTTCTTTAAAAGAGTTCCCTTCCAAAATTGAAATGCTAGATACCCTTTATTGGCCCAACTTTGTCCTCAATATTAAAAAGATTGAACAAAACAAAGCAAAAAAGACAGTTAATCTTAAAAGAAAACTTCATTTTTCAGGCTTATTTGAGGGTATTAAAAATATTGACTCAGAAAATGCCTATCATGAAGCGCAAAATGTACTGGAGGATTTAACCACTGGTGAAACCTCTTTATTTCAGATTGAATGCTTTATTATAGCGAGAGGCGATACAAAAAAAGAGCTAGATAAAAACTCAGAAAAGATCGTATCCAATTTTAATGCAATTGATGCCTTGGTATTTCAAGAAGAGCGAGGATTATCCTATTTTTTTCAAACATTAATTCCAGGAGTAGAACCTAGTTTTAAAAGATCACGCCCTTGTTTTTCTGAATATGTAGGCCTTATGATTCCTTTTCACCAAGATTTTATTCATGATGAAGGAATAGAGCTTTTATCAAAAGATGAGCACTCCATTTACTGGAATCTTTTTGATCCAAATGCCATCAATTACAATATTTTGATCACAGGCCAATCAGGACAAGGAAAATCCATGATGGCCCATAAAATATTAAAACATGAATTATCAGTTGGAACAAAAGCGTTAATTCTTGATCTTGGAAACAGCTTCTATAAAACAGCAAGATTTTATAATGGAAGTATCTTTTCTCAAAAGTTTAACCCCTTGCAATTTAAGAATCCAAGGTATTTAAAAGAATTTGTACTATCTGTAGTAGATGATAATTTTTCAAAAAAAGATAAAGGACACCTTTTTCAAGTCATACAAGACATCATAGAAGATGATATTCAAAGTTTTAATGAGTTTTTAGAAAGACTTGAATCCGAGTTTAATGGCATAAGTTTTTATTTTTCTGAAATCAAAGATTATTTTACAAATGATTCAGTTGAGATCAATGATCTTACCTATTGCGACTTTTCAAATTACCCAGAAGCGATAAAGGCGCCTCTTATCATTTATTTAATTGAGTATTTTAAAAATATGAGTGGAGAAAAGATATTTATCTTTGATGAATGTTGGCATTTATTAAATAATAACGCTGAATATATCGCCGAATGTTTTAGAACTTTTAGAAAACATAAGGCCTCTGCAATTGCTATATCTCAAAACCTTGATGATTTTTCAATGACACCACTTGGTAGAGTTATTATTCAAAATACTTATTGGAAACTTCTATTTCGTCAAAATCTTGCTCCCTCTGAGTTTATTGATACTCACAGCATAGATTTAATGGAAGATATATATTCCAAAAAAGATGAGTACAGTGAGTTTTTACTTTTATCTGAGAATATTAAAAAGCCTGTTCGCTTTTATCCTTCAATTTTTGAGTATGAGCTTTTTAATACCAGTAGAGATCAGCTTATAAGATTTGATAACTACTTTCAAAATAATCAAGATTATATGAGCTTTCAAGAATGTATGCGAAGTTTTGTTCAAATAAAACATCCAAACGAAGAGGTTTATTATGAGGAATAAGCTAGCTCTTTCTTTAATTTTCTTAGGACTATCAGGACAAACGTACTCTTCCATTTTCGGAGAAGAAACAGCAGTTCTTATTGAAATTGCCTCAACCACAGCAAGCCAATTAAATGAATTAGAACAATTAGTTACCAATGCGGAAAAATACACCAAAAAGATGCAAGAGTATAACGAGCTTATGATGGATCATTATTGGCGAGCAGAGAGGATTTTATTTGTAGCAGAATCTCTTGCGGCCAAAAAGGATGCCAAAAATCTAGGAGAGCTTAATTGGGCGATTAGAGAGTTAAAATATTCAATGTTAGAGCTTAAAACTCTTATGAATGAATATAAAGAGATTAAAAATGACGAGGATCGCACCAAGTTTTTAGTTAAAAGACAAAAAAAGATCAATGAGAAAAAGGCAAGGCTCTCTGAACATCAAATAAAATCAGCTAAAACTGCCAAAACCACAGGTAGAGCGGCGCAGGTTACGGCTCAAAACACAGCTCTTCTTTATGAGCAAAATGTAGAGATGCACAACACCCAACTTGAAATCCTAGAAAAAATTTCAACAACTAATCGCCTTAAAGCTGAGGAACTAGAAGATAAAAGGTTTTTGCAAATTGAAAAAGAAAAGTTCTACGGACTTAAAGAAGGTAAAAGATGAGCAATATACTTCAAGAGATGCTTTTAATAGATGATCCAAGTATTTTTAGGCTTTATAAAGAGCTTATCAAGATTGCCAATTACTTTATTGCACCTGTTTTTACAATTTCTTTAATCTTAGAGTTTTTTGGACAAATGAATTTTAGTACAAGCGTTAAAAAATTATTTTTAGTTATTATCTTTATGGGTTCATTTTATCAGTTTCACACCGGCGCTACTCAGATCGCTCTTGAAAGTGCAGGACAAACTCTAAAAAAAGTTAGTCCCGCCAATTTATTTGTCAAAAAATGGAATCAAGCAAAAATTAAAACGAAAAAACAAAAAGGATGGGATTCACTTAAAAATATCATCATTCCGAACTTAAATGATCTTATAGGGACTGCATTTTTTGTTCTTGCTAAAATTTTTATCTGGCTTTTAAAGCTTATTTATTCAAGTGTTTATCACCTTACTTACGTTTTTGCTGGCTTTAGCGCTATTTTATATTTTCTTGGATGGACTCAAGATGCTCTAAAAGGAACTGTGCAAGCAAGTATTTGGTGTATGATAATGCCATTTGTAATTGTAGCTATATTATCCCTAGTCGGAAACAGCATTGAAGCAACAGCTCTTGGAGGCAATCTTGTTATCGCTAAAATTGATACTGTCATTTGGCTTTTTGGTGTCACTCTTCTTTTACTTATAAGTCCTCTTATTAGTTATGGCATGATTCGAGGTGATGGAATTCACTCATTTGGATCAAAAATGGGAACAATGGTTGTAAGCTCTGGACTAAAAGCAATGGCCTTATATCCCATGATGGGGAAAATGATGAGTTCAGTAAAAAATCGTACCGTTTCCCCGTTAAGTAATAAAGCTGAGAATGTTTTTAAAAGCCTTAGACAAACAAGCTCCCCTCAAGGGCCCAATAATCACAAAGTGGATCAAAATATCAAAAAAGAAGGAAGTAGCTTTAAACAAAACAAGCAAGTCAATACAAAGGCGCAAAGCTCCCTGAAATTAAATGTGAGTAAAAATCACAACGCACAAAGAAAAGAAACTTCTCTTAATAATAGTCCGCAAACTAATTTAGTCTCTGACAAAGGGCAACGAGTTCAAAAAATAGATAATGGAGGCAAAAGGAACGGGAAGACTAAAGTATCTGCTCAAATGCCACAAACTCATTTTAGACAAGAAAAGAAGTCACAAACGAAACGAGTGATTCGCTCTAAACATGAGATCAAAAACAAGACCCACTTAAAAAGTAAAAGGAATAGAGAATGAATTTTGATGAATTTAAAACAACATATGTTAACGAGAATAAAAGACTAAAAACTGTACTAGCACTTACTCTTATTCTAACATCACTTACAACTTTGAGTGTTGCGTTTCAGCATAGATATTTTATCTATAATGGAAAAAGTATATTTGAAGAGCGCCCTACTGCTGTCGAAGTCTGTAAACGTGCTTTTGAAAGCCTCGCTAGTGGTGAACCTAATTCTTATCTTGTAACTGATGAAATCATTGAGCTTGTAGAAAAAGAGCCTTTTAATCTTAGAGTTGATAAAATCCTAAAGCTAGAATCTCTTGAGAAAAACTTTTGTAAGATTATTCTAAAATCAGATGGCGATCTTCTCTCGTTTAAGATCGGCTTAAAAGAGAGTTCATTTTTTCCATTTCATTACAAATTAATTCAATTAGATCAACTGGCCATTGTAAAAGGAGAAAGAAAGTGAGCTTTTATATATTAGCAAACCATATAACTACCCTATTTTTAAGCTTAAACCTTTTAACAACTCTTAGCTTTGATTCAGAGATTATTAGTTATTTATATGGGGGCAGTAAAGAAGATGTGTTTTTTAAGGTAACAAATAATAATCGCACCCTAGCGATTAAACCTTTAACGGATGGGAGTTTTTCAAATCTTTTGGTTATTACTAAAGAGAGAAAATACTATTTTGACCTGAATCTTGCAAAAAATAATCCTCATCAATTTATTGAAATTAAAGATGGTATTCCAAGTCATGCACTAATTAAGAAAATGATAACTAAATCCTATGACGTACTTGAGGGACAATCATCGATTCTTTTTATTAATAAATTGGATCGTGATGTTTGGGTAAACTCTAAAAAGGTAAAACGAAAAGAGTATTTATCTAAAGGGGTCCCCATCATCTTAGAGGGCAAACGTATTTTAAACTAAAAGATTAAGGACACTTAAATGAAGAGATTAACAATTATTTTAATTGTCATGGGGTTTTGCATTCAAAATAGCAATTTATGGGCGCTTGAAGCAAGAATCACCATGCTTAAAAATAAAAAAAGTAAAAAAATAAGCTCCCCCAAAAAGCGAGGTTCAGATGAATTATTTAAAAGGCTTATGCAAAATAATCAAAAAATTAACGATCTTCTTAAAGCAAGGACTCAGATACCTGTTATATGGGAAGGAAACGAAAGGATTCTCACAGGAAAGACATACCGTGGTACTCTTTTAAACTCTATTAATTCAACAAATATTGCATCTCCTGTACTGGTTCAAGCTGATCTAAATCAAGGACTTCCTTTTAATAGTAAGTTTTCATGTCAGGCAATCACTCAGCAAAAACGAGTATATTGTATTTGCAATAAACTGATTACTACCACAAAAGAAATCCCCATTAGCGCCCAGCTTTTAAATATTGATGGATCATCAGGACTTACAGGTATCTATGAGGATGGAAAAGAAGATTTAATCGCAGGAATGATTTTATCAGAGTTCTCGCAAGGAGTACTTGCATCTGCTCAAGATAAAATCACCACACCATTTGGCAATATCCAAGAGCAAAGTTTTAAAAATCATCTTTTGCAAGGAGGTGTTAATTCCGCTAACGGGGCATCTAAAATTCTTTTAGAAGAAATGAAACAAACCGTGCCTATTATCACAATTAAAGCAGGATCAAGGGTTTTAATCTATTTTATGGAGAAGATTCATGAGCTTTAGACTACTCATTTTTTTAACCTTATTTACATCATGCTCCACACTTAAAAGATCAGTTATTAGTGGATCATTAATTGGAGCAGTGACAGGAGGAACCGGCGGTGCTGTATTTTCGCCTAATGAAGAATCCACCAACAAAAATGCTTATCTTGGAAGCTTACTTGGCGCTGTTGCAGGAGCAGGACTTGCTTATTTAATGCACGAGAAACCTAAAAAGAAAGAGGGTAAGTCAATGCTACTAGATGAACCAACACTAAATCATAAGGAGGTACCATTATTTGATTTTTCCCCAGAATTAAAAAACATCAAACCAGAAGTTAATTTTAAACCAATTAAGAAGTACGAAGTACCGACAGAAAAATTACCAAAAGAGCTGGAAGGAAAGGTAAAAAAACAGTTCATTATCGAATACCAATCTGATTCTCAAACTCTTGAGATAGGAAATAGAACAATTCAAATTAGTCCTTTTAAGGCATGGGAGCATGTATATGAACAATAAAAAACAATCACCACAATTTGATTTTTTTACACCAATCTATGAAATCTTTCATGAGCTTTGCATGCTTATTGCAGAGCTTGGAAAAGAGCTTTTATTTTGGGGATATAAAAAAGCTTTTAATAAGGCCCCACCTCTTCAAAAAATTGATCGAAAAGCATTAGCGGTTATAAACACAACTGACCTTCAAGATACTTTAGGCATTGATACAAAAACGAGAAAGGACTTTCTATTAGATGATATTGATTTTAGAAAACATAGTTTTATTGTTGGGGCATCAGGCTTTGGAAAAACAAACTTAATTAGTATTCTTCAAGAAAATTCATTAGTGCAAAACAAGCCTATTATTTTCTTTGACCCAAAAGGCGATTTAGAGGCCCTTACTACCTTTAAATCCATTTGCGAGAAATACAACAAACCTTGCTATATCTTTTCTGAACACTACCAAGATTCAATCTCGTTAAATCCTGTGATAGAGGGAACTGTTAACCAAGTCACAGATAGAATCATGAGGGCCTTTGAATGGTCAGAGCCTTATTACAAAGATGCGTCAAGAAGAAGCTTAACTAGAGCTTTAAAGAACTTAGAGTTTGAAGATCAGGCCTTCACATTAAGAGCAATCTTTGAAGAGCTTGAAAAAATGGAGTCCAAAGAAAATATTGGATTAATCGCCAAGATTGAAGCGATATTGGATTCAGATTTTGGAAAAATCTTAAACGCTAATAATGAAGGGCTTACCCTATCAAAAATCAGAGAAGAAAGAGCTTGTTTATATATAGGGCTTTCAACTCAAGGTTATGGTGAAACAGCAATGGCGGTAGGAAAGCTTTTTCTAGGAGAGCTTCTTTATAACTCTTATAAGACCCTAAAGGATAATTCTAAGCTCAAGCATGGATTATCCAACCCAATCAGTGTTTATTTTGATGAGTTTGGCTCACTTGTAACACCGGACTTTATTGAGCTTCAAAATAAATGTAGAGGTGCTGGAATTGAGCTTACTATTGCAGTACAAACAGCTTCTGATATTGACCGAGTAAATCCTGAGCTTACAAAACAAGTTGTAGAAAACGCAGGGAATCTATTTGTCCTAAAACAGCGTTTAGATGCTTCAGCTTCGTTTTTTGCAGATGCTATCGGAACAATTTTATCTAAGAAAGAGACAATTATTATCGAAGAAGGAAGATTGCAAAACCGAGGAAGTATTCGAGAAGTTAACGAGCTTTTAGTTCATCCTGACATCATCAAAAATTTAAGAATAGGCCAATGTATTTTACTACGGCAAGGCCCTACCCAAATTAACTTAATCAATATCCGAAACCGCGAGGTGGATAAGATGAAAAAACTAGCAAGTATCTGGGATAAATTTCCAGAGCTATTTAACTAAAAGGAATTGCTTATGAGTTCTATATCGCATCTTAATAGCGTTTATATTAATTACCTCACACCATTAATTAAGTGGAGGATTATGGATTTAGAAAGTTTAAGGAGACAATGTGGTTCACGGCCTAACTATTTTCACTTTGCAAGAGTTATTAGAAAAATGGAAAAAGAAAAAATACTCAGTAGCTATAAGCACCGATTTAACGGCAAAAAATATCTCTTTTTTAACTCGTTCGGAGAACGGCAAATCACGGGCATCCAAAATCCGACAGGAGTATCAAAGGATTCCATAATTCATGATTTAAAAGTATCTGAGCTTACAATGACACTATTAGAATCAGGGCTGATTGATGACGTTTCTTTAGAGCATGAACTGCAAAACAAAAGAAATTTTAGACAAACCTACAGGGTTATTCCTGATGCTCTCTTAGAAATTAATCAAGGAGATAAAAAGCAAAAATTAGCATTAGAGCTTGAATTAACTCAGAAACAAAAACAAAGGATAAGGGAAAAAGCAAAGCAATATATGATTAGTTCTAAGTATGATTTTGTAATCTATGTATTCCCGAACAAAAGAATGCTGCAGATGTATATGCAAGAAATTATGAGTAGCGTTGGAAGTAAATATTTTAATCGTTTTGTATTTATAACTGATGAAAGTATCACGATAAAAAAGACTAATCTCTTAGAGTTTGATTGCTATAGAGCAAATAAGGTCTATCCATTTTGTGAGTTTTTGAAGGTGTAAATGGGGTGTAAATGCACAACAAATGATTTTTTTAACGGCTCGCCAAGTCGTTGTAAACATTAAGAAAATATCCGCTCCGAAATTGACTCCCTCTCTCTCACGTAATTCGATAGATGGAGTCAGTTTCTACGCGGGATAAGTTTCTATGATCAACAGGCGAGCCTAATTTTAGGAGTAGGAGATATGGAAAATATAATAAAGGAAGAGAGTAAAAAAAGAGGAAGGAAAACAAAAAATCAAAGTAAAGAAGTGGTTATAAATAAAGAGCAAACAAAGTTTTTTGTGGATTTAAGTAATGAAAAAAAGATTTTAGATTTGATTTTTAGTTTTTTAGTAAAGTGCAACCAAAAGAGTTATGGAAGGATTATTACTTTCAAAGACCTCTGTCTTTATTCTTTGTCTAGGCTGACAGAAAAAGACATTAGCAAGGTTCAAGAAATGAGTCTAACTCAAATGGAAAAAGTCCAAAGGGCCTTAGATGATTTTAACAAGAAGACAGATCAAAAGCTTGAGCTTGGTGAATTTTTAGTCAAGAAGCTTGGAATTAATTAAAACAAGGAATGCGAAAAATGAATGAACAACAATATATTTTATTATTTGGAAGACTTGGAAAAAATCCAGAGCTTAAATACACAAAAGAGCAAAAAGCCGTATGTGCTTTTTCACTAGCACAGAATCTAGAAGGACAAGACAAACCAATATGGCACAATATCATTATCTGGGGAAAACAAGCAGAGCAATGCAATTTATACCTTAAAAAAGGTTCTCCCGTTTTTGTGCGCGGCCAAATACAATCACGTAGCTATACATCAAGTCAAGGTGAAACTAAGCAATTTACAGAAGTTAAAGCCGATTTAGTTGGTTTCACTTATTAAAAATTTGAAGGAAATATCAATGAATAAAAAAGAAAAATCTACTCAATACAATTCACAAGACTTATGCTATACTACCATTGCTGGAGAATCTCCAGCAATGCTCTTTGACAATTTGCCAGAAATATTAAGGCCGAACACTGCTGCTGAATTACTAGGTATTTCAGTTAAAACAATCTATGATTGGCGGTATCGGCAAGAGACGAGAAATATCCCAAAGAACCTATTTATAAAAATTAATAGGTTTTTATATATCCGAACATCTGCGTTAAGAGATTGGATTGGCCAACAAAACAACACTTTGTTGTAAGGAGGTTTAACCATGACAATTCGCAAAGTTCAAACAGCTAAAGGTACAAATTATCTAGTTGATATTTATGCTAATGGCCGTAACGGTAAACGCATTAGACGTAAATTCAAAAAGAAAATTGATGCTCAAAACTTTTTAGATAACTATCTCGCTGAAAAAGTAAATTATATAAAATCGGGTAAGTCTTTAGGACTTCTCGAAGAAGTTATCTATAAGGATGAGGCCATATTTTGGCTAGAGTCAATGAGACATCACTTTTCTGTATCTCATTTAAAAAGAGTTCAAGGAATTCTAAGAGATCAATTAGAACGATTTGGAAATCATACTCTAGACAGGCTTGATGCTGCTTTTTTAACCAATTATCAAAGGGAGCTAAAAGCACATCGCCAAAAAAATGCAACGATCAATCGAAAGACAGAGGTTTTTACCTCTGTCTTTAATCACTCAGTCAGGCATAGACGTATCCCCTATTCACCAGCGATAGGGTTTAAAAAACTTCCTCTTCACAGAGAAGAAGTTTCCTTTTGGGAAAAATCAGAAGTTAGCGACTTTTTGAGATATATGAATATACGTTATCCAAAAGCTTCTTCCAAGAGATGGGTTTACGTTGCCTACCTAACAGCTTTAAATACAGGTGTTAGAGCAGGAGAATTGTGGGGACTAAAAAAAGAAGACCTTTCCCACCAAAATGAAACTATTTTTGTAAGACGACAACTTAATCGCATTACCAAAGAATTTGATTTACTAAAGGGAAAAAGAAATTCAAAGTCAGGAAAGCTTTCAAGACGCGTCCCTTGTAACCCTGAAATAAGAAAAGAGTTAAATGAGTTGATTAAAGAAAAAAAGATCAAAGACGGTGAAACCATCTTTCAAAATCTTGAAGGGAAGCCTATAGACCATGATAACTTTCAGAGAGTTTTCAAGGCCGATTTAAAGGCTTGGGGTGGAAGGGCCATTCGTTTTCATGATCTTCGCCATACGGCAATCACACAAATGATTGCAGCAGGCATTGATATTAAAACGGTGCAAAGTATTGCAGGCCATGAAGATGTCAAAACGACGATGAACTATGTCCATCTTGTCGGCGACTCAATTAAGGAAGTTGCAAGATCGTTTAGCTTATCTTTTAGCAACGAAAATGACAGTAAACTAAGGTTGATTTCGGGCTAATTCCATTGGCCGTAGTCACTATGTAGTCATTTTTGACTTGAGGGCAAAAAAAAACCACTCTGGTGAGTGGCTTAAGTATTTGTTTTTAAATGATTTTTTTTGGTTGCGGGAGCAGGATTCGAACCTACGACCTTCGGGTTATGAGCCCGACGAGCTACCAGACTGCTCCATCCCGCGTTAAAGTACTCCAGTTATAAATGATTAAAATGCTTATGTCTACCCCTGTTAAAAGTTTTTTGCTCAAGCTTAAATTGCTAATATTACTTAAAGTGCTTCCGATAGGAATTGTAGATGGAGGCTTTATGGACTTTAAATTAACTAAACCAACAACTGAAAAATTAAATTTAGATACAACTGAGTTATCAGCGGATCAAGTCAGACTAATCAAGTCCATTAATTCAATGCTTACACATGTGATGAGCACTGAATCTGAAAAGGAATACTTTACAGGAAGTTCTGATCTTTTAAGAGTCGTAGCGATTGCGATTAAGCAAGCGAACTTTAACAAGACACAACTAGCTGGTGAATCAATTGATTATGAACAGCAAGTGCTAGAATATTGTGCTGATGCTTTAATTGATGAAATTCATTCTGGAAAACTAGTTAGATACGATAACTAAGACTTTTCCGCTCTTTGTTGAGCTTGAATTTCTTTCAAAATTTCTTTTTGACGCTCGATAGTCTTAAAATAATTTTCTTTGTTATATTTTTCAAAATCTTTTGAGTTTGCAAGCTTTGCATCTTTTTGCTTTTTTGAGAACTTTTTCAGGTTTATAGATTTTTTAATTGAAACATACTCCATGGCACCACTACGCTTGGTTCCATCCTTGTTAATTCCAATTGCCTTGAAAAGTTCATTCTTAGTAATATATGTCCACTTACCAGGTTGTAGACCTTTTATTGATAAATTCCCAATTGCAACTCGCTTAAGCTTATCTATTGTAACACCACAAGCTTCACAGATTTTTCTAATCTCTCTGTTTTTACCTTCTTCTAAACGAAATTCAAGCCAAGTTTTACCAGGTAATTGCTCAATTACGCGGACTGACTTTGGCCGTAATAATTGGCCATCGATATGTGCTCCTTTTTTGAGCTGAGACAAAATATTTTCTGAAACTTTTCCAAAAACTTTTACTTCGTAAACTTTTGTAATTTCGTATTTTGGGTGCATGATGAAATTTGCGAAATCTCCATCGTTTGTTAAGAGAAGTAAGCCTTCTGAAAGATAATCCAACCTTCCAACTGGATAGACTCTTGTTTTAATAGGTATAAGGTCCATTACAGTTTTTCTACCTTCTGGGTCTGTAACTGTTGTAACATAACCACGTGGTTTATTTAGGACTAGATAGATATGATCGATAGCCAATAGATCGATTATTTGGCCTCTTACTTCTACAACATCTTGTGATGGATCGACTTTAGAACCTAGTGTTGTTTGCTTTATACCATTAACTTTAACAACTCCTGAAGTTATTAACTCTTCAGCCTTTCTTCTGGAGGTAACCCCACAATCTGCAATATATTTTTGTAAGCGAATAAGTTTAGTGTCTTGAGACTTCATATAGATCCTTTTCTACCTCACGGCAGTAATAAATTAAAAATGCAAATTATGCTTTTAAAGTCTTTGTGTCAACAAAGGTCGTAATAATTATCTATTCTCTTCTTCAGACTCAGTCTGGGTGAAATCAGCTCCAAATAAGTTATCAAAAGCTTTGTCGAGTTCAGAGTCAATTTGTGATTTGTTGTCAAAAACAGGCATATCATCAGCCTCTATTTCATCATCAATAATCTTCTGGGATGTTTCGAGCATCTGATCTAGTTTTTCTTGAAACTCATCTATTTCCTCAACACTCAACTCTCCTGCAATCTGCTCGACTTCTGGTGCATTTAATAACTCAGACATATTTGAGAGTTGATTTATAGCTGCTGCCTTTGGTTCAATCACATTGGTAACAAGTTCTGAGTTAATGGACTCTTTATTTTGTTCAATAACCTGTGACTTATTTAAATACTCTTCTAAAAGATCAAAAGCAGATTTTTTCTCTTCTCCTGATTCTGTTTTTCTAGACTTTTCAAGATCAACTAAAGATTTAGTAAAAAGAGTTTCAGCTGAAATACTTTTAATAGAAGAGCTTAACTCATCCAACTCTTGAAGTTCATCTAAGTCAAAACCTCTTTTCTTTTCTAGCTGAACTATAGATTTAATATCTCCAACAGACTTTGTATCTGCCAATTCATCTAGTTCATGCTCTGATGGAAGGTCATTGAGATCATTTAAGTTAAAAATTTCTAAAAACTCCGGCGTCGTAGCGTACAAAGATGGCCTTCCTACTTCTTCGGATTTACCTGCTGTTTTAACAAGTCTTTTATCCATCAGCGCTCTGATTATATGAGAACTATCTACGCCTCGTACTTTTTCAACTCCAACTTTTGAAATTGGTTGTTTGTAAGCAATTATTGCCAACACTTCAAGTGCTGTCGGACTAAGTTGCATTGCCGATACTTTGTAAACTGCTTGAATGTATTTTGAAAAAGTTGCTTTAGTTCTAAATTGGTACCCTTCTGCCACTTCCATCAGCCTTACGCCGTGATGCTTTTGCTCGTACTCTTCCTGAAGTCTTGCTATTGACTCATGTAAAACTCTTAAAGGCAGATCTGTGTCTATATAGTTTTTAATCTTCTGAATGCTAATTGGTCTTTCACTCATAAAGATAATAGATTCAATTGCCCCACAAAGAGTTTCTGGGTTCAGGCCTGTTCTAGCTTGCCAAAGTTTATCCTCTTGTTCTTTTTCATTAAAAAAGTCCAAGTCTAGATCAAATTCTTCTTTGCTAAAATTCCAACTGTAATCAATCACACTCATCATTTACCCTTTAAACTATTGTAACATTTCTTCCGAAACACTCTCAGGCTCTTCAGAGTCAAAGCCCGTTGCAGATTCAACATCTAAGTCGTCTATTGATTTTACGACGTTTACAGTGATCTGACCTTGAGAGTTTTCTTGAGTTATTTGTAATTTACTTAATCTTGCAAGTTCTAATAGTGAAATAAAAGTTATTACTACTTCTTCAGTTCCTTTCGCTTGAGAAATCAAATCGTCTAAAGTTGTACTCGCTCCAACTGATAGTCGTGACTTTAATTCTATGAGCTTTTCTTTGATAGAAATTCGATCTCGCTTTACAACAGTGTATTTTCGCTTTTCTCTACGAATAATGTCGATCATTGCACCTGTTAAGGATTGGAGATCGATTGGTTGTAAAATACTATTTTGTATGGCCTTTCTATCAACTTTCGGTCGAACAAAAATCTCTTCATTTCTTTTAGGTAGGGCCCAAAGTTTTTCGCTTAATTTTTTATATTTTTCTAACTCTTCTAGTCTTTGAATTAATTGAGTTTTAGTAGTGATATCACTAGGTAAAAAGTCGAGATCATCTTTTTGCGTTTTTTCATCTTCTGAAACGGACTTACTTTTAATATATAAAAGAGTCGAGGCCATATAAAGATAGTCACCTGCAACATCAAAGTTTAAGTCATTCATTTGATGAATATAATTGAGGTACTGGTCAGTGATTTTGTTGATATCCAAATCTTTTATTTCAATTTCTTCACGCTGAATAAGCTGTAATAATAAGCCTAAAGGACCATCAAATTTTTGAACTTTAACTTGAATATCAGTTTCAATCATTATTTAAGCTCTCCTAACTTAGAATATATAAAAACAACATTGTCACTTTTTGTCCTAGTAATGTAATAGGCGTTAAAACTTTTCCAATAGTAGAAATCCCCATAAAACTAAGAGCAATAATTGCCAAGAAAATCATTGGTGTATAATTCTGTATCGACTCATACAAACGTAAAGTTTCACCTTTTAAAAAAGCGGCGACCATTCTTGATCCATCAAGCGGAGGTAGTGGTATCAAATTAAAACCTCCTAATAAAAAATTTATAAAAATTGAATAATTTAGCATTTTTAACAGTAGTGGATACACTCCAAGATCACTTGGTAAATACAGCGATAGTATCGCGAATAATAAAGCGCTTAGTGTACCTAAAATAAAATTAGATAATGGCCCTGCAAAGCTTACCCAAAAAATTGCTTTTCTTTGATTTTTAAAGTTTCTAGAATCGACAGGTACAGGACGAGCCCAGCCAAAAACTGCCCAACCCAATAAAACTCCAATCAAAGGAAAAATTATTGTTCCCATCGGGTCGATATGAACTGATGGATTTAAAGTTAGTCTTCCACTATTTTCTGCTGTTGGGTCACCGAATCTTTTGGCCACATAACCGTGAGACCATTCATGAACCACAATGGCCAATAAAAAACCAGGTGCACATTGAGCAATAGTAAAAAGAATTCCCTGAATATCCATCTCTATTTCATATCAAAAAGGCTTATTGATGCAAAGTAATATATACAGATAGGCCCACTTATAGGCATTTACCAATGGAACTTAATCCCTCATAATAAATATATGCAGAAGAAAAAAGTACAAGTTGCTGTTTATTATAGAGATGATGATTCTCTTAAATATTTTTTATTGCTTAAAATGAATGAGAGAAGGCACGGGCATTGGCAAAATATAACAGGTGGTGTCGAAAAAAACGAAGATTTTTTAACTGCAGCATATCGAGAATTAAACGAAGAAACCTCAATTTCAAAAGACGATATCAAACAATTTCATAACTGCCCTTTAGTTTTTAAATTTACTGATCAGTGGGAAAACGATGTCATCGAGAATTGCTTTATTGTAGAGCTAAATAACAAAATTGAAATCTTACTCGACCCTAATGAGCACCAAGCATTTAGTTGGGTTAATGAAAACGAAATAAAACCAACTAGCGTCCATTATAAGTCTAACTATGATGTACTCATTTATGGAATCGAAAATTTATGAAAATAATAACTTTTTTACTAATTTTTTCACTCGACTGCTTGGCAATAGATGAAGCAGATTTAAAGTTCATACAAAGCCTAAATCAATTCGAACAAGTGCAGCTTAACAAAGATAAAGAAGAAGTTAGTAAAAAAACAAATAGAAATGCTTTTAGAAAAGAGTTTTTGGCCCATATAAAAAAAGGTCGTAAACTTTATCGGATGCAAGATGGGACAACTGTTTTTACAGATAAAGCATTAGATGTAAGAGCTTATCGATTAATAAATGATGAATTGTATACATATATTCTAGATACAAAAGGTGAAACTCTATTTAAAATTATGAGCCAAGATATTGAAGACATAAAACCTGTAACAACCTTGTATGAAAAGCCTGAAAAATTCATAGCACAAACACCTAAGGTTGAAAAAGTTATTCCTAACTCTCTCGATTTTAATGCCTTGATTACAGCGCAGCTGGGATACTCTGATGGAGCCTTCATTAGTGATCTTTCAAATGAAAGTTTTGGAGGAGGAATTGTTCAAAGATATGAACTAGCTCTAGTCAGTAATTTTGATCTTAAAACAAAACTTGCTTACCCAATACAATATGGCGCCGCTATTGGCTTTGAAACCATGTCTGGAAGAACCAAGTCCAATAAGCTTGAAACAAAAACAATTACATTCGCCCCTAATGTTTTTTATGACTTTGAAGAATTCACTGCTTACTTTAAAATTGGTTTTTCACTTTTTAGTGAACTCACTTTTGAAGCACCAGAAAAAACAAGTTCCATTCCATTTAGTAATAGCATTTTTAATATTGGTTTTTATAAAAGTGAGCCCGTTCAAGATCTTGGCCGTGCATCATGGGGCTTTAATTTTCAGCGAAATTGGGTACGTGCCTATTCTGATGATATTAACTTGAACTTGTCTTCTTCGAATAAGCCTGAAGATAGTCTAGCATTCACCATAGGATTTATACCGAGTTTTATATGAAATATTTGTTTTTAACTTTATTCTATTCACTGAATGTTCTGTCTTTTGACGGAGTGATAAGAGTCCTTGAAGCTCCTCTGTTTTCTACTCCAAGTAAGGATGGTAAAATTATTCAATATAAAAGAAAAGGTTCTAAAGTATATATTCATAATAGTGAAGATAGCTTAGTACCAATTTCAAATAATCAAAAATATTATATACCTCAAAGTGATCATCTATTTTACAAAACATTAACTGACAGTAGAAAAGAAGCTTATATTTTAAAGGACCACGTTTTTATACACTATCATGACAAAAGAGAGTTAAGTCAAAATAAACCATTATTTGATGATACTGATTATCGAATTGAAGAACCTCTTAAAGAAGGATATCCATTTATTCAAGAATCAGGTTACAGGGGACAATTTATTTTTGGCCTGGGGACAAGTAATTTCTCGGCTTACCCATATAGAGAGTCTATTGCTAACACATCTTTTTCTTACTCTAAAAACATATCAGCTGTTTGGAGTACCGCCATGAGTAAAGACCTTACTGACAGGTTTTATTTAGGTGCATATGGGGGACTCTCAATGCAGTCAGGGAAATTTTCAACAGAGAATCAATTAGGAATACAAGAACTTTTCAGGTTTAGCATTGGCCCATATATTTCATATGATAATTATCAGACAGATAAACTTGTCGTAAGTTTTTTTACAACTTTGCAGGTTAATATTTTAGATGAAGTAGAGGTGAAGCTTTCCTCAAGTGATGGAAATAGCGAAAGTAGAAGTTATAACACTTGGTTTAGTCTTAGTCCGTTAATTGGCTTTAATTTTCAATTTCCCAAAGCAGTAGGAATTTTTGATATTTATCTTGGGACAAGTATGAAATTGCACTTACCTAAAAAGTATCAGACTTCATCTACTGCAAAGAACGACCAATACTGGCGATCGACCCAAGCAGGAGATTCATACTCTCAACCACTATTAGCTGAATCGCATCTTTATTTTGGTCTTCAATCCTTTTACTAGGCAATATTTTCCAGCCTTAAAATTAAATTTTAGAACTCCTAAAGCCTTTCCGAAAAATATTGTAGGAATTATTCACAAAACCATGGAGGGTTATATGTCTAATGTAAATCACAACTCAGAAATCGAAACAGAAGTTCTTTTCCAAAAACTTGGAGCTACTTGGTATATTTTCACTGAAATAAATAATCAATTTGTTTATTCAGCAATGCCAGAAGGAATGGATCCAAGAAGTACAAAGTTAGAGCTATTTGATATTATTGAAGATCATATGAAAAAGGTTGCGACACAACCAAAATATCAAAACACAGGAAGTGCTGCTTAATGGGCGCACTTCCAAAATATAAAGATTTATACTCTAAAAAATCAGAGAGTAATAAAAAAGAAAACCTCACTGATAAAGAAGAGATTGAGCAAGTAAAAAAACAAATCGCTCAACTTTTAGAGTCTGAAGAAAATCAAAAAAAAGCTGCTCAGATTTTAGAGAAATTTCTGAATAAAAAGTGATTTTTAAACTTCAGGAAAAGTGTTAGACTCTCCTTTTAAATAAAAGGGAGCTTCTAATGTCTATTGGATTCTACAATTTTCAAAAACTACATCACCCAGACCTACAAAAAAAAGTAATGGAAAGGTTCGAAGAAATCGTATCCCAAAATGCTTTTGTCGAAGGAAAATACAATACTTTATTTGAAACAGAGTTTGCTCAAATGCAATCAACTAAAAATTGTAAACTTGTTGCCAACGGAACAGATGCACTTGAAATTTCATTACAGGCTTACGGTATAGGCCATGGCGATAAAGTTGCTGTAGCCGCGATCAGTTTTTATGCTTCAGCAGAAGCAATTATAAATGTTGGAGCGACACCTATATTTGTCGATGTTGAACCTGAAACAGGCCTTATTTGTCCAGAGTCTTTTGCTCGTACTGTCGAAAAGCATGATATTAAAGCAGTCATGTGCGTACATATTTACGGGTTACCAGCTAATATCGCAGCACTTGAAAAGATTTGCTCACCTAAAGGAATTAAAATTATTGAGGACGGAGCCCAGTCCCAAGGTGGATTTTATGAAGACGGCTCTCCTATTGGATCAAGTAATCATTTAATCACATATTCATTTTATCCGACTAAGAATCTTGGTGCTTTTGGAGACGCTGGTGCAATATTAACTCAAGATAATGATTTAGCAGAAAAAATAGTCTCTATTAGAAATCATGGCCGTAGTTCAGAAGGACATTGTTTAATTGGTAGGAATTCAAGATGTGATCATTTACAGGCAGCTGTCCTGCACTTAAAACTATCAGAAATTGAAGAACAAAATAAACAAAGAAAAGAAATCGCAAAATGGTATTTTGATGCTCTAAAAAATGTAAATGTTGAGTTAGTACCAGAGAAATATATTGACCTTTCATCATGGCATCTATTTCCAATTCGACTAGAATCTAAAGATCAAAAATATGAACTACAAAGATTTTTATCCGAGAAAGGTATCGGTTCTGCCTTATTTTATGAAAAGTCTATGCCTGAAGAAATGCCTCTTTTGGAAACAGAAGGCGAAAAAGAAAACGCTATTACTTTTGCTCATAAAACTTTATGTCTTCCGA
This sequence comes from uncultured Oligoflexia bacterium, assembly GCA_950061135.1. Taxonomy (GTDB): domain Bacteria; phylum Bdellovibrionota; class Bacteriovoracia; order Bacteriovoracales; family Bacteriovoracaceae; genus CATLVU01. Next base: position 24,903 of record CATLVU010000015.1, read on the forward strand.
TGAATCCATTTCTAAGTAAAGAAGACGTACAAGTTGTTGCTCAAGCGCTTACTGAATTTTTAAAATAGAAGCCTTAGACTGCTTAGTATACTTTGATGCCTTAATGGTTGGTCTTTTCTTAATATAGGACTCCAGAGCAGAGCTCATTGAAAAGCCTGTATCTAAATATCCTTTGTGTTTTGCTAAGTCTGGATATGAATCTCCGCCATTGGCCAAAAACTTTGAAATAGCAAAGCGAACATACTTTTTATTGCTCTTTATTTTACCATCACTAGTTTTTGAAATTTCCCAATTCGTGTAAGTACCTTTTATCTTGCTAAGCTCTTCTCCCTTGTAAATCAATTGCATCCCAACAAAATGTGGGTAGCCTCCAATCACTGACTTTGATTGAGGTTTTAAATAAACTGAAACCTTTTGGATATAATCAAAGAACTCTTTTGCCGATAATTTGGGCGCAATAATTGTATCGTTATATGGGTGTACAGCGTGTAAATCTTTTCTATTAATTTCTCCTGCTTTAAGAGTCGCACGAAGACCTCCGCCATTCACGACAGCAGCCTCTACATTTGCTAACTCAATCATTGCATGGCCTAACAATTGTCCAATACCCATCGGGCGAGTTCGCACCTTGAAACGATCTCCAGATAGATCTTGATCCAAAGTTCCCAATACTTCTTTAGATAACTCCTCAACTTTCTTTTTATAAGGCTCAAACATTTTTACTAATGGCCTATACTCTTTGATTTCTTTTTCAATTAGTTTGTACTCACCATTAATTTTTTCTTTTAAGTTAACTGGAATGAGGGTGTAATTATTGGCCCTCCATTTTTTCTTTGAGATCTCTAATTCTAATTTACCTAAATACTTTCCCCATTCCTGAGCTTGGACAACAATTGTATCTTTAACTTTTTCTGCCCTAATAATTTCTTGCGAATGCCCACCGACAATCACATCAATTCCTGATGTTTCACTTGCAAGGTTAATATCCCCTTGTGATGTATCACTTCCATCATGTCCCATATGAGTTACAGTAATGATAAAGTCGACCTTCTCTTTTTGCTTTAATATATCCACTACCTTTTGTGCTTCAACACTAGGCTTTCTAAACTCAAACAAGTTTTTTGCGTCTGGATGAGATGCTTTGAAAGGAGTATCTGTTGTTGTTAGGCCAAAAATTCCAACTTTGATTCCTCGAAAGTTTTTAACGATATAAAGAGGTTTATTAAAAGCGCGCTTATTTGAATTTTTCCAGTAAATATTGGCCGATAAAAATGGAAACCCCGCTAGTTTTTGTTGATGTAAAATTGTTTTAAAAGAATTATCAAACTCATGATTTCCTACCGCCATAGCATCGTATCCGATTATATTCATTCCTTTAAAGTCTGGTTCTGCATCAAATAAGTCTGACTCCATTGTCCCTGTATTAATATCTCCTCCGGATAATAACAAAGAAAATGCTCCTGCCTTTTTTGCATCAAGCCTCTCTTGATCAACTAAAGTTTTTCTGGCCGCCATACCAGCTTGGCCTTTGCTATCTTTCAAAAAATGTCCGTGATGATCATTTGTATGCAACAGGACCAGCTTGATTGAATCTGTAGCTTTATACGGTTGCGCTGAACAACCTATTAATAGAATCAATAATAATAACTTCATTTTTTTAACTCCTGATTAAGCTCAATTCCTACCATATAACTCTCCTAATGTCCTATTAACTTATTGTTTTTACAGGGATAGGAAATTTTTTCCCATTTTGTTTAAAATTTTACTCACTAAGTCAGTTTCTTCTCCGATGAGTTTTGTACAAATGCCTAATGGGTATAGGCATAAATATTAACGAGGGCACGGTCGCCCGATTCTGGTAGGGGTATCAGAATATAAATGGAGGTTTTATGACGAATTTAGGAGAATGACATGGGTTTTAGAATTGCAACAAACGTAGCTTCAATTACAGCACAAAAATCACTGAGTAAGATTTCGCAAAGAGAAGGTACTACATCTGCTCAATTATCTAGCGGAAATAGAATAACAAAGTCAGCAGATGATGCTGCCGGACTTGCGATCAGTGAAAAACTAAGAGCTGGAATTCGCTCTTCTCAACAAGCGAATCGAAACGCTAATGATGGTATTAGCATGATTCAAGTTGCTGAGGGTGGATTGGACGAGAGTTCAAATATTTTAATTAGACTGAGAGAACTTGCTATTCAATCAGCGTCGGATACTGTCGGTGAGACTGAAAGAGGATACACTGATATGGAATTCCAACAACTGAAAAATGAATTAGAAAGAATTTCTCAGACAACAAAATTTAATAATGTTGGACTACTTGATGGAAGTGCAGAGAAGTTAGACTTTCAAGTTGGTTCTGGAAATGATGATTTTAAAGATAGAATCTCTTATGATCCAGGACAAATCAACTCTGGTCTATCTGCTCTAGGGTTAGATGGTGAGCAAATCTCAACTAAAGATGGTGCACAAGGAACTTTGACAAAAATCGACGATGCAATTAACACTGTATCAGGTCAAAGAGCAACACTAGGAGCTTTGCAAAACAGACTAATCACAACGTCTGCAAATTTAGAGACATCAGTAGAGAATATGTCTGCTGCGAACTCAAGAATTAGAGATGTTGACTATGCGGCTGCTACTGCTAAGAAAACACAAGAAAATGTGATGAAACAAGCAGGAATCTCCGTATTAACACAAGCTAACACTTCAGCTCAACAAGCTTTAAGGTTAATTGGCTAAGTTATTTAAAAAATCCAGAGGGGCCAAGTGCCCCTCTTTTTAATTGGACGAATTTATGAAGAAGAAAGAAAAATTATCAAAAGCTCACTACTCAAAAAATCTACGACGAGTATTGCTAAGACATCAAACTGACTTAACTACTATCCAGTTTAGTGCTTCTTATCATTCAGTGAGTCTATCAGGGAAACTTTTAAAAAATACTGGAGCAGAGTTTTCGATTCCAAACATTATCGAGCTGCAAAAAGAACTTAGCTCTCTGGGTCATATAACAACAGATCTTAGCAATTGGCTAATAACAAATGACTCTATTGCCAAAATTGAAAGAGATCACAATCAGAACAAGAAAGAAAAACAACTAGAGAAAGATGACGAAGCAGCTTAATTAATGGCCATTTTTGAGCATTAAGGCTATATAGCCTTAATGAGTTCCGAGCATTCTTCAAAAAACAAATCAAATACAGATGATCTAGCCTTTAAAGATCAATTTAACTATTCTCACAAGAATCCTTATCACGACCGATTAAAAACTTTTGATCAATTTGTTATGAGAGATACAGAGAGTGAAGACTACCAATCCAAATGGTCGACGGAGGTTTTTTCTAATAACAACGCCTTAGAAGTAGAGATTGGAACGGGATATGGACATTTTATGTTGAGCTACACACAGAGTCATCCCGAGCTCAACTTTGTAGGCCTTGACCATAGATTTAAAAGAAGCTTTTCACTAGCAAAAAAACTCTCAAAACTTGAATCAAAAAATTTTAGATATCTAAGAGCGAGGGCTGAGCGTATTGGGTTTATCTTTGGCGAAAATGAAATTGATAAATTATTTTATTTTTTTCCTGACCCATGGCCTAAAGCTAGACACCATAAAAAAAGACTTTTTCAACTTCGCTTTTTAGCAGAAGCACAGAAGGTTCTGAAAAAAGAAGGCCAGTTTTTAATAAAAACTGATCATGATCAATATTTTGAATGGATGCTAGAAGAACTTTCAAAACAAAACTATTTTTCGATCAAAATGAAAACTTTTGATTTATACACAGAACAGCCAAATCATTTTCTTGCCTCTTTTCAAACTAAGTTTGAAAAAATATTTCTTGAAAAAGGAATTAAAATTAAAGCATTAGAACTAATCAATACCAAAGGTGAAAATGACTGATATTTCTGATGCAAAAGAACTTATAAAAAACACCCCTATTTCATCGATTATCCAGAACTATATTGCCATTAATCGTAAGGGACAAAACTACGAAGCTGTCTGCCCTTTTCATTCAGATAGCCATCCATCTTTAAAAATTAATGACAACAAGGGAATTTATAAATGCTTTGCCTGTGGTGCTGCCGGAGATGGTATTAAATTTGTACAAGACAAACTGAATCTATCATTTATTGACGCCATTAAAGAAATTGCTCTTCAACTAGGAATTCAAGTCGAAGAACAAAAAACCCATAATCCTAAAATTGAAATAGCCTTAAGAACTCTAAAGGCGGCCAATAGAATATACCAAAAAGTAGCGCTTGATCTTAAGCCTGAAGCCTTTACAAAGTTTATTAAAGAGAGAAATTTGTCAGAAGAATCTATTAAAGACTTCCAAATAGGCTTTGCCCCACAAAAAAACTCTTTATTAACGTATCTTCAGAGCATAAAAACCAAAGAAAAAAACCAGGCCATTAATTCAGCCCTGGAATTAGGCTTAATCAGAGAAGGAAGAAACAAAGAGCATTACGACTTTTTTAGGCAAAGAATAACTTTTCCCATATGGGATCACTCTGGCAAAGTAAGAGGTTTTTCATCTCGGATTGTATTTGAACATCAAAAACCCAAATACCTAAACTCAGGAGAATCTTTCATTTTTGATAAAAAGAATATTCTCTACGGGTTTCATCTTGCAAAGTCCTATATTAGAAAAACTGATCAAGTCATAATTGCTGAAGGAAATATGGATGTGGTCATCCTGCATCAATATGGTTTTAAAAACTCAGTGGCAATCATGGGAACGGCCCTAAGCGAACAATCAGCAAAGACTTTAAAGAACATGACTTCAAATATTTATTTAGCAATGGATTCAGATAATGCAGGAATGGAATCCATGAAAAGGGCCAATTCTATCTTTTTAGGGCTAGGCGTTGCCCCCAAGTATTTAGACTTTAGCCCAGCCAAAGACCCTGATGAATACTTACAAAAATTTGGAAGATTAAAATTGCAAGAACTCTTAGAAAATGCCCCATTTTTTGTGGACCAGCTATCTGAGAGTCTCCAAAAAGAGAATAAAACCACTGATCAAAAACTACGTGCACTTAATCAAGTCTTTACCATTTACGGCGATGCGAAAAACAATCTCTGGGCACAAGAAAAAGTTCTAGAGTTTGCAAGAAAACTTGGAGTAAACTCCAGTAGCGAAGACATTCTTGCCGAATTTAAATCATCAAAAACTAACACACCGCAAACCAATAAAATACACAAACCAGCTCATGTACCGGTTATGGAAGCTCCTCATAATGATAATCAATACATAGAGGAGCAACAGATACAAACCCCACCCACTGAGGCGAGTACTAACCTACGCAAGGTTGACAAAAATCTGCTCACTACTTTTTTAATGAATCCTGAAATCGTGGAAGCCCCACAAATTAGCGAAATACTTGATTTAATAGGGCATTTTGAGGTAAAAAGAATAGTTCAATGGTTACAGTCGATTTATTTAGAAATAGACGAAAGCGACTATACCAGTTTTTTAAAAGAAAAAATGCAAGAAGGCATACCTAAAGAAGTTAATGAGGTTATTGCATCTGTCATTTTTAATTTTAAAACAGATCAAAAGCTGTCAAAAGAAATTATTGACAGGTTATTGAATGACTATAAACGCAGGCTCGAAATGGAAAAGCTTTTAATGCAAAAAGACCAACTAAAAAAACGCAGAAGTACAAGTCATTCAAATGAAGAAAGTTTAGAGTATTTAAAACAAATTCAAGAATTAGAAATAAAAATTTCAAGCTTAAAAAAATAAATATGGAGAACAGATGTCTGTAATTGTCGCTTTTTTAAATTCAAAAGATTTTTCAAAACTTATCCTAAAGGGAAAAGAGCAAGGCTTTTTAACGCCAGAAGAAGTAAACGATGCAATACCTGCCAGTATTGTTGAATATAATGAACTAGATACTCTTCTAGAAAAACTAGAAAGTTTAAACATCACTATCAACACCATTGAGACAGAGGATGAAGAAACAGAAATGTCTGAGATCGATATGATCGATGAAGCACTTTCGGCCATTGAAGCAAAAGAGCTAAAGTCTTCTTCATCAGACCCTGTAAAACTTTATTTAAAGAAAATGGGATCTGTTGCACTTCTTACAAGAGAAGGAGAGGTGACGATCGCCAAAGAGATAGAAGAAGGTGAAAAAGAGATTGTACTTTCATGCTTACAATCTAAACACGCATTAGAAGAAATCATTAAGTTACGAGACAAGGTTAATGGCGCTGAAGATCAGCTTGAATATGTTAAAGACCTTGTCAGAGGCCTTGATGATGAATCAACAGAAAAACAAATCAAAAAAGTAATGAAAAGAATTCTAGAAGTCTGTGACCTTGTAGAATCTTTAGAAAATGAAATCATTAATGAAGATGGAACTCTTAGAAAGCTTACAAAAGAAGAAAATAAGACCATGGAGCGAATCGAAGAAGAGCTTGTTGATCTTACATTTAACAGAAAAGTAATCAATAGTTTTACTGAGCCTGTTAAGAATTACTATCTACAATTTAAAGACCTTTATGAGCAACAAGACAGAATCTTCAAGTTCTTAGAAGTTGAAGGTGATAATGAATACAGAAAGCTTTACGATAAAGTCATTGAGAATGATTCTTATAAGAGAAAGCTAGCAAGACATCTTTACACTTCAGATGCAAAAATTGAGCAAATGATTAGAAACCAAGAGGATATTCTAAGAAAGCTTAGAAGACTTCAAATGGACTCAGGAATGGTATTTGAAGATCTTGAAAAGGTTTTTAATATCATCACAAAAGGTGAGGAAAAAGCTGATGTCGCAAAAGCTCAACTGGTTGAGGCCAACCTTAGACTCGTTGTTTCTATTTCTAAAAAATATACAAACAGAGGACTTCAATTCTTAGATTTAATCCAAGAGGGAAATATTGGTCTAATGAAAGCCGTTGATAAGTTTGAATACCGTAGAGGTTATAAATTCTCAACTTATGCAACATGGTGGATTAGACAAGCAATCACAAGAGCAATTGCAGATCAGGGAAGAACGATCAGAATTCCTGTACACATGATTGAAACAATTAACAAGTTAGCGAGAACTAATCGCCAACTTGTTCAGGAGCTTGGAAGAGAGCCGACACCAGAAGAAATTGCTGAAAAGATGGAAATGAGTGTTGATAAGGTTAAGAAAGTTTTTAAAATTTCAAAAGAACCTATTTCACTAGAAACTCCGATTGGTGAAGAAGAAGATAGCTCTTTAGGTGACTTTATTGAAGATAAAAAAATCATTTCTCCACAAGATGCAGTGATGAGTATTACTCTTTCAGAGCAGACTAGGTCTGTACTTGCAACATTAACTCCGAGAGAAGAAAAAGTTCTAAGAATGAGATTTGGTATTGGAGAAAAATCAGATCACACTCTTGAGGAAGTAGGTCAAGACTTCTTCGTAACAAGAGAGAGAATTAGACAAATTGAAGCAAAGGCACTTAGAAAACTAAGACACCCTAGCCGATCAAAAATGCTAAAATCTTATATTGATAATTAAAAAATCAACTGTCTTAAATTGTCGGCCATGTCGAAGAGATATGGCCGTTTCATTATCCCAATCAACTTAGAAATTTTTATACATACAAGTTATCTTTGTGTATAATGTCCCTTTACAAAAATTAAGGAATAAATGTTACAGAATATAATTCTAACGAACCAAGAGTGGTCTACTTGCAATAGTTTCTTTGCACATGACCAAATCAATAAAGCTCAAAAATTACTAGAAAAAGGTGGAGTCAGCATCTCTTTTTCAAAAGGTAATAATGATAAATTTATAATTAGTGGACTCGTATCGGATGGGGGTACAAAACAAGTTAAAATTAACTTTGATCAAAATAACTTAACTTCAAAGTGCACCTGCAATGAATGGGATCATGAGTTTCATTGTGTTCATTCTTCGGCCCTATTTATTCACTACTTAAAAAACAAAGCTTCAAAAGAGAACTTACCAAAAGATGCCTCATTAAAATCTCATGTTAAGTTTTTTGGCCAATCTGTTCACGTTGAGAACTACGGACGGATAACGCGAAATGCGAATGAATTGATGGGCGCATCTATCAATAGCACTTACTCATCTCTTCAATACTTGCTAACAAACAAAGAAACAAAAAACTTTCCACTACCAAAAAAGTTTGAAGGAACCATTGAAATAAATTTCACGCCAGCTACCGAGCTAGATGAGTACAAAGACTTTCATCACTTAAAAAATGATTACTACCCTCTTTTCTCTTACAAACATGAAGGAGTTGAGTATAAAAAGATTTCTATTTTTGAAAGTTTATATCTATTTAACTGGGAAACAGGAGAATGTTTTAATATTCCTCTTGAGTTAAAAAATATTCTCAAGAAACCATTAGTAGATGGACTTAATTCCGACATAAATCAACATATAAAAAACTATGCGGGCCTTATTGAGAACGAACAACTTAATTTATTAATCGAAGGAAGTCTAATCCACCCGAATGATGCATTGGACGCTAAGTTTAGATTTTCGATAGATCAAGCAAAACGTAGAGGATTTTTAAATTTAAAGCTTGAAATAACTAATTCTGAAGATCAACTTGTTGCGATACCATCAATTTTTAAAGTTATAACAAATGAAAATGGCTTTCTCTCATCCTTTAGAACAAAGACAGATAGCTATGAATTTATCAAGGGACTTATTAGTTCACTTGATTTCAACAATGAAGAATATAAAAAGCTTACTTTTAGCTCATCTAAACGTAAGGAAATCTGTGACTGGGTAGACTACCTGAAAAAGCCTGAAATACTTTTTTATGATAAAGATATTAAAAAATGTATACAAATTTCCAGTGAGCAATTACGTTTTATCATCAAGTCTTTTTTCACGGACTTTACTGAGTCAGCTGTGCGTTTTTCGCATCTAAATACTGAAACAAAAAACATCACTTTCCAACTACCTAAAAGTCATCTCTTCAATGGAGTAACGGCCTTTTATATCAAGATGGAACCTCTTGGGATTCCAATTTTTTATAACGATAAACAAGTTCGAACTTGGTCGACAAATATTCGCTTTGAAAGAAAGCAGTCTCCTCTGGACTGGTTTGCTATTGATTTAGTCGTTGACGAAAAAGATTATGAAGTTATTAAAAATGCAGAAATTAACGAAGACTATATTGTTTCAAACGATGGTCTAATTCTTCTCAGCAGTAAAGAGCGTGAGCTTTTAAAGTTCATGAAAAAGTATACAAAACATGAAGCTCAAGAAGAAAACCAAAACGAAGATGGTCTAAAGAAGTTCTCACTTAATTTTAAACGGTCTCGAATTTTTGAACTTTTCGAATTGAAAAAACACGGTATTGATGGGGCACTTAACCAAGAAGAAGAAGACTTATGTGAAAATCTTCTAAACCTACAAGAGATGCCATCTTACCCTGTGCCTTCTAAGTTTGAAAATATACCTCGAGATTATCAAAAAACGGGTTATAACTGGTTAAGATTCCTATACGAACATAAGCTAGGTGCCTGCCTTGCGGATGATATGGGGCTTGGGAAGACCCTTCAGACTATAATTTTTCTAGAAAGTATTATTGATCAAGTTGAGAATATTTTAATCGTTTGTCCCGTCTCTATTCTCCTTAACTGGAAAAATGAGATTGAAAAGTTCTCATCATTGAGTGATTACATTCAAATGTACTACGGAGAGGAACGTAATTTAGATAAATCTAAGAAAATTACTTTAACAAGTTATGGTGTAATGAAAAAAGAATCCTCAATTACATTTAAGGATCATCAATTCGACATTATCATCATGGATGAAGTTCAACATCTCAAAAATATTCGTTCACAAGGTGCAATTGCAGCAAGAGAACTTCAAGCAAGATTTCGAATCTGCTTGACTGGTACTCCTGTTGAAAACGACTTATCAGAATTTTACAATATTATGGATCTTTCAATCCCTGGGATTTGGGGAGATCTAAGTATGATTCGCTCAACATCAAGTAAGAAGAGTCGCTTGATTGCAAGAAAAACTGTTCGTCCATTTATTCTAAGAAGAACTAAAGAGCAGGTTCTTACAGAACTTCCAGAGAAAATAGAAAATCATGTTTATTTAAACTTCTCTGAAGGCGAGCACGAAAACTATATTTCAACTCTGACAAAAATTAAAAATAATTTTAATGCTGTAGAGAAAAAGAATAAATACTCTGAAGTACTTAAATCACTGCTCCAATTAAGACAAATGTGTCTTTGGCAAAAAAGTTCAACTCTTCATAGCACGAAGGTCGATTTCTTAATCGAAAACTTAGAGCAACTTTTAGAGGAAGGGCACAAGGTTTTAGTATTTTCACAGTTCACAACTTACTTAGATATCATTCAAGATAAAATTCGAGAACACAGCTGGAAGTTCGCTAGAATTGATGGTTCTCAAACAATGAAGAAAAGACAATCGCAAGTTGAGTTTTTTCAAGAAGGTGATGCTCAAGTTTTTTTAATCAGCTTAAAAGCAGGTGGTGTAGGTTTAAACTTAACCGCAGCAAGTTATATATTTCTAATGGACCCATGGTGGAATCCTGCTGTAGAAAATCAAGCAATCGATAGGGCCTACCGAATAGGACAAGAAAATAAACTAACAGTGTATAGGCCAATTATTAAGAACTCTGTTGAAGAAAAAGTCCTCATTCTTCAAAACACCAAAAAAGAGCTATTTAAAGACCTTATGGCCACAGATAAAGATGAATTTTTCAATGGAAAGCTCACGATGGATGATTTCACTGAACTTTTAACATAACCTTAACTTGTTCTCATTATAGTCTATTGATAATAACTTTCTCAACAAGGAGTCGGTATGAAAGACCTTAACTCCAAGAAAGATACAAGTAGAGGAATTTTTTAATATGACTTTGCAAAATGC
>CATLVU010000016.1 GCA_950061135.1 uncultured Oligoflexia bacterium
TCCGATCTATGTATGAAAATATTATGGATTATTTTTTTCATTCTTATAGGTTGTAAAGGCTCTCCTGTTCCTGAAGATGGACTTATTAATCAACTTCCGGGAACTGCAACTTTTGAGGGGTATAATATTAGTGGTGAAAAAACAGAATGTGTTCCCTCAAAAGAAACTACTTGTACAATGATGTATGGACCTGATGAAGAGTTTGCCAAAGAGTGCAAGGATAGAGGATACGAAGTTTATACTTGTGGGTGCCATTCGTTTTTGTGTGAAGGTAATATAAAAGAAGAAGTAATAGAAGAAAGGGAAGGTGTTGATTTTGAAGGTAATTTAAAATCGTGTTCACCTGCCAAAAGCGATCTAATTTGTACCGAGGTTTTTACCCAAGAAGATGCTTTCGCTGTTCAGTGTGAAAAAGATGGGCATGAAGCTGTTCAATGTGGTTGTCATGATTGGATTTGTATTAAAGGCCACTAAAGTTTAGTGGCCATGTGAACTTATTTAATTTTTGTTTCGTCTTGAGCATCAGCTCCAATAAGAGAAACTCTTGCAACCCCTCTATAAGTCGCAACTACCATACAAAAATTTCCATTTTCATCTGTAATAGTATTGTATGATCCAGGATTACTTCCGTTATAGTCAATTTTCGCATTAACAAAAGCAGGCATTTTAACATCACTTGCTGTTCCACAAAGCTCAGCTAAAACATTATAGCTATTTGTTGGATTTGTTCTCACATAGTGAAATGAATTAATCTTTACACTTGCTGCGATACTAGAAACAGCAAAAGTTAAGGCAACTATTCCGATCAGTTTTTTCATCATAAACTCCTTGTTATTTATAGCTATAGCATTTCAATTTTAAAGAGGGTTGGCAAGGTTATAAAGAAAAAACAATATAATCAGCAAATAAACCGAATTCGGGATCACCATTTTTGAAAAAATGAATTTCTTCAGTCGTTAAAGTTTTTTGATTAATAAATTTAAAAGTAGAAAATGTTATATTGGAAAGCTCTTTTAAAGCATAAACAGTCCCATCAAAAAAATCAGTGTGAAATGAGCCTGCAATTACAAAACTTCGATCGAAATGATTTTCTATAATTTTTTGTGCCATTATTGAATCAGTTAAATATTGTGCTAAAAAATATTTCTCAAGCATTTCTGGAGGAATGTGATTACCCATAACCTGTGTGAATCTTGTACGATAATCTGGACTTCCTTTAATTAGTTTATATGGAAGTATCTCTTGAGGGACGCTTTGAATGCCTTCTTTAATTATCTTTTGTTTGTAGGCCCTAGAAATATTAAGTCCAATCAATTCTAGTTTATTCTCTTGAACCGTTTTTATCAACGGCAGATAACTAGTATTGTGCTTCCCTGGAAATGTATTTATAAACTCTGTTGCAGAGAGTGATTTAATTGCTTCTGATATTTGAGACTGGTCATGATGATTTAAAAACTCCCACATAACACTGCTTGTTTGATTTTTTAGTTCGTTGATTATTTGATTTTGAGCATTTTGGATTGAGTCATCATTATGAAATTCACCCAGTATAAAAATTTCAGTATCTTGAGTCTGGCTTTTAAGAAGATCAAGACTGATGCAAGATCGTTCATGAGTGGAGTAAATAGAGCTAATTTGTGAATGCGCTTGAAAACTAAATAACAATAAAAGAAGAAATTTCATTTTTTATCCTTAGAAAGCTTGGATGAAAGCTGAAAAACCAACAACGAATTCATCCTCTGCAATTTGTTCAATATCTCTTTTGTCTGCAGTGTTACTTAAATATGTCTCAACATAAAACTCAAGTAGGGTTTTATCATTTAGTAGATGCATAAAAGATGGGTGAACTTTAAATATTTCATTTTCTTTTTTCTGAGTAGTAAATGTTCTATAACTAAAATACTCTTTACCATATGTCTTATGACGATAATTAAATTGAAGACCCAAGAAGTTTTTACGATTCAAAAAATAATAAGGCGTAAAATAAATTCTATCTTCATGCCTTAAGGTCGCGTCCTCATTATCGTGATAATAAAAATGTCTTCGAATCCTAGTCTCTAAAGAGACTTTACGAGATAGTCTATTGTTAATAATTAGTTGAGGAATAAAGGCTCCTGTAAACCCATATCTTTCTCGTTTTTCGTCATCTAAAAGATAGTATGACTTTAGCTCTAAACTAATATTTGAGTTTGGAAAAATATTTTTTAAAAATTTATTATCTCTAATCATTACTTCGGCTAGATCGAGTCCATAATCGTTTTCTTCCTCTTCATATGTCATTAAAACAGATGAAACAAAAAAGCGAACATCATATTGTGGGTTTAAATGATAAAGTAAAGAAACGTCAGCTTTGGTATAAGTTCCATCTACCTCTTTTGTTACTGAGTCTTTCGTTTGTTCTGTCGCCCATAAAAATTCTAAATCAAATCGGTCTTCAGGATTAAAACGATAATAACTTGTTGAAGCTAGAACTGGCGTTGTTGCACATAGACATAAAAATAAAGTTAAAAATTTCATAAATGGCCTATTCATATTTTGGATTAACTGTGACAAGCTATCAGGCGTCATTTCAATTGTATAGGAAGAAATATATGAAAAATAATTTTAAAGTATCGGTCATATTTGGAATTCTCATCACTATGGCAGCTGTATTATATCAGCGTGCAACAGGCCCAACATATCCAAAAAAGGCTTATATTGGAAAATCTATAAATCAAGAAATTCAAGTTAAGTTTCTAAGATCTCATGGCGGAGAAACAAATGCTCCGATTGAAATACCAAAAATTTCTAAAAATATGAGTGGAACATTTACTTATAAAAGATATCCAACAAAAGATGAATGGCATACCATTCCTTTAAAAGATACAGGAAACCTATTATCAGGTGAGCTTCCAAATCAACCACCGGCTGGTAAATTAAAATACTTTATTAATTTAAACATAGATGGAAACAAGGAACAGATAGCTTCTGCGGATGAGCCAATAATGATTCGCTTCAAAGGTGATGTTCCAACTTATATTTTAGCCCCACATATTTTCTTTATGTTTCTTTCAATGCTCTTATCTGCAATTTGTTTTATGGAAGCAGTTTTTAACACTCAATCTTTTGTTAAAATAGGTCGAGCAACAGCTGCATGCTTGGTTATTGGTGGAATGATATTAGGTCCTATTGTCCAAAAATTTGCTTTTGGTGTTTATTGGGCAGGTTTCCCATTTGACTGGGACTTAACAGATAATAAGCTTTTAATAGGTGTTTTAGCTTGGACTTTTGGTGTTTTAATGACTCTAAAAAAAGCTAAAAGATGGCCTATTATTTTTGCTTCCATCGTGCTCTTTGGTGTTTATTGTATTCCTCATAGTATGATGGGGTCTGAGTATAATTATGAAAAAGGTGAAGTTCAAACTGATGTTGATTAATCACATAGTAAAGAGCTAGCTTTCGTTCCTATAGCGTGGTCATAAACCATCTTGGCACCAAGATGAGATGTTTCTATTAAAAAATATTGTCCGATAATAAGTGGTAGAAAAGCCAAGTATGACATAAATTCTTTAGACCAAATTTGAACTAATAATTCGAAGAGCAAGGCAATAACAAAAGCAAAGACGCAATAGTATGCCAAGTCTTCATGACGATGAACTAATTGAAATTGGCAGACTTCACTTTTTATTTGTGCAAAAGCAATATCACCAAAGTATAAAGATACTAAAAGGCCTATGAGACCTAAGCAAAGACTTACTAAGTATGTAAAACGAAGCTCTCTTTGGTACTTTTTAATCAGTATTCCAGCAAGTTTTAAAATAGGGGCCAATATTAAAAAAACAATTGGAAAATGAATAAAAAGAGGGTGTAATTGCTCAACTCTAATATCTATCATGGCTTTTGATCATTGGTTTAGTCTTTGATATATAAAGAGCTTACACTGGAGCATTTTTATGAGCAAATCTTTTCTGATCCTTTTATTTGTATTTCCAATTCTGTCTAATGCTGAAATTAAAACTCATCTTGATTATTTAGCAAGTGATACCTTAGAAGGAAGAAAACCAGGTACTATCGGTGATAAACTAGCAACGAAGTATTTGGTAGATAAGTTAAAGGATTATAAACTTTCTGCACTAGGTAGAAGTTATCAGCAAAAATTTACTATATTCAGTAAAATGTCAAAAAATGGATTGAATACCTTAAGTTCAAAAAATAATGAAACCATTTCATTTGAGCCTTTATCAATATCTTCAAACGGAGTTATTAATCAGGCAAAAGTTGTTTTTGCAGGATTTGGAATTAGCATTCCAAAATCGGATACCAAGCTTGTTTATGATGATTATGAAGGGCTAGATGTTAAAGATAAGATTGTCATTGTTATGACTGGCGATCCGGCAATTGGAAATGTAGATTCAATTTTTAGAGATCCTGAATATATTTATTATCAATCTAAGATTTTTAAAATTAATAATGCCTTTCAAAGAGGAGCAAAGGCCATATTATTTGTAGAAAATCCGATGAGTTTATCAGGTGATGATGAGTTACAGTTTATTGGCACTGATGGAGGAGGAAACTCAACGAGAATCCTAAGTGGTGACATTAAAAATAGCTTTGTAAACTCGATCCTAGATAAAAACTTAACTTTGAGTTTAATTCAAAACAAAATTTCTAAACAGCAAAAACCTTTTTCTTTTGAACTCGGATCTAAACTATCAATGCAGGTAAGTCTAAAGAAAGAAACAGACCTTGTTTCAAATGTTGTTGCCTATATTGAGGGAGCAGATCCTTTATTAAAGAAAGAAGTCATTGTCTTAGGTGCGCATTTTGATCACTTAGGGCTGGGAGGAAATTCTTCTCTCGATCCAGAGTATGGAAAGATCCACCATGGGGCGGATGATAATGCGTCAGGAACAGCTTTTGTCCTAGAAATGGCCAAGTTACTACAAGAGAATTCTCAAAACTTAAAACACTCTTACGCTTTTGTTTTTTTTAATGCTGAAGAAATGGGCCTATTAGGCTCAAAATATTTTGTTCAAGCGTGGGATCGCTACAAAGAGAGCTATGGTGAAATTAAGGCAATGCTAAACTTTGATATGATTGGAAGATTAAATAAGAAAATTTCAGTTATGGGGATTAATTCAAGTTTAAATTGGAAAGATAAGATTAATCAACTTGAAAATGATAAGTTTAGCTTTCAACAAGGGACAGTCATGGCATCAGATCATGCCTCTTTTTTAAATGAAAAAATACCATCACTCTTTTTCACAACTGGAGGGCATGAAGATTATCATCGAAGTTCAGATACTTCTGATAAAATTAACTACCAAGGCATTAACCTTCTGAAAGAATTTACTCTGAAGTTAGTTTCGAAATTAGACTCATTAGTCGGTCTAAACTTTAACTTGGATTTTGAAACAGGTGAGAGTTCAAGAAATAGAGGTTATGGCGCATACTTAGGTTGTATTCCATCTTTTAATCAAGATGAAAGTATTATAGGAGTGCAATGTAGTGGAATCTCCAAAGATTCTCCTGCACAAAATGCAGGAATCGAGAGTAACGATATTTTAAAAAATATAGGCGAAGTGACCATTAAAAATATTTACGATTTATCATTTGCTTTAAAATATTATCGGGCCAATGATGAAGTTTTAGTAAAATGGCAAAGAGGGCCAAAATCCTTTGAAAAAAAAATAACACTTAAAAGCAGAGATAAAAAATGAAGTCTTTAATTTGTTTGGTATTACTTTCTTTAAATGCACATGCTTTAGAAAATAACTTTAAAGGCAAATGGTCTGGAAGTGGTAAAAAAATATTTAATTTAAAAACCGAAGAGTGTGAAAAAATATTTATGCACTTAGAGTTTTACGAATCCAAGTTTTATATCGTCTCGGGAGGATATAAGTGCGGCAGTCTAGAAGCGAATTACCCATTTTCTGATTTTACAATAGGAGAATATGGAGTTCTTACACATGCAGGGAAGCGAGTAGGACATATTGATAAAAATCAAATTATGATTGAAGATGAAGATGCAGGCTTTTCTTTATTTTTAATCTTAAAAAATAATCAACTTCAATATATCGAAGAATGGGTGACAGACACCACTCCTTTTATTATTACAGGAAATCTAGATAAGTAATGATATAATTATCAATCTTATAAAACTGTCCCTTATAAAGAGCATTATATTTTGCTATTTTTTCTTGGTTACTTTTAAGTAAAACTTTAAACGTATTATAGTCATGATTTATCTCTAGAATTTCTGCAGATAAAAACCCAAAGTATTGTTGGGCCAGTGGAAAGATAAGTTTATACAGACTTTCTTTTAAAGAAAAAGTTATTGTTCCATCAAGTTCGTTGCTTACTATTTGAAGTTCATTCTCTGAACAAAATCTCGTTTTGATTCTCTCAAATCTTTCTTTGGACATTATTTTTTCAATGTCGACTCCAACAGACTTCAAGACTTTACTTGTAACTGCAATAGTATAGTTATCTTTATGGGTTAGGCTTGCGCAGAGGCCCTGAGGAAGGCCTAGGCTACCATTCTTATCTATGGGAACATTGCTTAAATTAGTATTGATTTTTTTTCCTGCCATATATAAGCAGAATCGTCCGTTAATGAATTCTTTTTTTCGATTAGGGTGTAGATTTGCTAAATATTCTGAGTTCAGTTTTAATAATTCATCGTTGACTTGAGTATCATTATCCATGAAGTAGAAATAGGCCATAGCTACGTCTAAATAAAATATGTTTTCAAGCTTGATTTTTTCCACATCTTTTATTATCGAAAAATCAACAACTTATCAATTATAAAGAATCTCATTGTGATTAGCTTGGTTATTCTTAAGTCTTTAGAATCAGCTTATATTATAAATTTATAAAAATTCTCGATTCAAATTTATTCTTGCTAGTAGTATATTTGACTCTCTGAAAAGATAGAGGTTATTGCTTTTTCCTCTAGATTTTTCTCCCAGTAATAAATGGCCCAATATGGCCATTTATTACTGTTTTTAAGCAAATCCCTATATTTAAGATTTTTTTTATAAACCCGATAAGATTATGAGGAGTAATATTGGGCGAGAAAAAATTAGATTTAAACATTGAGTTTGAAGAAGAGAAAGAAAATAAAGACGGAGAAGCAATTAATATTGATTCGACTCTTGTTTTTGGTGCCGAAACAGCTAGCTCTCCTAAAGTTAACGAGAGTTCTTCAGCAAACGAAGAAGTGAAAGTAACAACTATCAACATAGATGATTATGATAGTGGTGCAAGTAGCACTTCAAGTAATATTAGTTCTAAAGAATTAATTGATATCAATTTACGTTTAGATAAGCTTGAAAATGAGAATAAAAAACTTTTAAAACAATTGGTAGAGCTAAAGTTAATGGAGCAAAAAATTACGCAGCTACTTTTAAAAATAAATGCTAAAGCTCCTAAGGCCAAAGGTGAGTTACAGTTAATTAAAAAATTAATGACAGACTGTATAAATAAAATTATGCCCAATTAAGATGAGTACTTTGAAGTGTATTTAATTCCAATAAAAATACAAATTAATCCAATGACAGACAAAAAGTTTAAATACTCATCGAAGAAAACGATGCCAGACAAATACGCTAAAACACAAGTTAAATAATTATAATGTCCAATCTTAGCTGCTTTTTCCTGTTGATAAGCCTTTGTCATAAACACTTGAGCTATTTGAGTTAAAACACCAATCAAAATGAGAATACAAAACTGCTTAAGGTTGGGATTGACCCATAGCTGGGGTAAAAAAATCAAAGTCAAAGGAATAGTCACTAGAGGAAAGTAGAAAATAACTAATTGATGATGAACTTTTTCTCTAAGAAGACGGATCAAATTATAAGCCACCCCTGCAAATAAACTACCTATGACTCCCATTGATAAATAGTAAATAGAGATATTGGGATCAAAGTTTTTAATAAACAGAACACCAATAAAACAAAGAGCTATAAAGGGTATCTGCTTTATTGAGGGAGGTTCTTTGACGATAAATATAGCAAGAATTACTGTAAAAATAGGTGAAAGATAAAGAATACTTATTGCAGCTCCTAAGGGCATATGTTTAATCGTATGAAAATAGAGCATTAATGCCATAGCTCCAAAAAGACCTCTTAAAAATAGTAATGGAGTGTGATTGTTAAAAACTTTTAGTTTTAGGCGATGAACTACGATTCCACTTAAAAAGAGAGAAACAATTGATCTAAAAAAAACAATTTGAACCGAGGGAATTCCATCTAAGTATTTAACTAAAACATTGATTGTGCTAAAAAAAAGGCAGGCGAGAATGATATTTTTTACGCCACTATTGATTTTCATGGGAGTACTTTATGGGACTAGAGTTAAAAAAATGTGACATAACAAATATTGAATACCTTTACTCAAAAGGTAGAACTACTAAAGCGATTTGTCTACTACATGGTTATGGAGCATCGATGCAAGACTTAGCACCATTGGCCAATGAATTAGACCCTCATAATGATTATAATTGGTATTTTTTGAATGGTGTTCTATCTGTTCCTTTGGGATTTATGATGGAAGGCAGAGCATGGTTTCCAATAGATATGGTCGAATTACAAAGAGCTATTGAAGCGGGGGACTTTAGAAGTTTTCGTGATTATGATAAGCCTGAGTTTGAAATAGCAGCTAATAAATGTGAAGAGTTTTTAAAGCACCATTTAAGTTCCTATTCAAAAAAAGTTCTAGGCGGATTTTCACAAGGGGCGATGATCTCAACTCATTTGAGTATGAAAAACTCGGAGTTTTTTGATGGCCTTATCTGTCTTTCAGGAACTTTAATTGCTCAGAAAAAATTAATTGAATACCTAGAAAAAAGTCGTAAAATTCCTTTTTTTCAATCTCATGGAAAATCAGATCCTGTGCTATCGTATAATCAGGCCAAAGAACTTTTTGAATTATTAAAACTGGGAGGACATCAGGGAGAGTTTGTTAGTTTTCAAGGTGCACACGAAATCCCGATGGAAGTTGTCAATAAAACAAAAAATTTCCTAGCTTCGATATAGTATAAATTCGCTTAGAATATTAAGACAGGAGATTAAAATGGATCAAAATTTTTGGCGAAAATGTATCGTATGTAAGAATGAAATAGCTTTTAGGGCCAAGTATTATAAGTGTTCTGTGAGTTCATGTGATAAAAAAAGGGCACCAGCTCAGTTTTGTTCAGTTTCATGTTGGGATGTTCATCGTTCTGTTATGAATCATAAAAGTGCCGGTGCTGATGAGTATACATCTCCATCAAAAGAAAAGTGGGCCCAAGAGCAGATGAATTCACCAAAAGTTAGAGTTGTCAGACCGCAATCATCTCAAGAAAAAATAACGAGTACTAGTTCAGATATGAGTAGTGATGAAGTATTAGTTGTTGTCTCTAAGTTAAAAGCATTTGTAAAAGAAGCTTTTGATTTGAATACTTCTGCAGATGTTATTCCTGTGCTCTCAGATGTACTGAGAAATGAGTGTCAAAAAGCAAGTCAGTCTGCTCATCGAGATGGACGAAAGACTTTAATGGCCCGTGATTTTCGCTAGAACTTTAGATTTTCTTTAATTTTAAATGAGTTTAAAATCTCTTGTTGCTGGACTCTTGATAGGATTGTAGGGCTTGAAGGGGAGTCACTATATTTTTCAACATAGCTATATTCCATATTCTCAAGCATTGTTTCCTCTCCAATTTGATTTTTCTTGTAAAAGATTGCAGGGCCCTTGATATTTAAAATAGATGTTCGCTGAATTAATGGACTATAGATGGCAATCATCTTGTTTTCTTTTAATTCGATCTTTGCATTTGAAGTCATTACAAACATTTTAAAGGCCATAGAACTTTGTTTGAATAAAGTTTTTATATAACCTTTGTGTAATGTTAAGTAATAAGCTTTTTGAGATGGCTCATACTTGATACTAACCTTTGATTCTGAACCTATTTTTATATAACTTAAAGGGTTTTTCAGCTCTATTGTCACATATGTATTATCAAAAGTTAGAATAGAAGTGTCGTTAGATATTTTCAGACCTTCTTTTGGGTCATCTAATTTATGACTACCATTCAGGATAGATGATGAGCCTTTGTATTTTATAACCTCTCCGATTTGTGCGAAGAGGTTATTAGTATTAAAAAGTAAAATTAGAATAATGAATGATTTAATCAATTGAAAAATTCTCCATTTCATGAAAATTCATATAACGATAAATGCTATCAAATTTTTCTTCAAGTGGCTTTTGTGCCATTGCCAAATATTCTTGAACTGTAGGAATTTTTCCCATGATAGCACTAACTGCTGCCAGCTCTGCAGAGGCAAGATAAACTCTGGCTTCTTTACCCATTCTATTATTAAAGTTTCTAGTTGAAGTGGATAAAACAGTCGCTCCGTCTTTTACTCTTGCTTGGTTCCCCATGCATAGAGAGCATCCTGGAATTTCAATTCTAGCACCTGCAGCAGCAAATCGTGAGTAATATCCTTCTCTTGCTAATAGGTCCGCATCCATCTTTGTAGGTGGACAGACCCATAGTCTTGCATCTGCTTGACCTTGTCCTTCCATGATTTCAGCAGCTGCTCTAAAGTGTCCAATATTAAGCATACAACTTCCGATAAAAACTTCATCGATTTTGTCACCAGCGACGTCACTAAGTTTTTTAACGTCATCTGGATCATTCGGACAAGCTAAAATAGGTTCCTTCATTTCATTAAGATCAATATCAATAACAGCAGCGTACTCTGCATTATTATCAGCTTCCATTAACTCGCCGTTTTTTATCCAGTCATTGACGCTGTCGATTCTTTTTTGAAGAGTTTCTTTATCTTCGAAACCATTCTCGATCATTGATTCCATAAGTTTTACGTTTGAACTTAGATATTCAACGACAGTCTCTCTTGAGAGCTTAATTGTTGAGGCTGCTGCACTTCTCTCAGCTGTTGCATCAGTTAACTCAAAAGCTTGTTCTAATTTTAAATCAGGAAGCCCTTCCATCTCTAAAATTTTTCCTGCAAAAATATTCTTTTTGTTTTTCTTTTCAACAGTTAAGTATCCTTGCTCGATTGCAGCGTAAGGAATCATATTTACAACATCTCTTAAGGTTACCCCAGGCTGAAGTTCACCTTTAAATCTTACAAGAACCGATTCAGGCATATCAAGAGGCATAACTCCAAGTGCTGCTGCAAATGCAACAAGTCCTGATCCAGCAGGAAATGAAATACCTAGAGGAAATCTAGTGTGAGAGTCTCCTCCTGTCCCAACAGTATCAGGTATTAATAATCTATTAAGCCAAGAATGAATAATCCCATCACCCGGTCTTAAAGAAACACCACCTCTTTGAGTAATATATGTTGGAAGATCAGCGTGAGTCGTTATATCTGATTGTTTTGGGTATGCAGCTGTATGACAGAAAGACTGCATAACTAAGTCCGCATTGAAACGAAGACAAGCAAGTTCCGTCATTTCACTTGCAGTCATAGGCCCTGTCGTATCTTGGGAGCCAACAGTGGTCATCACAGGAAGACATGAAGTTCCTGGGAGAATCCCGTCGACTCCACAAGCTTGGCCAACCATTTTTTGAGCAAGTGTATATCCTTGGCCATCTTTTGCTTTAGTTACATGAGCTTTTGCAAAAATTCCACTCTCTTCAACATCACTTAGTCCTAAGGCCGCTCTTGCTTTTGCTGTTAACATCTTTCCAATTATAAGAGGTACTCTACCTCCAGCTTTGTATTCATCTAAAAGAGTCGATGGCTTTATATCATAGCTTGTTATCTCGGCACCTGACTCATCAAGAATTTTACCTTCTAAAGGTTTTACAGTGATGACCATTCCTGTTTCTAATTTTGAAACATCTGCTTGAATTGGTAATGCACCAGAGTCCTCAGCTGTATTAAAAAAGATTGGAGCGATAGTTGATCCTATGACGATTCCACCACGCCTTTTATTTGGAACATATGGGATGTCCTCTCCAATATGCCAGATCAAAGAGTTACAAGCAGACTTACGAGAAGAACCAGTACCAACAACATCACCAACAAATGAAACAGGTAGTTTAAATTTCTTTTCAAGGTCATCTATTTCTTTTGGACCGTTAGGAAATAAAACTCCTCCCATTACATTTGCATGAAGAGGAATGTCAGCACGAGTATAGGCAAATTGAGCAGGAGAGAAGTCATCTGTGTTAATTTCTCCTCCGACTTTATAAACTACTGTTTTTATCTCTTCAGGAATGGCAGGCTTATCTGTAAACCATTGAGCTTCGGCCCATGATTTAATTATATCCTTTGCAAACTCATTACCCGAATCTGCAATTGCTTTTACTTCATCAAAAACATTTACCGCTAGAACAAGTTGTTTAAGTTCTTCAGCTGCTAATGGGGCTAGAGTTGAATCAGCGGACTTTACAACGTCAATCAATCCTTGAAGATTATATCCACCAATCATTGTTCCTAGAATTTCTATTGCATGTTTTTTATCGATAAGATCACATTTGAATGAGTCTTTTATAATGCCAACTAGAAAACCAGCTTTTACTTGAGCAGCTGGATCAACTCCAGGGTTAATTCTGTTTTTAAATAAATCAAGAAGTTCCTGACCTTTACCTTCGGGAATATTTTGAAGCAATTCTACAACTTGTTCAGTTTGCTTTTTAGTTAAAGCTAGTGGAGGTACGCCTTCTTTAGAACGCTCCGCAACGTGGTTTTGATACTCTGTAAAAAAGTCAGTCATAATCTTTCCTTCTAAATAATGATTTTTGCGTCATTATAGCTCAAAGCTTTCAATTAATAAAATGGATAATTTATGACGATAAGCTTTCTATGAAAGAAAAAAAGTCATTTAAACTTTTTATATTGCTCTTTGTTATTTCAGGTATGGCTTATTGGGGATATCTCAATTTCTTGGTCGACTCACATGTGAATGAAGTGGAAGAGATAAAAAAGGTGGACATGTCTGTGAACAAAGAAAAGAGTCTTGAACGTAAACTTGCATCTAGTCCTCGTAACTTAAAACAAGATTATAAATTAGATGAAGATATAAGGGTCACTTTTCAAGCTCGTAAAAAAGAAAAGTTTGAACAAAAGAAACTGTTAGAAAAAATGAAGGTTTCAGTGCCGCCATTTCCTCATAAAGATGGTTATCATCTTGTAGAGGATTATGTCGCTATTGAAGCCAATAAAGATACAATCGAACAATATCCCTTTGCATTTGAAAAATTAGGGCATTTATTAATTCCTAAAACAGAAGCTGCTAGCGATGAAAACTTTGCTTTGCTTTATAATGATAATAGTAAAACGTTAGCAATTGTAACTGGAGTGGTGAAAGTTACATTCAAAGATCGAATATATTATGATTTGGGATTTTTTGATAATTACGAATCAGCTACTGAATACGAAAGAATAAATAAGGTTTTTTTCAAGTTTTCTAACTTTCAGCAGGCCCAGGCCGCTTTAGACTTTGCTAAAAATTCAGACACAGTAAAAAGAGCTGATTTGGAATTAATAGAGTATGAACGAGGAGCGAGGTAATTATTTCATCAGACTGATAATGATGAATAATTGCAATGAAAAAGCGCACATTGAAAGGCAAAAATATAAAGTATTTTTTTTGAAATTAGGTTTGTTCTCTTGTTGCTTCATCTGACAAACTTAACACGATATGTTGTAAGCTGGTAGTCTTAGTGAAGATCTTACAAACCTACAGTAGACGAGACATTGTTTTAGAACTGCAATTACTCCCTAGGTTATTGTTTCTTAATGAACAGGCCACTGACTGGTAGCTCCAGTGATTAAATAGTTTTGATTTGGTCATTGCTTTGTAACTAAAACTTATTGAATCATTTGTTTCCTGAAATAAACTATTTTCCGCAGAAATTTTTAATTTACTAGAGTTTAAAAAACTAGTGCTAGACCAGGATTGGTTGATACCAAGTTTTGTTACCAGCTTGTCATTAGAGTCAAATTTACTAGTGAATACTATCGATTCGATATTATTGTTAGAGCTTGAGATGAATAAATTGTATAGGCCGATTTCACCTGTGATATTTTTGTTATGTGAAAGTAAAATCCGTAAGTCTTCACCACCATCTAGTTGAGAATCATTTGATAACTGCTGAGCACATCTGCCAGTGATCTCATAATTTTTGGAAGATGATTTACCTGTCTCAATAACTGCAACTTCAAATTTATGATAAACAGTACTCTGAGGCTTTAGTATTTTTTGTGTATAGTTTTCGCAGACGATGAAAGCTAAAGCATTTAAGTTCTTGTAATTGCTTTCAAATTTTCCAGCTAAAGCCGATCCAGCGAACGAGCAGCAAAGCAATATTATGAACGAGTAGAACTTGGTTGTTTTCATGTAAGTATTATCTCAAATTTCAGGTAAAATATCAGCCAACTCGAAAAACTTATAAGGGGCCGTATAGGGATTAGACAGTAGTTGCGCTGCCATCTAAAATGGTCATTTTGAAATAATTCCTTAAACACGATTATCGATAACTCATTGAAATTTAAAGGTATCGATAAAGCTCATCTGTCCTGTTGCATAATGAAAATACTTTAACAATTGATTTTGTTCTGCCGATAAGGTTGTAGAACAGAACTTTAGGATGAAGATATGAAAGCTTTATTATTATTTATTTCAGTACTCTCAATTAGTTTAATTGCTCTATCAAATCAAGATAGTAAAAAAGTCGCGATAGTTAAGATGTTGAGAGGAAAAGCTCAGGCAATTAGTCCCGCAGGGAAAACCTTAGACTTAAAAAAGGGTTCTTGGCTTCAGGAAGGTTCAATCATTGAAACCTCGGCTAAGAGTTTTGTAAAGCTAGGATTTATTGATAAGTCTTCTATGAACGTAGGTCCTAAATCAAAACTTAAAATTGAAAAATTTAGTAAAAAAGAAGCAGGTGTTATAAACGTTTTATCTGGAAAAATTCGTTCTGAAGTCACAAAGAATTATTTAGATATGGAAAAAAACAAATCAAAGCTTTTTGTTAAATCTAAAAATGCTGTTATGGGGATTAGGGGAACAGATTTCTTATTCTCAACCAATCCAAAAACAAAAGCGACAACGGCAGTTCTATTCGAAGGTTCAGTTGTTTTTAAAAAATTGGATAAAAAAGACAATTTAAGAGACCTAGAAAGTATTGTTAATAAAGGTAGAAGAATTAATCCAGGTGAGTTTTCTGTTGCAGATAAAAAACGTTCAAAAACAACAGTTCCTGCCAAATTAAGTTCAAAGCAATTTTCAAATTTATTTAAAAATAAAGATTTCGTTCAAGACGATTCAAGCGCTGTTCAACAGAAAAAAGCTAAGTCAGTTGTCCCTCCGGGATTAACAGGTCTTGCTGTTCAAGGAGAAAGCGAAGTAATTAAAGAGAAAGTTCAAGCTTTTGTTCCTGATATTGCAAATAAAGAGGTAACTAAAGAAGCTTTTGAACTGAGTAAAGGCTTTGTTAAAGGTGAGGATATTAAACCTGCCGATGGTTCGGTAGTACATATTGATACAGGGATGGTAATTCCTGTTTCTAAAGATGCAACTTTTGACCAGTCAAAAGGAGAGTGGGTAAGTAGTTCAATGGGAACGATTACTCCTTCGGGAGATTATTTACCACCTGAAGGGTTTAAGGTCTCAGATGATGGAAAAATGTTAAAAATTGATGGAAACGTTGTTAAAGAAGTTATTGTTGATATTCAACCGGTAGATAAGCAAGTTCCGTTAGAGGATCAAAAAGAAATCGTTTATACCAAAGAATCTGATAGAGATTCTTCAGATGACAGTAAGGATGGACCTGAGCCTGCTAGTATAAACGAAGATGAAGCATCAAAAGAAGATGATCAAGTATTAGAGCGAACTCCAACTCCTGGAGACGAAGGTTTTATTTCACCAGTTGAGCAAAACCCAACAAAAACAAATACTAGTTTTGGAACAAGCACAAAAACGAAAGTAAAATTCCAAGTAAACGAGCAATAATTACCAGATTACAACAACATAGCTTTTCTCTTATAATTTAGTAAATCTAGATTTTAGGGAAAGGCCATGTTTATTCGAAGCTCATTTTTTTATTTAGGCTTATTGTTTCTGACTTTTAATACTTCTTTTGCTGTAGAAGATCGTTTTAAAGCTGTTTATATTGATATTGCTAATTCTAATTTTGAAGAAGCATTTAATAAATTAGATAAATTGAATATTAGATCAGCGGAGAGCGATTACCTAAAAGGCCTATCAAGTTTTAGAGTTGGAGAGTATGATCGGGCAGAAAAATATTTTCAAAGAGCGATAGATAAAAAATTCGATGCAAAAGATATATATTATGAATATGCTCAGGTTCTATATACCCAAAATAAACTTATAAAAGCACTTAATTATTTTAAAGAATCTGTTAAGAAAAAATATAAAGTAGGGGTTTCACTTTATTATTTGGCCTATATTTCTCAAGAGCGAAAAGATTATAAAAAAGCGATCAGTTTTTATAAAATGATAGAAAAGCTTCCAAAAGATAAGAAAAAAGATGTACTTCAAGCTTCAAGAATGCAGATCGCAGATATCTATCTTGCTCAAGTTCAAAAAGTGCCTGATTCCTTTCAATCAATTGATAAGTACGTTATCCCCCAATACGAAAAAGCATTGGATGTTGATAAAAAATCAGCTTTAGCGGATGATATTCGTAAAAAAATTTTTGAGCTACAAAGCCGTTATGA
Source organism: uncultured Oligoflexia bacterium (assembly GCA_950061135.1). GTDB lineage: Bacteria > Bdellovibrionota > Bacteriovoracia > Bacteriovoracales > Bacteriovoracaceae > CATLVU01. The sequence goes on from CATLVU010000016.1 coordinate 16,680, forward strand.
TTTAGTTTTATTTAAGATGAGAAATGGAAGGCCAACTGCAAGACCTCCTTATTTTTTAAAAGCAAATATTTTATATGGCCAGGATAGCAATGTAAACATTTTAGATGATGATTCAAGAAGTGAGTTAGAAGACAAGGATATCGCTTCCGCTTATTACAATGCTGGCTTTTTTGGAAGATATACCTTTTACCCAAACAATATTGTCTCTGTCTCTCCTGAATTGTCTTTTTCATATACAAAATACTTATCAGACAGTGAGCGAATAAAAATTAATAATAACTATGCATTAACTTCTGGTTTGAAGTTTAATTTTGAACATGAAATTAATAAAAAACCGGCAACTACATATTTAGGGATTAATTTCACTCAGAACTTTGATGACGAAGATGCAGATGACTCATTGGAAAAAAGAGATACGACTTGGCGCTTTTCTTTGAGTGAAGAGATGAATCTATGGAAGCGAAACACTTCGACTATCTCAGTGAGCTACTCAGACGTGAAAGGAGTGGAAGAAGAAAATACGAATAACTTAACAAGTTTTAGCCTTGAACAATTAATCTTTTTTGGAAAGACAACTTTTTTCTTTTACACCTCTTATGACTTAACGAGATATACTTTGGAAGAAAACGAAGTACTAAATACTAATGGTTTAAGTTTTAGATTAGACCTGATTCTACCTACTTTCATGGGACTTTTTAACCCTTCTTTTTACTATGGAACAACAAGTACTGATTACTATGAGAATGAAGATCGAGGAGAAACACAGAAATCATCTTACGGAGTTATTTTAAATCGACCTCTTTCTAAAAAATGGTATTTAACTTTTGATGGAAGCTTTGAGCAACAAACTGGAGGCTTAGAAACAGATGTTTACGATAAGACAATTGTGAGTGTGTACCTCGATTATATTTTTTAATAATTAGGTAGCAAGATCGTAAAACGAGTTCCTTTACCAACTTCACTTTCAACAGTAATTTTGCCTTTATGCTTATTAATAATATGTTTAACTATAGATAAGCCTAGCCCACTACCATCAATTTTATTTGCTTGCGGGTTATTTTGCACTCTGTAGAAACGCTCAAAAATACGATCAAGGTCTTTAGGGTCAATTCCAGGCCCAAAGTCGGATATTTTAATTTCAGTTAAGCCGCTAAAATCTAAAACACTTATTTCAATGGATGCTGTATCACTTTGAGAATACTTAACTGAATTGTCTATTAAATTTGTTAATGCATGTTCAATCAGTTTTTTGTCAGCAAAAATATTCTGTTCAACCTGATATGAGATATTGATGGCCTTATTTTTATATTTTCCTTTCAATGTAGACTCGATTGATTTAAAGAGCTGTAAACTATTGATCTGCTCGGCTTTTATTTCATACTGAGACTCAATGACAGAAAGTTTTAAAAGATTGTTAAATAGGTCTTCAAGTTTTTCAGAGTTAAAAATAATTCGTTTAAGTGGAGCTTGAACTTCTTCGGGACAATTTGAGTCAGGCGCAGTTAGTAATTGGGAGAATCCTTTAATTGCTGTTAAGGGAGTTCTTATCTCATGTGAAACATTTGCGACAAAATCAACACGCATTTTTTCTGTTAATTTTGCTTCTGATACATTATAGAAAACTGCAAGAAAACCTGTTCTTTTTTTGTCCACATTATAAATAGGAGTAACAGTTATATCAAAATAGTTGAACTTTATCTTTTGTCCTCTGATTGTTTGAGGTTGGTCTAACTCTTTTGCACTTTCAAAAAGTTGCAAAATTTCAGGCATAGATTCAAAAGTTTTCCAAATTTTTGTTTGCTGTTCATTTGGAAAGAGGTGATCAAAATGTTTATTATATTGAACAATGTTTAAATAACTATCCACCCATACGATTGGTCCTGGAATAGATTCCATTAAAGTGGTGGCTTGAATCTTATTTGTTTTAATTTCGGAGCTTTGTTCTTGGATATACTTCTCTGTTATCCTGAGCATCTCTTTTATCAATATCAATTCGTTTTTTTGATATAATAGATTGATTTTTTTATCATGAGGTAGAATATGCTGAAGACTATGAAGCTTTTCGAGTACCTTTTTAAATGGAAGTGATTTTAAATAACCCTGAATAATAGAAACGATAGTAAGAAAAAAAATAACAATAAGAATTTTTGGAAAAATATATTCTTCATAGGAGATAGAAATTACGAAGGTTAAAACTGCAGTAATGATAATAAGAATAATCCGTGCACGGATACTTCTTACAAAATAATGCCAAGGAAAATTACTCATAAGTTTTTAAAACGATATCCAACACCGCGTATCGTTTCTATATAGTTTGAAGCAGTATTTAATTTTTTTCTAAGCCCTGCTATATGGGTATCAATTGTTCTATTGGTAACATGTACTTCTTCGCCTAGAATTTCTTGGATGAGTTTTTTTCGAGAAAAAACTATCCCTGGTTGAGATGTTATTTTTACAAGAATTTCAAACTCAGTATGAGTTAGTTGTATTAACTGAGATTCAACATAGACTTCATGTTTTTCAAAGTCTATTTTCAAGCTTTGATATTCAAATGTATTATTACTGCTTTCTTTTGTATTTTTTCTAAGTTGCGCTCTGACTCTGGCATGAAGGATATCAATATCAAAAGGCTTTACAATATAATCATCAGCCCCTGCATCAAGACCTTCTACTATATTATCTGGTTCTCCCATGGCCGTAACAAGAATAATTGGGGAGGATGAGAGCTTTGAGTCAGTTCGAATATATTTACAAATTTCGATACCGGTAGAGTCTGGTAGCATCCTATCGACTAAAAAAAGCGAGTAGGAGTACTGGGACATAAGATTTTTAGCTTCTTTAAAGTTTTCTGTGGAATCAACATTATAATTTTTTAGTTTTAGTTGAAGAGTTAAAATCTCTCTAATGTCAGAATCATCTTCAATTATTAAAATTCTATCTTTTTCGCTCATTTTTAGATCCTATGCAAAAAAAAAAGGGCCGATAATCGGCCCTTCAGTTTATAGCTGAGAATTAACAAAATTCCAATTAACTAGTGCCCAAAAAGCATCAATGTATTTAGGTCTCGCGTTTCTATAATCAACATAATAAGCATGCTCCCAAACATCAATTGTTAAAAGTGCTTTTCTATTATGTCTCATTGGCGTGTCTGCATTTGATGTATTGAAAATTTCAAGTTCACCATTATTTTCAACAAGCCAAGTCCAACCAGAACCAAAGTTTGTAGCTGCAGTATTTGTAAATTCTTCTTTGAATTTATCAAAGCTACCCCATTTGGCAGTGATTTTATCTGCAATTGCACCAGTCGCTGCACCACCTGCATTTGGAGCTAAACAGTTCCAATAAAACGTGTGATTCCATACTTGAGCAGCATTGTTAAAAACTCCTCCTTCTGACTTCATCACAATTTCTTCAAGAGTTGATTCAGCAAATTGACTACCCGGAAGCGCTGCATTCAACTTCGTAACATATGCATTATGATGCTTTCCATAGTGGTACTCAATAGTTTCTTTTGAGATATGCGGCTCTAGCGCATCTTGTGCCCATGGCAACTCAGGTAATTTGTGTTCCATAATTCCTCCAATGATATTAATGTTTTGCTAGTTGTATCATATTTTTTCAAATATGCATTAACCAATGCAATAAATGCTTTAAAATGTCTTTGGATAAATCTAGAATATCTGCATGGTAAAATCGGTCAAATTTATTGTTTCTGCGATCATTATTGTCGGACTTTATTCTTGTAGTATAGGCACAAAAAAAACGCAACTTAACAAGAAGAATAAGCCATTATGGCTCAGCTCCCCCAATGAGCTATGTGAGAAAGAACTAAACTTATGTGCAGTAGGCGAAGGTGATAATTATAAATCTAGTGATGCAGATGCTTATACTTCTTTGGCCAGTTATTTTTCAGTTAAGATTAATTCTCAGTTAAATATAAAACATACTGAGTTAACATCTGGAGATTTTGTTGAGATCCAAGAGATTGCAACTAATGAGCTTGAAAAACAAGTTGATACCATTTTGGAAACGGCCCAAATAACAAATAAATTCAATGATGGAAGTCGTTATTATTCCTTGGTAAAGTTAGATAAAATAAAACTATCTAAACTTCTGGATAGTAGAATCGATGAGCTGGACAAAAAAATATTCTATTTTTATGGCCTAAATAACAAGTTATACGTCAAAAAGATCTATGCTCTATTTCAGGAGAGAACAAATTTAAATGAACATAAAATACTTGTTGATGGCAAAAGTAAGAAGATAAACTTTAGCTTAGAACAAGTAGAAACAATTAAACAAAGTTCTGAAAATAGAAAAATTAAATTGAAGTTCTCTGGTGAAATTAGTCGCGTGTTGAAGCAGAAAATTCAAGAGTTGTTCGAGCAACTAGGCTACCAAGTTACAAATGATGGAACTGCTAGTTATGTGATAGCCGTGAATCTAAAAGTTAATGAACTCTATTTAAATGTACGTGCATTTAAAAAATATGAATTAATTTTAAATTTAGTTTCTAAAGATAATGATCAAAAGCGTTTAGGAAGCGTATTGGTAAGTTTAATTGATACAGGTCGAAATAAATTAACTGTTTTATCAAAATCAAGAGAAGCTTTAATTGAAAAGATTGAAAATAAGATAACTCAACTTAATTTAAACTAAGGATATTTTATGAAGTATTTATTTTTATTATTTATTTTTACAAGTTTACTATCTTGTTCAAGCTTCAAAGCTGAAAGAGTCGGAGCAAAGGACGCAGATGAGAAAGGACTTGAGATCACAGATAACTGGATGAGCGAAGACACCAGACAAACAGTGAAAGAGTTATTAAAGCAAATGAGAGAGCACAAGGGTTATAAAAAATACCGAGCACGTTTCAGAGGAGAACCTAAAGTCTTTATTGGAGAGGTACAAAATAATACTTCTGAAGCTTATTTCCCGATTGGAGACTTAAATGATGAATTCTTAACAGAGATTTCAAAAACAGGTGAATTTATCTTAATCGATGCTGCAGCTAGAGAGAAAATTCTTGATGAAATTACATATCAAAACGATGGTATGGTTGATCCTAGTACTGCTAAACAAATAGGGCAGCAAATAGGTGCTGATCTTATGATTTTTGGAAGTATTTATATGAAACCAGAAAAAAGAGATGGTAAAAAGATAAAAGAATACTCAGTGAATCTAAGAATGACCGATATTCAAAAAGGAATAGAAATTCTAAGAGTAAGGACTAAAACATATAAGTATTCAGATCAGAGCTCTTTTGGGTGGTAATATAAATTGCGATATATCTTTCTTCTCTCAATCTTTATTAGTTGTGCTCATCAACATGTAAAACTGCAAACAGAGATTAGAAATAACTATCTAAAAGGTGAGTTTCGACAGTCTATAGAAGTATTAGATAAGAGTGATTATAAAAAAAATGACTCTAATAAATTACTGTACTTAATGGAGAAGGGACGTCTGCAATTGATGTCTCAAGAATATTTAAAGGCTTTTGAAACATTTACTTCGGCCATTGAGCTGAAGGATAAACTTTATACTAAAAGTGTTTCAAATGAAATTAAAGTCGCCACTCAAAGCGAGTCAAAAGGTATCTACTATGGAACGATTGTTGAAAAAAACTATCTTTACTTTGCAAGTATAATAAGTCTTTATCACTTATCACTAAAAGATAATTCTTATAAGAGCAAGATTAGAAATATTCTCATCTCTTGGGACTCATACTTACAAACAATAAAAAAAGAAAATGATGAAGTTGAAAGTCTTATTCAGTGGTGTAGACTTAATGCAGCAATTATGCATGAATACTTAAACACAAGAAGAGATAGTGAAACAGCACTTATTTTGTATAAAAACATTAAAATTAGTGCTGATAAGAATAAAGTTGTGAATCATTACGTAGATTATAAAATTCAAGAATTATCAAAAAGACTAAAACGACCAGTTAGCAAAAAAATAAAGTTCTCCAAGGAATCAAATAGTATATTAGCTCAAATGAGTGAAAAAAAAATTACATTCTTAATAGAAAAAGGTTTAGTTTCTGAATATGGGACTAAAGAATATTCTTTGAACTTAGCATCCCAAATAGATGAAATTGATTCTCCCGCATTAAAAGAAACAATAAATCAAATAGGAGTTCCTATATTAGCTTATTTCATGTTAGGGCCATTGGGACTTGGTACTACAACTTATGTCAAAAATAATATAGCGGTTACGACAAGACACAACCTTGGCGAAAAATTAATCAAAGAGGTTGGACTAGAGTATGAGGTTCCTTATACTTCTTATCAGGATAAGAATTATAATTATTATTTAGTTTTAAAAAACGGTAAAAAACAAATTTTAAAAAAGAAGCTATTTGTTTTAAGTGACTTTAGTTTACTTGCTTTATCCGCAAGAAAAATAAGAGAACAAAGTATTGCGACCAAAAGGAAAAGCCGGATAGCTTTAAAATACTTAACCGCCGCGGTCGCATCATATAGTACGTTTAAGTCAATCTCTAATAATGACCCTAATAATTTACTTGCCAGATCTGCTGCCTATGCTCAGTTTTTACTTGCCCAAAAAACTATTCTAGAGACAGAAAAACCCGATACTCGTTATTGGTCAACAATGCCAGCAAAACAATTAATTTGTGATGTTTCGGTACCTGAAGGGAAGTATCAAGTATTCATGGAAGTTTTTGACCAAAACAGTAGTCTCGTAGATGAAGTTTATATCTCTAAAATTGAAATCAATAGTTCTACTGAGACATTTTTTTCCCATGCTTTAAATACATTATAATTAATTACTAGATAAGCCGATTAAGGCTTTATGAAATTGAATATCTCGTTTCTTATTTTAGTACTTTTTTCCAATCTTTACGCATCTAGTGTTTTGATAGATGACCCCTTTCGTTCATCTAAACCATGGTTTATTAAAAATAATGAAGAAAGAAGTGTGAGAAGATTGCTTATTAAGCTCGCAAGTTCTCCTCTAGGTAAAGAGCTAATTAAAAGTGCAAATAATAAAGCGAAGGCAAGAGGTGAAACCTTATACGATGTTATTAAAGCAGGTCGGGGGTCATTAACTGACACAACATTAATCAGAAAGTTTACGGTGGGAAACCCAGAGCATATTGTTTATGAAACTCAAGCGAAAGTTTATATTAATAAGAACTTGAATCAGTATGATGCTTTGCTGGACTTAGCACATGAATTAACACATTTTGTTTACCGAAAAGATTTTAATCCATATGTAAAAAACTTTAGCCTTGATGAGTTTATTCAAAGTACAATTGAAGGTGAAGGCGGGGAAGTAAGAGCATTTATTACTGAGTGTAAGATCGCTGCTCAAATCTTTGGGGGTGTTAGAAGTGGTCGAAGTAACTGCGCTGCAATTCAAGACGGGCAGGAGTATTCATTTTCTAAGGCCAAAGAAATGTTCTATCAGGTCGGTGATCATTTTCATCGATTTAATAAATTATTAGAGATAAAAAAAATTCGAGAGAGTTTTCCTGAACTTAGTGATAATAAAGCAAGCTTTGTTTCATCTGCCTATGGGATTCCATATCCGGTTGCTGCTTTTGAAGAGTATGTGACAGTGTTAAATAAAGTCTGCCAAAACGATAAGAAAAGACTAAGCTATTTTAAACAAGTTCCAGACAGGTCTCCGGCTTCAAAGATAAGTGCGATTGAGAAAAGTTATGAGTCTAGGTGTAAAAACTTTACTCTGTAGTCGCAACTTCTTTTTCTTCTTCAACATTTTTATTCTTACGTTTAAGCAATAGGCCTTTAAGATAAGATCCTTCAGGAAAGTTTTTTGATGTAGGACAATCTTCGTGAAGAAAGTATTTTTTTGCTACGAAAAGCGGAAGGTTTTTTGAAAAAATAGTTTTTTTGATTTTTTCTTCAAATTTTCTAAATGTTGTTTTATGCGTGTTCAGTAAAACAATAATTTGTCCATTCTCACTTAAAATCTTTTCCATATCTGTTAAAAGCCTCGAATAGCTTTGAAAAGAATTACTAACTGTGTTGCCATCATTAGAACTTGAAGGTGGATCAGAGATGATAAGATCGTATTGGTGTTTATCAGCAATTGCTTCATCTAAAAAATCATTGACGGCATTTTGTTCACTTTTATGATTATTTCCATCAAAGCATTCATTTCTTTTAATATTCTCGTCAAGCCATTGAAGGTATTGCTCAGACAAGTCAACGCTAACAACATTATCGGCACCATTTTGAAGGGCAAATAATGAAAACGCTCCAGTGTATGCATAAAGATTTAAGACAGATTTTTTATCTTTAAAAACAGGGGCCAATCTTTTGCGGATAGCCGCCATATCAGTATAAATACCATGATCATAATACTTACCAAGAATAACTTTAAAATTAATATCACTTTCTTTGATATCAATAATTTGGTAGTTCCGGTTTGGATCAAGGCATTTAGCAGGTTGCTTAGCTTCATCACGAGATTGGATCCAAAAATTTGTGAAATCTAGGTCTAAATCAAAAGCTTGATTGATATGATTTGTAAGTTGTTGGATAATATAATCTTGGTGCTTTTTCCAGTAATCAGTATAAGTTTGAATTAAAATTTGCTCATTAATGAAGTGAACAAATAGGCCTGGAATATTATCGCCTTCTCCAAAAATAAGATAAAAATGATTTCTATCCTCTAATACTTTCGATTTAACTCTTTTTGTGATGGCCGCTTTAATTCTATTGGATAGATCTTGTTTGAAGTTTTTTATTTGCTTGTCAAAATTTCCTTGTTTGGACCATAGTCTTGCTCGTATTTTTTTATGAGTTGGATCATGAATAAACAGGGCAAAAGGCTTACCTCTATTTTTAGCAACAATAAACTTTTCTTTTGGATGAAACTTTTCTGAAAATGAGTCTAGAGTAATCCAAGGGTGACCGCGATTAATGAGTTTTATTGATGTTGGGTGAATGTCGTAGAGAGGAAGAGGCTTTTTATTTTGTGCGTAGTACATAATTTTACTTTTGTCTGTTTTTGATTTCTGTTTCTAGTTTATCTAATAATTGAAGTGTCTTGTTTGTGAATGTGAAAGGGTTGTTTAGAAATTGCAAAAGACCGACTTTTTTTAAGAAGCTTTTATCTTCTGGGTCTATTTCATTTTGTTCGAATGGATTATATTCAAGTGCAATGATATTTAGGTTTTCTGAATAATATTGTAGGTCTGAATCAGATAGTAGCGATGTTTCAAAATTGAAATAATCTTTATCAGATAAAAGATTATTTTGAGAATTAAAATGTTCTGTTCTAATTTGATCGTTCATTAATTTTGTCTAGGATTTAAGAATTTAGACATTAATAGGCCATTTTGGGAAATAAGTAAATTATGAATATCATTTATAGCATTTTTTATATTGGAATATGGGTTTATCTACTCAAAGAATTGATTGGATTTCAACAAAGATCAATTAAATTTGCCACGCCACAACTAAGCTCAGAGGACATTATTCAGTTCATTTGGGGATTACAAGTAGGTGAAATAAAAAGAAAAGTGCCTAAATATAAGTTTTTTAGTGAAATTCTTATCCAGTTAATTGAGTTTAAGAAAAATTATGGCGGCGATATCAACTCTCAGCTTAGTGAAATTAGACATAATATCCGTTTGGATCAAAAAATGTCTAAAAAAGTGCATAATTTATTACTTGGAACAATTTTTCAATATGTTTTTATATGCGGCTTTGTCTTTATTTTTTGCATTATGGCACAGGTAATGATTCAGCTTAAATTGGGACTCTTTGTTTACTTGTGCTTGCTTGGTTATCAGCTCTTTGGATTATTAGTCTTATATATTAGTTATAAAGCTGTGAAGAAATATCATTTTGGTGCCATTTATTCCTATATTAAGTCGATATATATTTTCTCAAACCTTATGACGATGAATTTTCCATTTAATTTAGCCGTCGAGAAAAGCAATGTCAGAGAGTTGCCAAATTGTAAGGATTTAAAATTTTTAAAAGAGAGAATGTCTAAAATTATCAAGTCTGTTAATTTAAAAGGTAATATCTCGTCAGATGAATTTAAGTTATTAATTTCTGAGTGCTGGGATTATTATGAAATTCAAGGTGAGAAATTTGAAAAAGCTCTTAACGGTGTGAAACTAATGCTAATGGCAGTTTTTGTTCTACCTGCATTTCTTGGTGTCATCTACACTATTATGACTCAAATTCAATTATAGTCTCTAGACTGTTTAATTTTAATCTGTTTAAATGCCAAGCAGAATTTAAATTATAGAGCTTGAGGTTAAAATGAGTGAAAAAATTATTTTTTCAATGTCTCGTGTATCAAAGACATATCCTGGAAAAAAGACTGTTATTAAAGATATCTCTTTGTCATTTTATTATGGCGCTAAAATTGGTGTTCTAGGGTTAAATGGTGCTGGTAAATCAACGTTGTTAAGAATTATAGCTGGAGTTGACCAAGAATTTAATGGAGAAGTGAACCTCTCCAAAGGAATAAGTGTAGGTTACTTAGAACAAGAACCAAAACTGGACCCTGAAAAAACGGTTAAGCAAATCGTCGAAGAAGGTGTTGCTGAGCTAGTAGATATTAGAGATCGTTACGAGGCCATTTCTGCTAAGTTTGCTGACCCAGATTTAGACCCAGACGAGATGAACAAATTATTAGAAGACCAGGCTGGACTGCAAGATAAGATGGATGCTTATGAAATTTGGGATTTAGATTCAAAGCTTGATCTTGCAATGAATGCATTAAGATGCCCTAATGAAGATCAAAAATGTGGAGTGCTCTCAGGAGGGGAAAAACGACGTGTTGCTCTTTGTAGATTATTATTACAAGAGCCTGATGTATTATTATTAGATGAGCCTACAAACCATTTAGATGCAGAGACAGTGTATTGGCTAGAACGCCATTTACAAGCTTATAAAGGAACTGTAATTGCAATCACTCACGATAGATATTTCTTAGATAATGTCGCTGGATGGATACTGGAGCTTGATAGAGGTCATGGAATTCCTTGGGAAGGAAATTATTCGTCTTGGCTTGACCAAAAAACTAAAAGATTAGCACAGGAAGAAAAAACTGAGTCAAAAAGACAAAAAGCACTCAGAAGAGAATTAGAATTTATTCAATCATCTCCTAAGGCCCGACAAGCGAAAGGTAAGGCGAGGATTACAAATTATAATAAAATGCTTGAGGACTCTAAAACTGAAAAAAGAAATGAAACAAATGAGCTCTTTATTCCTAGTGGAGAGAGGCTTGGAAATAATGTTATTAACGCAGATCATGTTAAAAAAGCTTTCGGAGAGAAGCTTCTCTATGAAGATATGAATTTTAAACTTCCTCCGGGGGGAATTGTTGGGATAATTGGACCTAACGGTGCAGGGAAAACAACCTTGTTTAAAATGATTACAGGAGAGCTTAAGCCTGATGAGGGAGATTTTGTTGTTGGTGAGACAGTAAAATTAGCTTACGTAGATCAAGGAAGAGAGATGAATCCTGATAGTACTGTACTTGATGTGGTCGCAGAAGGGTTAGACTTAATAGAGTTAGGTGGGCGAGAAGTTAATTCAAGGGCCTATATTTCTAAGTTTAATTTCTCTGGAGAGGATCAGAAAAAGAAGGTTTCAGAACTCTCAGGAGGGGAAAGAAATAGAGTACATCTTGCTAAAACCTTAAAAGAGGGCGGAAACGTTTTATTACTGGATGAACCTACTAACGATCTTGATGTTAATACTCTACGCGCACTAGAAGAAGCATTATTAGAATATGCTGGATGCGCAGTCGTAATTTCCCACGATAGATATTTCATTGATAGAATCGCAACTCATATTCTTGCATTTGAAGGTGATTCAAAAGTTGTTTGGTTTGAAGGAAACTTTTCTGATTATCTAGAGGATAAAAAACGCAGACTAGGTGACGATGCAGAAGTTCCTAAACGAATTAGTTACAAAAAGCTTAAGCGTTAATTACTTCTTCGTGTAAACAATCTTCATAGAAGACCTGATCTTTTTCCGAAGAATAAACCTTGATCAGTTCTGTGACTTTTTTGTCTTTTAAGAAAACGACATAATCAATATTTTGGCATAGTAGTTTTAGTATTGTGTCCATATTGATTTCTTTTTCAGAGTAAACCTTAAACATAAGAGACAGTCTTGTTAATGCATCAACTGCACTATTAGCATGCAAGGTTGAAAGAACTCCTTTGTGCCCGGTATTTATCGACATTAAGTATGTTTCAATTTCCTTACCCCTGAGTTCTCCTAAAACCATTCTGTCTGGACTCATTCTCATCGCATATGTCAGCATATCATTAAGGGTGACTATTTGATTTTCATTATTATTTGTTATTAATCTAGAGGTATTCTCATGAGGGGATACAAGTTCGTAGGTATCTTCCATGATAATCAAATGGTCTTCTTTGCTACAATTAGACAAAAGAGCATTTAAAAAACTTGTTTTTCCACTACCAGTTGCTCCTGCAACTAGTATGTTTTTTTTGTTTGAAATCAAAGAAGAAACTAGATCGCTCCTATCGGTAAAACTTTTAACAGGGTAGGGCGTTTCATTTAAAAAACGAATATAAACCTTTGACTTTTTTTCAGGAGAAATAGAAAAGTGGCTCATGCTAATTCTGACATTCTTATCAAAAAATTTTGAATAAAAACTGATAAACGGATTTTTAAAGTTCCATGATTTTTGCTCTTTTTGAGCGATAACTTCAAAAGCTATTTGCAAGTCATTGCTAATGAGGTCACAATCAAAAATCTTTTTTGAGCGATTGTATTTAAAAACGATATAAGTAGGATCTTGAATAATAATTTCTTCTAGGCCATGGAGGTCTTGATCAAGAAAAGGGAGTTCTGTAATTTGGGTGTACCAACTCTTTAATAGATGAAAATAGCTTAAATCCTCAGCTGTATTGTTTTCATTATTATTTTGTACGAGACTTTGAGAAAGCTCTTCAAAAGAAAGAATCTTTCCTTGGTGAAGTGCTTCCACAAACTTTTTCTTTGAGAGTTGTAAGTTTTCAAAACTCATATTATTTTCCTAATGTAATAAAACCGATTATGCGTTTAACTGAGTTCTCATTTCCATATGTCCCAAAAAGATGTTTAAGGACTGGAATAGAGCCTAAGAGTGGAATACTTTTATTTGCTTTCATTGATGTTTGAAAGTCGATTTCAAAAACCTTGGTAGGGATATTCTCATCCAAGTATAAAATTGATTTACTCTTAGGACCACCAACACCATTATCACTAGGTGCTGTAAGTTGTGAGGACTGATTTAATAAAAACTTCTCATTTTTTATTTTTAAATCACCTTTAAGCTTTAAGCCCACGAATTTCCACTCGGTTTGTATAATTGCATCTTTTGATTGGGACTTGAAAGGAATTTCAGAACCAAGAGTTGACTCAAAATTTTCGTTTAGGATTGTATTGATAACTTGTTCGCTAATAGTTCTAACTTTATATGATTGGTTTTCATATAATATATTATTTGTGGCCATACTCGGATTGTTTTCTAGTATTTCTTTTAATGAAATATTAATTTGATCAAAGCCTGAACTATGATCAAACGAATCCTTGTTTTCAATCATTAGAATCTTCAATGTTAATTGATAGTTTTTACTTTCTTCTAACGATTCTTTTTGAAAAATTCTAACTCCATATTTTTTAGCAAGATTTTCTAATTCAATTTTATGAGTAGATGTGTACCAACATTCTATATTTGTCTGCTCAAACACATCGCAATCAATACTTTTCACTCCTCTGTTATAACTTTCTATATAGATATTTTTATAAATATGATTTCGAAGCTCCTTAGTAATATCAACTGACCAAATAAAGTTTAAATTTTTAGAGTTTTTTATCTGATTATATATTCGGTATTGTTCGACATTAGTAATTGTTCCAGACACTTTAACAAAGTCACCCCAGATTTTTGTTTCAAGTTTGGTGTGTTTAAGTACCTGTAAAATTTCCATTTTATTGAGATGCTCTTTTTTGGATGAAACATAAAATTTATGAGTAATCTTGTTTTTCTTATTCCATAAGATCACATCAGAAAAACCAATACTTTTCGCCTTAATGAGCAATGTTTGTGATCCAGGATTGTGCTTATGTCCTAGAATCTGCTTGTTTCCGACAGAAAACTTAGATAATTTTCCCGTTGGAATCTCTATCTGTTCTCCTATAGAAATAAACCAGTCTTTGCCTTCTTGGGCATTTGTGCTACTTGTCAATGCGAAGAATAGGCAAAATACTTGAAAAATTTTGACAACTTGTTTCATCCCCGATATTAATACTGACTTGGAAATTACAAAATAGAACATAAGAGGTATAAAAATGGCTTCAAATACACAACAAACAAGAACTAGAAGAAAACTTAAAAGAAAAAAAATGGGTGCTAAGCGTAAAAATGCTAATAATAACCATGGATCAACACCTAAGTTTTCAATCCATCCAGATAAAAAATAATTCATTATTTTACTCCTGTCGTTGATGAGAATTTTGATAAAGAGCTTGTAATTAGCTTTACTTTGTCATGATTTCCAATAACTTTAAGCTTTGAATCTTTGTTTATACAAAGTTCAAGTTTTCTATTCATTTTTTTAGGACATTTGTTGTGAGTTACTTCGATTAACTCCTGAGGGATTTCGTATTTCGAAATGAAATATTTTTTTATATGGTTTGCCGTTGTTTGTTTATTAGCATGATGAATCCTAATTAATGAAGCTTGGGCGGTATTTAGTATTGTAAAAACAATCGTAATTCTAAAAAATAATTTCATAGCTTTTTCTCCTAGTTGTTTTAAATTTTTCATTTGTGTGTGGAATAACAATCAGTTCTTTTGAATTAAGTAACTGAGGGATATATTGTTTGTGAATATAGATAGTTAATTGTGGTGTAGAACTCTTTAATAACCCATCTTCTGCATCAAAACTTGGTATCTTTTTACTTGGGGATTTTTCGGAAATTAATAAAGCATAGGGAATATGCAAATTTTGTTTTTTATTTATTATGCTTATTGGACTTCCATATGAAAAGAATGTTTTAAGTTGAGCATTGATTTTAAAATATACATAATCAGGCCTGTGTATATGTTGTGATCTCTTTACTTGTGAAAGACTTGAGCTTTCAGTAGAGCACATCATGTAGACAGTAAGATTGCTCAGTAAAAATAATATGAGATAAATTCTTTTTTTCTTATCAATTGTATTTTTTTTCATATTCTTCCCATGTTGATTGAAATTCATTTGTTTGCTTGATGCTTATTTCTAAAAGTTTTTTATGCATTGCCATTGTCGTCACCATAATAGTCGCGATAAAGAATCCATAAATGACGAAATCAATTGTGGATAGTCCTTTATGTTGGAGGAGAGGAGCATCGATTTTGTTTTGTTTGTTACTTGGTTGTGATCTAGCTGAATGAGATATTTTTTGTTTATTAAATAAGACTTCCATCTTTGTTTCCTCATAATCGCAATTCCTTCAAAATTACGTGTAAGTTTAAGTTTTCTCTTATATGGCCCTAGTATTGTATAAGGGTCTATAAAACAATTTCTTGAGTGAATTTGATTAACCATTTTGGTAATATGAATGCCTGAGTCAGTTTCTTGAGCACCTTGTACTAATTTTTTTATAACATTAGCAGCTGCTGATACAGGACCTAAAATTGGAATTACCACTGAAAGGTATTTAGTATATTCAGCCTTGTCTAAAAGCCTTATGGCGTTATTCATTATTTGCATTCTTGAAATATGTTGTTTGCTTTCACCATCAACGTATTTTGCACAAAGTAATAGGTCTTGTTTCTTTTTTAATGCACTTACTTTTTTCATATGAAAGGAAAGAGTCAAAAGAGCAAAGAAGGTAATAATCATTAAAAAAAGTAATGATAATAGTGTTGTATTTCCTTTTTCATTCATTGTGAACCTTACCTTCAGGCATATCAATTTTGATGTTTAAAACTTGTAAGTTAAAAGGTGAAATTGATCTTAATCCTGATTTTGTTTCTAGAGTTTTATAGAGGCATTTAGCATCAAGGTTCGTGATATCAATACTACGAGTTAGGTATTTATCTAATTGATTATTTAAACTGCCGTAGAACATAGTATTTCTACAATTGGTATGTGATAAAACTTTTGATGCCTGAATCATCGCTACCACCATAAAACTTCCAACAATGACAAAATTAAGAATATTCATTTAAACTTCTATCTCTTGAATTTTATCGCTCATATTTTCAAGTCTTGTTTCAAGGGCACTACCTATTTTCTTGACGGCAGCTAGGCAAAATATTCCGATGAGGGCGGTAAGAATAATATATTCTAGTATTCCTTGTCCTTTTTGGTTCTTAGTCGTTTGAGTGTGAAATTGCATTTTTATCTCCTTTGTCTGTCGTCTTGTTCACTATCAGGGCCATTGATGTAGGCCATAGTAGTTGTTTTTGAGCACTATGCACTTGAATTGAGCATTTAGTAAGGATTTAGGACGTGGAGCACCCTAAAATTTCAAAAATGAAACAGATTTCTCAGGTATTAAGAGAGAAAGAATTTACTCCTAAAAACAATAAGTTATTGATGGAAATCAATTTCTACATACAATATTTATTATGAGTGAAAATAATTCAAAATTGTTTGTTTTTGATCGTAATGAGGTTTTTTTAATCTTTTTATTTGTAGTGCTAATGGCGTTGATTAGTTTTGTTCTAGGATTAAGGCTGGGAAAACAATTATCGTTAAAAGATGATGGTTATAGTAAGCAGGATACACTTAAAATAGATTTAAAATCTGTTGAAGAAGAGAATATTGAAGGTGCACTAAATAATGCTGATATTAATAAGCCAGTTGAGCTAGATACTGAAGCTCGTTTACGTAAAGAAATGGAAAAACTGGCAAAAGAAAAAATAGTGATAGAGTCAGAACCAGAACAAGTTGTAGAGGAAGCTGATTTAGGCCCTGATGAAGTTTATACAAATGGCAGTGATGAAGAAATAAAAGAACAAGATGATGTCTATCTTGATAGTGCAAATTATGAAGGCAAATATACAATTCAATTATATGCACATCAAAGTAAAGAAATGGCACAAAACTTTGCAGATGTTTTTATTCTCAAAGGTTATGACGTTATTATTAATGAAGTTGTAATACCAGGAAAGGGAAAATGGTATCGAGTAAGTGTTGGAGCTTTTGATAGTATCAACTCAGCTAAAGAATATCTTGTTAAAGAGTCTGATTTATTTCAGGGGAAAAAGTATTTAATTAAAAAACTATAGTTTTAGAGGTAAAAAAATCTCTAATTATCATCCTTCGAGTAGGCCTCTTCTGTTGAAGAGGCTTTTTTATTTCTAGAATAGACTTCATCAAGATGCTTAAAATATATTTTCTTAAGACCATTGATATCAAGTGCTGTTAAATAGCTCCAATCAGTATCTTGAGCAGAGGGAAGTTGTTTGATTTTCTTTATTAAATCCTCAGCAGACTTAGCGGAAAAGAAAGCTTCTTGTACGTCTTTGTATAATTCTTCTCGGGTTACATTACTTGTTAAAAGTAACTTATGAAGTATGTAGCTAGAGAGGTAATTAAAATTATTCAGAACTTTATTTTCGATATTAGATTTATGAATAACTAAATTATTAAGAGTGCTGTCCAGTCTTTTTAGGCAATAAAAAGTAAGTCCTAGATTATCTGGAAGCATCATTCTTTCTGCGCTTGAATGGCTGATGTCTCTTTCATGCCAAAGAGCATTGTTTTCATGAGCGATTAGAAGGTGTGATCTGATGACTCGAACTAGGCCCGATAAGTTTTCTCCTGAAATAGGATTCTTTTTATGAGGCATTGTTGATGAACCTTTTTGTCCTTTGGAAAAACCTTCAGCAAGCTCATTAATATCCGAATGGTGTAGATGTCTAATTTCAACCGCGACTCGTTCAATTGCGGAAGCAATCATTGCTGTTATTGAGATTAATTTGAGAATTCTATCTCTAGGAATAACTTGCGTCGATAGTGGCTCAACCTCAAGGCCTAATGAATTAATTGCGATTTTTTCCACTTGTGGTGTAAGGACTGTGTAATTTCCGACAGCACCTGATAATTGCCCAGAGATTTCATTTTCTGCAAAATTTTTAAGTTCACTATATCTTCGATCAAATTCAGCTTTGAATGAGAGAAATTTCGTACCAAAACTAATCGGTTCAGCATTGATACCATGAGATCTTCCCATTGCGATAGTACCTTTGTGTTCGGCAGCTAAGGCATCTAAGGTTTGAACGACATTTTTAAGTTTGGGTAAAATTAATTTGAGTGATTGTTTTATTTGCAAATTTGTTGCTGTATCTATGATATCTGAAGAAGTGCAACCAAAGTGAAAAAACTTAGCGATTTCTTTTGGAAGATTTTCAGTTATAGAAGTGCAAAAAGCAATGACATCATGCTTCGTTTCTCGCTCTAGTTCATCAATCCTATTTGGATTCACTTTAGCCGAGCTTTCTATTGTTTTTGCTGTGTTAGGAGGAATAATCTTTTCCTCTTCCAGTGCTTTTAACAGAGCTATTTCGACTTTTAGATAAAATTCAAATTTAGATTTGTCAGACCAAATATCTGCAATTTCGGGTTGAGAATATCTTTCTATCATAAATGGCCTTATTAATTAAAAATACAGTCCTACAGATATACCAATATCGGCAAAACCAAAAATTAAAGATCTTTGTTCTAGTTTTTCTTCATCGTTTTCTGCGGCACGGGCTAACCACGTCTGGGTAT
>CATLVU010000017.1 GCA_950061135.1 uncultured Oligoflexia bacterium
TCTTGTCGATTACTGCTTCAAAAGACAGTAAAACTCGATGCCCCAACACCGATTCTGAAATCGAAAGGATATGTTCCGGTGTAACATATTCATCCCCTGCCAGAAAAGCTTTAAACTTGGCAATTTTATAAAGCCAGATTGAAGCTCTAGGAGATGCCCCTGCCATGATTGTTCCTTCATTTTCTTTTAAAAAGTATTTTGAACCAGGCCTTGTAGCGTGAACGATTTTTACTACTAGGTCTTTTATTTTTTCATCAACATATATTGAGTTCACTTCACCTTTTAAATCTTCTAGCATTTGTGCATTTAAAATTGCATTGAACTCATCCATAGTGTTGAGTTTTAAATCCAATATTGATTTTTCAGCGTCAAAGCTCGGATAATCAACTTTCACTTTCATCATAAAACGATCAAGTTGAGCTTCGGGAAGCGTATAAGTACCTTCTTGCTCAATTGGATTTTGAGTTGCAAGTACTACAAATGGACTTGAGAGCTTATGTGTTGTGTCTCCAATTGTTACTTGTTTTTCCGCCATGGCTTCTAACAAGGCAGCTTGAACTTTCGCAGGTGACCTATTAATTTCATCAGCAAGCACTAGCTGTGTAAAAATTGGACCAAACTTTGTTGTAAATTCTTCTTTTTGCTGATTATAAATCATGGTCCCGATTAAATCTGATGGTAATAAATCAGGTGTAAATTGAATTCTATTAAAACCTAAAGAGCATAACTTACTCATTACTGAAACACTTAATGTTTTTCCAAGTCCAGGCATCCCCTCAATTAAAAGATGTCCTTCGCAAACAAGAGCAGCGATTATCGACTCTAACATATTGTCTTGTCCAAAAACTACAGACTGAGCCTTTTCAACTACCTCTAAAACTTTTTCTCTATTAGAACTCATGACAACTCCTAGTTATTTTTATATTTTTAGTTCTACTATTATATACATTTAGACGTCATGAAACAGTCTTTTTAAAAAGATTAAATTACTCAACTAAAATCATTTTTTCTTCAAAGGTTCTCTCGGTTTTTTTAGCTCCTACAGTGCTTATTTTTTGATGAGTTTTAACTCGTATTTCCCTTGGCATCTTTTGCTTTGAATAAATAATTTCAACTTCTGTATCTTCAATGAAATTACCTTGGTAGATTTTTTTATCAATCCGTACTAATCGATTGTTTTTATCAAGTTTGAATTTATTCCTAATTGTTCCTGTCGGAGTTTTCAAATATTCTTCTCTTTGCTTTTCTTGAATTAAAGAGATGATATTTTTGAAAGCTTGAGGAAAATTTCCATCAAACTTTAACTCATTTTTTTCCATTCTTAATTCATATGCTTTCTCATTCATCTTGTACTTGTACTCAGCGGCCCGTACATGTAGGGATAAAAACATAATTAAAACAAAAAACGTTTTACTCTTCATTCCATCCCTTTAAATACTCAACCCTGAGCCTTTTCTCTTTTTTAAAAGTAACCATGCCAGCGGCTCCTTTAACACCCTTGATATTTTTCAGCTGTGTGTAAACTATATCTGCCTGTTCTATTGTCTTTTTAGTTTTATCAATAATCGCACTAGCTGCAATAGTAAGCTCTTCGATACTAACTTTATCATTTCTTTTTTTAATTATCACATGTGCGCTTGTTTCTTTGTCCAGATGTACCCAAATATCATCCTTGGTACCAAACTTTTTTCTAATATAATCATTCCCTTGGGATGTTAGGCCAAGATATAAATGAATTTTGGAACTCTTATATTCCAAATAATCATCTGAGTTGAACTGCTTTAGACTTTGACTATTTTTACTTTTGCTTTCCCAAACAGGACTTATTGTTTCCAAATTGTTAACTTTACTCTCAACAAAATTTAACTTGGATTGATCTCTTGTTAGTTTCAGCCTTGACTCTAAAATACCTTCTGCTTTTTTTAACTTTTTCACCTTTGTATAAATCTCATCTCTTCTTTTAAAATGAGATTTCTCTTTAAAGCTAATTTTATGTGAAGTAGTTTTAACTTTCATTGGAAGCTTTGATAAATCTTCGTTCTCATTAATCAATAGAAGTAACTCCCCTCTTGCCTTAACTCGGCACAAATCATTTTCAATTCTTTGCAGTTTTCGATTAATGAACTTCTTTGTTTTCTTTTTATCATCTTTAAAGGCCGCTTTCTCCTCAAGGACCAGTATGTGTTCTATTTCTTCTATATTCTCCGAAGATTCTTCTTGGTGACTCAGTTGTTTTCGACCAACTTCATCAAAGTCATCAAAGCTTACGCTCTCCCCTAGCTTTTGATCCCAGCTTTTAAATGATTGCATCTGATTTTTTTGAGCATTATAAAAATAATTCATAAAATATAATTTTCTTCCTCTATAAAAAATATAAAAGCTATTCTCTCTCCCCCATTTTTGATATCTCAATTTAATGGCCCTGTCGTTTTTATCAATCTCTATTCCATTTAATGTGCTGCCACTCAAATGCCTTCTTACATATTCTAAAAACTTATCTATTTTTCTTAGTGAACTTTTTGGAACATCATTTCCAATCCATAATCCCTCATATCCCTTGCCTCTTCCCAAAAACAAATGAATGGTTTTCCCTGGAACTCTGACATTTAGACATAGGAACCAAGATGTACTATAAATTTTCTGGATATAAGCAATATCGTTAACGGTATTATTTAATTTTTCAATTTGCTTTTTTAATAAAAAATATGTTTGTATCATAGCATAATGACTATAACTCTAAATACTGAATTTGAACAACTAGAAGACTGGAAATGGTTTGAGAAACAACTACTTCAGAAGTCACATTTCATGGATTCATCTCTTCTTTTCAAGGTCTTAAACGACCCTGTTCAAATCAGTTCGATCTGGGAGCAGACAGATAAATTCATAGATTTTGTTAACTCGGGCATGAATGAGAGTTTCAATAATTTTTGCACTTACTTTGATTACAATACGGCATTTAATAAACATCTAACCTACATACAAAAACATCAGGTTTTAAGTTTTTTCGATCTCAATTCTTTCTTTTCAATTGCTGAGTTCTTTCAAAAAAATCATAAACAATTCAAAGAAGTTCTTTCACCCTATTATAGCTTTGATTTTACGGCCCCTCCTCAGTTTTTAAAAACACTCAAAGAGTTTCGCTCCCTCTACTCACTTGAGGGTGTACTTGACTACAATGGCCATCCAGTTTTGGCGCAACTATCTTTGAAAAAAAAATCATTAGAACAAAATATTAGAAAGTCATTATTGGAATACAATACACAATCAATACCTGAGAAACTACAAAACAAAGCTCCAGACCTAATGAACGGTAAATATATCATTGCCGTTAAAAGTGACTCCTATTCAAAAAACATTGGTACAATCGTATCTCGCTCTGATTCAGGTCAAACTCTTTATGTAGAACCATTTCTTGTTAAAGATAATAATTATCAATTAGCGCAGATAGAAGCTGAGATTTTTGAGCTTATTAATAAATTTGAATCTAATTTTTCTCGTTTCTTATCTGAGAATTTTAACTTTATTCAAACCATCACCCGAACGTTTTTACTCGTTGATAATTTTTCAACAAGAGCACTGTTCGCAATTGATTTAGATCTTACAAAACCCGTTTTAAAAAACAAATGCGGTATGTATTTAACTAATGCGTTTTATCCTCTCATCGAAAATCCGGTTAAGAATGATATCCTCTTATCTGAAGCTCATTCAGGACTGATTATTTCTGGCCCCAACACTGGTGGAAAAAGTGTCACTTTAAAGATCTTATATCTCTCACAGCTTTTAACCCGACTCGGTCTTTATCTCCCAGCATTCACAGCGGAGATTTATATCTTTGAGAAAGTATCTTTTTTTTCAGGTGACAAACAAGATATTCAAAATAGTTTAAGTTCATTTGCTGCTGAAGTGCAATTATATAGAAATTTGTTTAACCAGATAGGGGACTCAAATCTCATTATTATTGATGAGATATTTAACACCACATCTTCAGAAGAGGCATCTGCATTGGCGATGGGGCTTTTTGAAAAGCTTGCATCTTGTCCTAACACTCAGATCGCGATATCGACACATCATCAAACTCTCAAGACTTTACTGCATGCAAAAGAAGAATATATCTCCGCCCATGTCTCTTTTGATACTGAAAACCTCAATCCTACGTATAAATTAATTACAGATTCACCTGGGTCCTCTCATGCGATTGATATTTTTAGTAAACTCACAACGAACTCTGGTCTTTCTGATGTATCAAAGCAGGCGAGGCATTACTTAGATAATAATGTTATTCATTATGAAAAACTTTTATCGAACCTTGCTCAAAAAGAACATGAGCTTGATAAAGAACTCAAGCAAGCAAGGCAATTAACTTTTGATTTAAAACAGCAGTCAAAAAAATCTGAAGGTCTCTTAAGACTTCAACGAGCAGAAGCTATTAAGGCCATGGAAAAAGATCACAAAAAGTTTTTAAAGGATTTAGAAAGTAAGGCCGATTCATTAAGTAAAAAGCAATTCCAGCAAATATCTTCTGAATCAAAAAGATATATATCTAGGCAAGAACAAGATAAAAAGCCTACAAGTGACAAAAGGATTTCTCCAAAAGAATTCCAAAAAGGAAGCGTGTACTTTTCGGAATTGCTTCAAACAGATGTAATTTTAACTAAAATATTTAAACCAAATAAATTAGTTCAAATACAGCATAGAGGTAAAAGTATTTCTTGCGATCCTAAAACATTAAAAGTTTCCAGCCGTCATAGACTTCAAAATACGCCTGTAGAAAACTTTCATTACACACCCTCAGTTGAAACTAAATTAGAGTATGATTGCCGCGGA
The DNA here is from genome assembly GCA_950061135.1 of uncultured Oligoflexia bacterium. Classification (GTDB taxonomy): domain Bacteria; phylum Bdellovibrionota; class Bacteriovoracia; order Bacteriovoracales; family Bacteriovoracaceae; genus CATLVU01. The sequence goes on from CATLVU010000017.1 coordinate 4,828, forward strand.
ATGCGGCTAGGGGAGTTTGAGTCATTAATCGAAAATATCGCATCTCATTTACTTGCCAAAAGTATTCCCTTTGCAATTATTATTCATGGACATGGCACTGGCACACTCAAAAACTATTTAAAAACCTATATTAAAAACCATCCTGATCTTTGCTTTGACTCTGATGATTCCGGTAATGATGGCCAGAGTAGGGTTACTCTATGTTAAAAATTCTTAGTCTACTTACAGCCCTGGCGAATCATCTATTAATGTACCTATCCTCCAAGGCCTAAAAGAAAAGCCTTCTTCTGGGGTTGACCACGGAGTAGGAAAAGACATAGAGAACCAAACAAGGATCGCTTCGCCCTTAATATTTTCAAAAGGAACAAAGCCCCAAGATCTTGAGTCTGAAGAGAAGTCTCTATTGTCACCCATAACAAAATATTTATTAGCAGGTACAGTTATTCTTTGAAAGTTTGCTGAAAATGCGTTGTCATTATGTAGTTGAGTCACGTGAGTGTGCTCGCCAGTTTTGTTTTTCAAGAATGTAAAATCATAGTTCTTATATTTTTCATCCATGTCATCCATGATTTTCTTACCATCCATTGCTTCGGTATAAAGAGGCTTACCATTAACGTAAACGACCTTATCAACCACCTCAATGGTATCACCCGGAAGGCCTATAACACGTTTAATATAATTTAGATCATGATTTCTTGGATATTTAAAAACAACAACATCACCACGCTCAGGTTTGCCAGGTCCTGTGATATAAACAGGGTCTGTGAACCAATCTGAAAATGGAACTTTAAAACCATAAGAGAATTTATTCACAAGTATAAAATCACCAATTAATAGGGTAGGTATCATTGATCCAGATGGAATTTTAAACGGTTCAAAAAATACTGAACGAAAAGCTAATACAAGTACTATAATCGTTGTAATTGATTTTGTTTCTTTCCAAAACTTTTGTTTTCTAGTTAGTTCTGGCTTTGTTTCTACTTTATCTTCAGATGACATACTAGTGCTCTCTTCCATTTTATTTTCCTTCATCAATTTCGCGGTAATAATAATCGTATATCATTTTGGCGAAATAAGTCGACTTTATATACCATTTTTTAACGTTTGTTATCATAATAGAAACTGAAATACCCTTTTCGCCGTCTTTTCCTCTGGAATAACTAACAAACCAATCTCTTTTTCCATAAGGTTCTCCGCCGGTTAAGGAGCCCGTTTTCCCACCGATTAAAATATCTTTATGTCTCCATCGTCTAAAAGCGCTTCGAGCTGTACCTCTGTCTACAGTAAACTCCATTAAGTGTTGCAAGGACTCGGCTGATTCCTTTGACATTACTCGACTAAAGATACTTGGGGCTTTCCAAACTTCATGCTCAAACTCTTTATGATAAATTCTCTCAATATAGTTCGGAGTTTGTAGGACACCATCATTAGCTATAATTGATGCCATCACAGCACCATGATATGGTGTGATCAAAGTTCTTTTATTAAATCCTGAGGCGAGTTCAGCAAGTTCAAAATCTGACTCTCCTTCTAGAATTTTAGATGTTCCCATTGGCAATAGGGGAACTAAGTCATTTTGGTAAAACCCAAAACGCTCACTCATCTCTCTTAATTCATTATGGTCCAAATATTTATGTGCTGCTTTACCAAAGATTACATTATTGCTCAAAGCAAATGCTCTTTTAAAGTCAATACTTCTAGTCCATCGGTTTCTTCTGTTTTTTAGCTGGTACTTATATAGAGTTGTCGATTTTCCATTGTAACTAAACTTAGTTTTTTCATCGACTCTATCTGTTTCAAATAAACTTGCCGCTGTTACAATTTTGTATACACTTGCAGCAGGATGTGTTGAAGCCAGACTTAAGCCGAGACCAAACTTTTTTGTAGAACGAGTATAGTCTACTGCTGTAATTATTTTTGATGTCTTATTATCAATAACAACTACCGAAGCATAATCTGAACGATAACGTCTCAAGATTTTTTTTACATACTTAGTTAGCTTCTCATTTTCAGTATAATCAATCGCAAGATCAAAATTGTTCACATTAATAGAGTCGGGGAATTGTTCATGCTCATGAAAATATAAATCAATCTTTTTTTCAATATCATCAATCTGTATTGGGTTAAAAGTTAAGTCTTTTGAAAAGTTAAAATTGGCATAGGCTAAATTTGTTAGCAAAAAACTTAATAAAATCATTTTGCTCATTCTAGAAATCCTTTTCCAATTGCAAAAAATTCTTTACTTACACTTCTTGTAGACTTTGGTTTCAAATATTGAAAGTCTTTAAATCTCTTTTTTTGTGTTTTTAAAAAAACTTGAGCGTCATTTCCATCAAATACTTTTATGACAAAGTTTCCGTTTGGTTTTAAAAACTGCTCTAAATGTCCCATTGCCATTTCTACTAAATCAAGACTTCTTGCCTGATCTACTGATTTAATACCTGTGGTTTTGGGTGCCATGTCGGAAATAACACAATCAAATTGTTTTTCAATTTCAAAGTCCGCTAATGATTTAACGTCATTAATATCTTTATCGTATACTCTTACATTTTTTAAATGTGCTAATTTTCTATTCACACCTTGAATATCAATTCCTATTACTAGGCCATTTTCTCCAACAGCTTTTGAAGCATATTGAGTCCAAGAACCAGGATAATAACCTAGGTCTAAAACCAAATCACCTTCGGTTATGATTTTGTATTTAGAATCTATTTCTTCTAACTTGTAGATACTACGAGCTAGATAATTTTCACTTTTAGCTTTTTTATAATAATGGTCTTTTACTTTAAAACCCATTTCCCAACTTTCTCATTTAATTGATCATTTTTTTGTATTCATTTGGTATATCATATTTTTTTAGCTTTGAAATAAGTGTGACCTTATTCATCTCAAGATTTCGGGCAGTTTGATTAAGTTTTCCCTTATTTTTCAGGTAATTTCTCTTCAGAAAACTGTATTCAAAGCTGTTTATCGCCTTTTGATATGTTTTTGTTTCAATCACTTCGGAACTACTTTTTAGCCAAAGTGGTAATTGGCCTATATCTATCACTTGGTTATATAATTCTAAATAGTCTAATGTTTGTTTTAGCTCTCTATAATTACCAGGCCATGTGTAATTTACTAATGCATTCCACGCTTTGTCAGTGAATACTAATTTTCTGTTTTTACATTCGTAATAAATGATTTCTACACAGTTTGAAAGGTCTCTAAGAGGTTCCAGATCAATTTGCAAAAATCTTAATCTATAATATAAATCTTCTCTAAACTCACCTTTTTTAACTTTTTGTTCTAAGTTTTTATTTGTTGCAAATATTAGCCTTCCTTTAAATTTCTTTATTGTTGGATCTCCTAGCTTGTAAAACTTTTGATGATCACAAAGCTCTAATAGTTTCCCTTGCATCTCTATGCTCAAGTCTCCAATTTCATCTAAGAATAAAGTCCCATTGTTCACGCTTTCACAAAAGCCTACTTGGTCTCTATCAGCTCCTGTGAACGCACCTTTTTTATGCCCAAATAATAACGAATCAAATAAGTTTTCACTCATTGCTCCTATATTAATACTTTTAAATTCACTATCACCATTCATTGATAATTTATGAAGTTTACGTGCCAGAGTGCTTTTACCTGCACCCGATGGGCCTAAAATTAATACGGGATAATGAGACATTGCAATTTGTTTAAGTGATAGTTTTTTATTTCCATTCATTACTGTCTTATAGAAAATTAACTCTCGATAATCACTAATTATGCTTTTTATAGATCAAATTTTTTCAATAATGATAATGAGTTTTTGTATTGTTCATCATTACACCAGACTAGTGGCCCATTAAATAAGTACTTTGTTAAATTTAGCTCTTCTTTATTATTAATATAGAAGCGATGACCTTTTTGAAAACACAAATGCGTTCCAGCTGCTATATCCCAAATATGCTTAGGACGAATAGTTACATGAAATTTTGTTTCACCAATTGCGAGTAAGGCCAGTTTATATGCAATACTCCCTTTTTGTTCTACTTTGAAACTATTTTCATGGAGCTTTTTTATTTCTGATCTAGAAATAAAAGCATCTAACTGAGGCTTAACTACTTCAAGATTTTTTAAGCTTATACTGTCTATTTCAAAACCAGTGACTGGATTAAATATCCATGAGAAATTTTTTGGATCATCAATTTTTTCACTATGAAAAAATGCAATAGAAACACACCACTCGTTATTTCTTTTTATAAACCCTTTTGTTCCATCTATTGGATCTAGAATACATAGTGGAAATTTTAACTGAGTATTTTGATTGGATTTTTCTTCTGATAGAAAGTTTAAGTTTTTGAACTCATCTTTTATTATTTCTTCAAACAAGTCCGAGATAAAAAAATCAATTTCTGTAACTAATGTGTCATCAGTTTTTTGCCAAATATTTTCTTTAGAAAAGTTGTCAATTTTTTGTCTTATTTGCTCCCAAATATAGTCTTTTTTCAACAGTATTTTTGAGTACTCATTCATTTAAAATCCTATTTCAACACAATTTTTTTGCTGTATTCAACAAAGTTTTTAAAGTTTTCAACATTCAGGGCCATTTTGATTGTCAAACAGTAAAAAAGTATAAATAAAAAAAATCAATAAAAATAGATATTTAACTAATTAATGCTAGTCATTGTAAGAAAGACACTTTGCAGAAGTTAATAAAATGAATTTAGGACAGGGGTTTTCCCCATTTTTAGCCTTCTTGAAGTGCTAAAAACTCCATAAACCCGTCTTCTGCAACAGATAATGCAAATATTTCTTCATCACTGCCAATCGAATTCACAACATTTGTTATTAATTTGAAGTCACCTTCAGGCGTAACAAAAACAAAAGGGGTGTTAATTGAAAACTCAGTTGGACATGTTTGATAATTAGAAACAAAGTCAGAGAACATTTGCTTAGATATAGATGACTTTAGAATAATGACCTCCTTGCCAAAACCAAAGTTAATTTATTTTATCACCCTGTAAGACTTTTTCGCAAGAAAATAATCATTATCTTTGCCGGAAAGAAATTACGATAACTTAAGCGCTAAAGAATAAGTACTCCTAATACTTAATATTAGTGACTCTGTTGTAAGGTTTTATTAGAGTTGAATCAAAAACTTATAACTTTCACTATCAAGAAACATTTTTGCTACAATTCGAATTCTATTCTCAAGCTGTGAGTCCATCAAGCAAACGAGAATATACAAAGTATAAATAATATTTCTTCTTGATCGCTGTTTTGAAATTGAATGAAAAATTCTATCCAAAGGAATTAATGCATATAGAACCAATGGCCATATAAGATTAAAACCTGAAATGAAGTAGGGGTTGATAATTATACCAAACAAAAAGATTGTTAAGATCATTAAGTTAATTTGTTTAACTCTCTCGTGATTAAAGCCCGCTTGATCCACTAAAAAGCTATAGGACTTACTTTTTGATAAAAATAAGTAACACAAACCAAATGGTGCTATAACAAAAAAAGCTTTTCTCGAAACAAGATCAAGAATATGTAGTTTTAAGAAAGTGAAGTTTAAAAAATCAAATTGTATTTTCTCTAAATTGGTTAAAAATACTAATAAACTCAAAACCACACCAAGCAAGGTATACTTCAGCCATTGTTTTTTGAACCAAGTTGTTTGCTCTTTCATAAAAATAAAATACTGAAAACAAAGTATCACTGGAATGTAAAAAAAGTTTAAAGGGTTTAAGATTACTCCATAGAAAGAAACTAGCCCAACAATAAGACCTGAGCGATATGTGCCGCTTTGTAAGCTCCAAAGAAACGACCATAATAAAATTAACGAGTAGGTTGTTGATAAACCGCTTAAATAATCCTCAGATAAAATTCTTGTGAATGACCACGTCGATAAAACGGCAAAGACTCCTAAGAAGGCCAATCTTCTTGAAAACAACTGACGTGTTACCGCATAAAAAGCTATCAGAAAAACACCCGTACCTAAAAAGTAGAAATGCAAACTCCAAATAAGGTTGTATAACTTGGGATAATTTTTAAATGGACTATATGTTATTTCTAAAGCTCGCCAAAAAATAGCGCTAACTTTTTCTGAAGGATCAAAATATAATTTTAAAGCTTCTATATTTTCAAACATTGGAATTTCAGGAAGAGAGATAAAGAAAGTGAATATACTAAAAAAGACTACCGTTTTTTCAAAGGAATCTAAAAATCTAAATTCACCAAGCTGAAAACTTACAGAGTCTTCTATGATTTTTCCACGCGTAGGCCATGAATAAAATATACCGATACAAGCAAAGAAAGTCCAAAAGAAGTACTTCCAAATATTTTCCGAGAACAGACCTATAAAGTTGAATAAAATAATCAGAATTGTTGATCCTAAAAAGAGTCGATAAACAATGCGATCTAAGGAAGAAGTTACCTTGTAAAATATCTTTAATCTGTGATCTATTTCTTTACCAAACAAATACCATTGACCGGCCATAAAAATCATATACATCAGTAAGATATTTGCTTGAGTGAAAAGGTTGAATTTTAAGGTTTCTTGTAACCAAACCGGTATTAACAAAAAAGAAAAGTACGTAAGTGCCCGATTTATAAAGAATTTATACTTTAAAAACTTAATATCCGACTTTTTTACTAAAGATTCCAGCATTAGTACCCGACTAGTTTAGTAAGAGTTGTTAATACAACTTTATACCCAACCCTAAATTCATCCTTATTTGGCCCTCCTACCCAGAGGGCCTTTTTATTGTAGCTTAGATTCTGCCCTATTGCACCAAAATCTTACTATGCTAAACTTTAAGTAGCGCCCATTCCCATCAGGATTGATGGAAGGATAAATCAGGAGGATTTTTGGGTATATCGTTTGGCTCTATTAACACCGGACTTCCGAAAGATATCGTACAGCAAATTGTTGCTGCTGAAAAAATACCGCTCAAAAACATGGAAGTGCGTAAAGAAAAAATCGAAAGTAAAAAAGCATTGCTTGGGGACCTCACTCAAAGAGTTGAAAACCTTCGTGGAAGTATCTTTGCAAACAAGTCAGAAAGAAGCTTTCGTGAACTTGGAGTTAATATTTCTGGTGATGGTATTGGTGCAACTGTTGATAAAAATGTAGCTGACCCAGGAACTTATCAGATAGAAGTTTTAGAATTAGCACAAAAGTCATCGGCCATTTCTAATGGCGTTGAAGATAAAGACAAGACTTACCTTGGAGTTGGTTATCTTCAATACGAGCTACCCAATGGAGAAAGCAAGGAAATATATATTGATAAAGATCACTCAAGTCTTACTGGTGTTGCAAAGCTTATTAATGGCGACTCTGAAAATGGTATGCGTGCAACCGTAGTTAACGCTGGTGATGAAAGTGATACGCCATGGAAAATTATTATAACTCTGGAAGAAACAGGAGACGGTCAAAAGGCTTATTTTCCTGATTTATATTTAGTCGATGGTGAAGTTGATATTTGGCTTGATGCCGAAAGAGAAGCAAAAGATGCCAAGATTAAACTTGATGGTTTTGAAATAGAGCTTCCTGCAAATAAAACAACTGATCTTATTCCCGGAGTCACAATAGATTTAAAACGTGCGAAAAAAGGCGATGAGATCACATTAGAGATCTTTGAAGATACTGCAAAGATGTCTGATAAAATTGATGAGCTTGTCACTAACATCAATGAGGTTATTAAATTTATTAAAGAGCAAAATGCTCTAGATGAAAACTCTGATACATCGAGAACACTCGGTGGTGATCTCACACTTCAAACAATAGAGTCACGTTTAAGAAGGGCCGTATTTAGTTATGTAAAAACTGACTACGGAGACAAAAGAATCGGGGACTTTGGTTTAACATTTCAAAGAGATGGTACTGTCAAGCTAGATAAAGACAAATTCAAAGCTTCACTGGATGATAATTATAAAGCTGTTTCTCAAACTGTTAACGGTAAATACTCATTAGAAGGTGGTAAGGTCAACGGCTTTATTGATTTTTTAGAAGACGTTGTAGACAGTTCTTTAAAAAGACCAGGAGGAACTCTTTCTTCTCGTAAGGAAGGGCTTGAATCTCAGATTGCACAGATCGATCGTAAAATTGCTGACAAACAAAGACAGATTGATCGTAAAGAAGAAACTCTAAAAGCAAAATTTGCAAGATTAGAAGAAACAATATCAAGAATAAAGTCACAAGGTAGTGGTCTTGCAGGTTTAGCCGGTGGTGCGGCTAACCCTGTTCAACAACTAGGTTAAGGAGATAAAAAATGAGTTATGGTTTAGGTGCGTACAAAAAAACATCTGTTCAGACTGCAAGTAAAGAACAAATTTTATTAATGCTTTATCAAGCAGCAATTAAGCATTGTAAAAAAGCAATCCAAGCGATTGATGATAAAGACCTTGCAATGAAAGGAGAATCAATCGGTAAGTTGCAAGACATTGTTATTGAATTGAGCAACAGTCTTGACTTCGAAGTTGGTGGAGATGTTGCAAGAGAGCTAGCCTCTCTTTATGACTATATAATGTATTCTACGACACAAGCGAATATTAAAATCGATAAAGCTCCGCTTGAGAGCTCACTTAAAATTTTAAATACCTTATATGAGGGATGGTCTCAAGCTGTAAAAGCATTAAAAGCAGAAAAGAAAGTGAAGTAATGGAACAACTAGAAAAACAAATATTGGACATCTCACAGAATGTTCTTGAACTTACAGTACAAGCTGTTCGCTTGGTTCAAAATAAAGACATTGATAAACTCAATGAATTGCTAGTGAATAGAGATAGGGCCATTAATATTTTAAACGCTCTTCATGAAAACCTACAACTTTATCCGAACAAAGAGCGTGTAAATATTGTGAATTCAAAACTCTCACAAATTGTAAGTAGAATAAACCAATACGATGAAATAATCACTGAATGCCTAGAACACCAAAAGAAACTTAATCAAACAGAATTGGCAACAACCCATAGAGGAAAACAAGGATTACAAGGGTACAACCTTAATAATCTAAAAGGATAATTATGAGCTTTGGTCAAGAACTACAATCTAAGTTAAATAATATTGAAGATCAGCTTAACAGTAATGGTGAGTTATCAGAAAAAGACTTAGAGATCCTACTTCTTACTGCGCTCATAGAAGAAGAGGGTGAATTATGAAATCCCAAAAAATGCTTATAATACAACTACTCCGACTTGGAGATTTAATACAAACTCTGAAGGCTGCTCGACAGCTTAAGGCTGAAAATCCCTCATTGTCTATTTCGATTCTTGCTCGTGCTCGTTTTGCAAAGCCCCTCGCTTTTTTACTAGAAACTGTTTTCGACGAAGTAATATATCTAGAGACAAAAGACTTTATAAGAGAAAGCGTAGAACAAACCCGTGAAGAACTTCATAATTTTATTAATTCCATTAAAGAAAAAGACTACTCTGTTACCGTTAATCTTTCATTTAATAAAAGCTCCGGCTATCTTAATCATCTCATAGGTACTCAGTGGAACACTGGGGTTTCGAGAGATAATAAAAACAAAATAACAATCCAAGATAAATGGAGTCGCTTTGTATACTCGACAGTAATGAGAGGGAATCAAAACCCTTTTAATCTTGTTGATCTATTTCGCTATATTCTTGGATGCAAACATAACTACTTATTAGAAAACTTAAATTCTGAAAGAAAATCATCAAAAATTGTTATTCATCCTTTTGCTTCTGATAAGAAAAAACATTGGGGCGCAAGTCGTTGGGCAGAAGTTATATACAAACTTTCTAAACAATATCCAGAAGCTCATTTTCATATTGTTGGTGGTAATGCAGACAGAGAGCTGGGTAATCAAATTCTCAACTCGCCTTCTCTAACGAACTCTAAAGATAATATTTCTTTAGAAATAAACAAAGACATTGCTCATGTTTATGAAATACTAACAAAGTCCATGTTGTTTATAGGTCATGACTCAATGGTTTCTCATCTAGCAAGTGAAACGTTGACTCCGTCTGTAATTTTGTCATTAGGTCCAGTCAGATATCAAGAAACGACACCATATCAGAACAATGTTGTTAACCTTGTACCTAAAACAAAATGTTTTCCATGTACAGTTCAGACCGACTGTTCACTTTTTAGTTGTCATGCTCATATTCCTCATCAAGTTGTCTCTGCAGTGGCAAGTCAATTAATTCAATCGCAAAAAATAGATTCAAAAGAACTGCAAAAAGTTGTAACTCCTTTCCATTTAAGTACAGTTAATATTTACCAATCAGAAATCTTTGATGAGAATATTGAATATCACAACCTCTTAAATGAGCACCAAGATGCAACACAAGTTTTTCAGCATTATTATAAAATATTATGGCATCTATACTTTAATGATGTTGATATAGAAATTACCTATCCAACGATTACTAATGAAGTTGCAAAAGAACTAGCTCATCACTTAGAGGGAACACAGTATCTATTTGAAGTTTATAACTTTGGTACAAAATATGCTAATCAAGCAATACAAAACCTTAGGGCCGGCAATGACAACCACTCAGCTCTTACAGATAATATCAACAAGCTAAATGACGTATCAGAGCTTACCAAGGTTACGGCAAGTAATTATCCTTTACTTCAATCAATCATTGATCTAATTCATGTAAATACTAATTCAGGAGATAATACCGAATTAAAAACAATCTTAGAGGAACAGCTTGTAGGCTATCATGATGGTGTCCACTTATTAACCGCCCTACATTCTCTTATTAAAAAAACCATCACTCCACATCACATGACTCATTCGAGTGAAGTTAAAGAGATTTAAAGATGGCCATTTTAAAAATTAATAAAAAGACTATTACTTTTGAACACCATTCATACAAAACCTTGGCTGAGTTATTATTATTAGTTTTTGAAAATTTGGATATACAGAACTACGCTGTAAATGATCTTTTCATAGACAACGAGTCGATCATTGCAGATGCTGAGAACCAACTTTTTCATCAAAATATTCAGGAAGAATCTATAGTCGAAATTATCTTAACAAAAAGACATGATATCACTGATGCTGATCTCTATTTCATGCAACTTCTTCTTGAGAACGCCGTTAACGAGCCTCTTGGCAATGGCCTTCAATTATTTATGCGTCTAACAGCTATTCTGTCAAAGTCTTTTCCAGAGGAAACACATATACAACAAATTACAATGCTATCTATAATCAAAGGAATAAAGATCGCTTTAGAAAAAAACGATCACTTTATGCTACAAGACTTGATAGATTTTGAGCTTAAAGATAGTCTAAAGCAGTGGAAAATACTAGTAACCAAGGCCAAGCACATTCATCAAGTGAAAATCGATACGCCAATCAATTTATCGACTTAAAAAATAACAACCTTCAACTTAAAAAACTAAAATCTCGAAACATTAAACTTAAAAATAATAAATATTTTGAGTTAAACCAAATATTATTAAAAATCTTTGAAACAAGTCAAAACTCTCAGCTTTTTTTTCAGCAATTATTAAAACATCAATATCTCAATTCTTTTACTACAATACATTTTTATGTGCACAAAAAAGGAATGACAGATTGTGAACACCTCGAAATCCAAAGAGACTTAATTAAAACAAGAACTTTTCCCGTTTCATTATTTCAAAAATTCTTTCTTGCAATAAAAAAGTCTAAAAATAGATCATTTGGACAGAAGAACTTAAAAGGTACTCCTTATGATATCATTGGTACTTTTATGGCGCGAGAATTCACTCTTCAAGATCACAACATTATATTTGCTCTTTCTAAAGATCAGTTTCTAAACTTTGAAGACAAAGAGTATTTATCCTTTAAAAATCTAGTAAATCTTTTGCCTACTTATCTTAACCCGATGCTTATGCAAAACTCGTTACAGACTGATAATTCACTTTCGAATATCATTCACCATGAATTATCAAAACAAATTGAGCAATTTAATAAAAAAGTACATGATGAAGTAATTCATATTAATCACACAAGAAGACTGAGCTTACTTGGGGAGCTTCTCAACACTTTTCATCATGAAATTAGTAATCCTATTTTTGGCCTTCAGCTTTCCGCAAACTTGACCAAGAACTTACTAGAAGGAAGTGAGCACGAAGAGCTTATCGACCTTATTGAGCAAGGTATCAAAAGAGCACAGGACACATTACAAAGCTTTACAAAGTTATATACAAATACATTGGAAAACCAACTTATCGACTTCCCTTTACTGTTTAAGCAAATACTCACTTTATCAAAAAGTGAACTTAAAGGTATTTCATTCAATTTAGAAGTTGATGATGAAGTTAAAGAGCTAGATTTTACTTCAAACCCAACATGGCTTGCTCAAATTGCATTTAATTTAATTATCAATTCTGCTCAAGCTATCAAGGAGTTTAATAGCACTGGCGAAAAAAACATTAGTATTTCAATTAAAAAGTTATCTTCCAATATTGTTATTGATTTTTTTGATACAGGCCCAGGAATTTCTGAAGATATAAACAATAAAATATTTCAGAGTTTCTATACGACAAAATCTAATGGCACAGGGCTAGGGCTCACAATATCCAAGGATCTAGCCGCAAAGCTTGGAGGCAAACTAGAACTCATTTCATCTGGCCCTAATTCTTTTTTCAGACTAGAATTGCCAAGATGAAAGTACTATTAATAGAGGATGAACTTTTAATACAAAAAGCACTTAAAACGCTTATGGAAAAACGTGGTGCTCAAGTAGACGTCACATCTCAAGGCCGTGAAGCAATTCAAATGATTAAAAAAAAGCAATACGACCGGATTATTACGGACCTGATGCTTAACGATATAACTGGCTTTGATATCATTGAGGAAACACGAACCTTATTTTCTCCAGTGGAAATCACTAATAAATTCCGCGTGATAACGGCTTATTCTTCATCAAAAATTATTGATAACTTAGCTAAGTATGAGGTACAAGTATACCACAAGCCTTTTGAGGATCTTAATAAAACTATTCAACAGCTAATGGAACTAAATGAAAAAGACTACGATTAAACATATTGGCGTTTTTCTTAAACCATCTAAAATCGAAGACCTTGGAAATATAATTACCAATTTAGTTCGTTGGTTAGCTAAAAGAGAGAAGAAGGTTTTTTTCTGTGAATTTGAGTATGATAGGCTAAAAAAAATCTTAGGCCCTAAAGTTTTTTCTCAGGTCACTTTTCTTGCAGAAAAAGAGTTACATAAAAAATCACAACTTCTTATGTCCCTTGGTGGAGACGGAACGCTTCTGGGTGTAGCAAGACAATCTAGGATCAACATCCCTGTTATGGGGGTTAACCTTGGCCATCTTGGCTTTATTACTGAATTTCAAAAAAATGAATTTTATGAATATTTACCACATATTTTTTCTAATAAGTTTCAGACAGTAAAAAAGAACTTATATTCTGTTGAGATTTTCGAGAAAAATAAAAGTATCAAAAAAGAATATTTTTTTAACGATGCAGTTTTCACACAAAACACAATAGCAAGAATCATCTCACTTAGCGTCGAAACAGAGAATGAACATATCTTTAATTTATCTGGCGATGGACTTATTGTAAGCTCTACTTATGGGTCTACTGCATATTCTATGGCGGCAGGGGGGCCAATTGTTCATCCTGATGTTAAAGCTTTACTTCTTACACCAATTTGCCCACATTCGCTAACCCACAGACCATTAGTGATGCCTGATAACAAACCCGTTATTGTAAGCTCTACTAAGTCTTTAGAAAACATCTCGATAACCCTTGACGGTCAGACACATATCATTTTGGGTAAGAACGAAAGGGCCATTATAAAAAAAGAAAATCGCAAAGGTGTTCTTTTAGTTAAAAACCCTGACAGAACATACTTTCATACACTTAAAGAAAAATTTGAACATGGATCTAGAAAATGAATCATTTAAAATCAAGTTTAGTATTAAGAACACTTCAACTTCAAGACTTTGCAACTTTTAAACAACAAAGTATTTCTTTTACTGAAGGCTTTAATGCAATAGTAGGGGAAACAGGTTCTGGTAAAAGTTTAATTTTAGATGCATTACAATTCATTTTAGGTCAAAGGGCTGATAAAAAATTCATTCGAAAAGGGGCCACTTTTGCTATAATTGAAGCAACTTTTTCATCTACACAAAAAGAGGTATACGATTTTTTTAATGAATTAGGCTTCCCTTTTGAAGAAGAGATTGTCATTAAGAGAGTTATTTATTCTAATGGCAAATCCAAGTCTTTCTTGAATAATTTAAACTGTCCATTATCAACACTCACTGACTTTTCACGTAATTTTATTGATTTAGTAGGGCAGTTTGAAAATCAAAAACTTTTATCTAACACTTACCAACTAGAGCTTCTTGATAAATTCGCAGGACTACCAGTGAAAGAATATAGCGCCAAGTTCTTTGAGTATAAATCATTGTTTAAGAAGCTAATACAGCTACAAACCAAAGAACAAGAGAACCAAAATCGAATTGATTATCTTAATTTTCAAATTGAAGAATTAAATAATTTTGAGCCCTCAAGTGAAGATGAAAAAAATCTAAACCAGCAAAAAAACAAATTACTTTTTCAACAACAAAATCAAGAAAGTATCACTCATATCAACGCACTTTTTGATGGTGATGATTCACAACTTGGATTTTGGGATATTTTAAATAAGATTAAAAACTTGATACCGGAAGGTACGGGTTTAAAAGAAAAACTTGATACCGCCAAAGAAGAACTGGAAGACATCAATTATCAACTAAACAAGCTCAATGATGAAGACTTTGAACCAGAACAAATGACTGCTGTTATTGATCGTCTAGATGGCTACCAAAAACTAAAGCATAAATTTCGATGTGAAACTTTAGACTTTGATAATGTTTTACAAGGTTTTTCAAGTGAGCTAAGCACCTTGTTATCTTATGAACAAGAAATTCAAACACTTAATTCTGAATGTTCTAGTTTAAAAGAAGAACTTTACCTTCTTGCATCTAAGTTACATACACAAAGAGCTAATCAATCAACTGAGTTTCAAAATGAATTAACCAAGGAAGTTCAAGCGTTAAGAATGGACGGGGCGACAATAAAAGTCTCAATAGAAAAAACTGAAGAACTCTCTTCTCAAGGTTTAACTCAAGTTCAACTTCTTGCTGAAACGAATAAGGGAGAAGGTTTTTACCCAATCAAAGACATTGCATCAGGAGGAGAGCTATCAAGAATTCTTCTTAGTGTCCGAAAGATTATTGCCGACTCTGATTCGATTGGCATTTTTCTTTTTGATGAGATTGATACTGGAATTGGAGGAGAGACAGCTCTACACGTTGGAAAGGCGCTATCAAAAGTTTCACAGAACTCTCAGGTTTTAGCGATAACTCACTTACCTCAAATTGCAAATTTTGCTAACAAGCTGATTATTGTAGATAAAAAAACAGATAAAGATCGTACATGGTCTGAAATCAAAGAAGCTACTAGCCAAGAAATCAAAAAAGAAATCTCATTAATGACACCCCTACAATGATTTTAATGAAACTGAATCATCTTCTAATAAGATGAATTTATTATCCTTAACAGGGTGGCCATTATTAATATACTGACGTCCATCATCATAAGTCTGATTTTCTAGAATATGAGTATGCCCCGCGATAATAATATCTACTTTTTTTTGACCCAATAAAGCTTTTGCACCTCTAATATATTTTTCTTTCATTAATTCATAATCAAATGTCTTCTTACCTCTATTTTTTGAATTTTGAGATGCCCAACTACCTAGTTTAATTAAAAATTTATAACTAAAGATTTTTGAAACTAAATAATTAAACCAACTAGCGGTGTAGATCTTTTTCCATCTTTTGAAAGCTTTATTATAAAAATCCACTTCATCACCATGGCATATGTAGACTTTTTTCTTTTTAAATGTTCTTTCATGTCCATTTTCTAAAAATATAAAGTTGGAATAATGCTTAACATTTTTTTTCAAAAACTCTAAAAATGTTTTTTGAAAGTGAAAGTCATGATTACCTTGTATGAAATATACTTTTTTCTCTAGGCTTAATAAGGAAGTTATGAAACCAAACTCTTTAGAGTAATACTCAAAATGCTCTGAGTGCTCTCCTACTAAGAAGTCAAAAATATCTCCAAGAAAGTATATTTCTTCTGAGTTTAAAACTAACTCATTTTCACAAAAGCGCTCTAAACACTGAGAGCCCTTATCACCTGGTTTCTTTATATGGATATCTGATATAAATGCAATTCTCATTGCTATTAATTATATAGCAACTCCTGCGTATTTGAATACAAATTGATCAATTTTTTCTTCGATCTCCGCGTTAATCCCACAAAAAGCTAAACATACTTTGAAGCCTTTATAATTAAGCTTATTTTTTGTTGATGGCTCAATTTCAAATACTCCTACAACTTTAGCATCAACAACAAAGTCTTGTTGCCCAAATGAGACTTTTAAGTTTTTAATTTGATCATTCTTTTTAAATAAACGTGCTTCTGTTCTTGATATAATAAACGATAAACCTCCACCGCTTAAATCAAAGCACTTCTTATCAAAAAGCTGTTTATGCCCTGATGTGCTCACTCCATTTTTATAAAAGTTAACACTTGCCTCCACACCATCATCCAAGAAAAGTCTGGGGTTATTTCTTTTTTCGACATGTACTATCATTTTAGGAAACAAAACTTCAAAGCAATCTTCTATTCTCGATTCTTTGATTTCTGCTTCGAACATTATAAGATCATCAGGTAAGTAGAAAAACATTCTATTAACACCAAAATGCATAGATTTAATAAATTGCTTTGATGTTTCCGTTATGCCTTTTACAACAAAGACTAAATTATTTTTTCTAACAATTGAAATTTTCAAATCAATGAAAACTTTTTTCCCAGCAATAACTTTCCAAGCTCTAATCGCTTTTTCAGCTCTTTTCACATTTGATAGGACACTTAGTATGTCCTCTTTGCTGTAATTTTTTGTTAGGTCTTTATTTAGTTTCATTATAATTTGCCCAAAGGGGCCTCTCTAATTATTAACTTCATTGAAAACTAGAGAGGCTGGGCTTTTAGACTAAACAAATCGTTCAATCATATTTTTAAAAACCATGGGAAGGATTCCCTCCCCATGCCTCTCTACTTACTTGATCTTATCCAATCAATCTTATCGCACTGTTTGGAATATTGTTTGCTTGTGCAAGAGATGAAATACCTGCTTGCTTCATTACGTTCGCAGATGCTAATTTTGCAGTTTCTTCTGCAACATCTACATCTTCGATCTGGCTCTTCGCTGCTGATGTGTTAACTGCAGCTGTATCCAAGTTTGTAATTGTAGATTGAAGTCTTGATTGAATTGCACCAAAATTCGCTCTAAATCCTGCAACTTGTGTAATTGCATCATCAATTTTTTCTAAATTATCTGAAGCACTATCTTTATTTAGTATATTTGTTCCAGCAATACCTAAGTTTTCAGCAGTTGCATTTGTTGCTTGTGAATCAAATTGAATTTTATTCATTTGATCTCCATACGCACCAACATGAAACTCCATTAAACCATTGGCATTTTCACCGGTAAGCAGTTCTTGACCACCAAAAGTTGTTGTTTTTGAGATTCTGTCAGCTTCTTCAACTAGTTGTTCATACTCAAGATTTAGATAACCTCTTTCTGTTTCACCAACTGTGTCTGAAGCAGCTTGAATTGATAATTCTCTAAGTCTTGTTAAGATGTTTGTAGATTCATCTAGACCACCTTCTGCAACTTGAATTAGAGAGATACCAGCACCTGCATTTCGCTGTGCCATTCTTAAACCTCTAACTTCTGCTTCCATTTTCTTAGCAATCCCAAGACCGGCAGCATCGTCAGCTGATTTAATAATTCTTTTACCTGATGATAGTTTTGCATAACTATCAGACGTTGTTTGATCTACTTTTCTTAGATCTTTTTGTACCGCAACTGAAGCGATGTTTGTTTTAATTCTTAAGCCCATTTTTTACTCCTTTGTGTAAGTTAATCGTTAAGCTTACTGATGTCTGAGTATTACCGTCAGACAAATACCTTATCGATCGTGTCAAGAAATAATTTAGCGCTCCTTATTAAATACTTGATAAAAAATGTTTCTTTTTGAATAATTTTAGATACTTACAATGATTTTATTTTTTCAATTATGCCTGTACTGGACTTTCCATCTATGAAATTTAAAGACTTTACAACACCACCATTTTCGAGAACTTCTTTATGGCCTACAATTTGCTCTACCGCCCAATCTCCACCTTTCACGAGAACGTCTGGTTTTACTCTTTTAATTAATTCTAGGGGAGTATCTTCATCGAAGATAATAACCTCATCCACGGCCTTAATATTTTCTAAGATAAACTTTCTATCGTTTTCATTATTAATAGGACGCTCAGGGCCTTTTAAGCGCTTCACACTTTGGTCTGAGTTCAAACCTACAACAAGCTTAGAGCCTAATTCTTTTGCTGAGTTTAGATACGATATATGGCCTATATGTAATATATCAAAACATCCATTAGTAAAAACGATTCGTTCTTCGGCCATATTATTTTTTTATAACAATCGTACCAGAAATGGCATCAACTGCTTTAGTAAGAGTTAAAAGTCCTAGGGTTCCTAGTGATATGAGGCTAATTAAAGAACGTACAAAAGACTGAATTACAGTTGGATTTTCATTATTAGTATTTTGAATTCGTATATTTAATAAACTTTTTCCTAAGGTTGAGTTTGTCGTTTTATCTAAAAAGCTAAAATAGAATAAATAGAATAAAACAAAACCTAATACCATCGTTTCTAGTACTAGCGCTTGATTTAAATTAAGTATTGAATCTAAACCTAATCCTGTGCTTAAAGCGACTCCAAGCATGTATAGGCTGAGTAAACTTCCTACAACTAAAAAATCAATACCATAAGCAAGTAAACGTGAACTTATATTTGCATAAACAATAGGGTTTAAAGATTCTGAAGTTTCTAAGCCTAAATCGAGTTCAACAGGGTTTTCTTCTATTTCTGTTGTGTTATAAAATGGTGCGAGATCTCCCATATTCATGCTTGTGCTTTCTTTTGGAGCGGAGTCTCTAAGTCTTGTCGCACGCTCTCTAAAACTTTTTTCTAAATCAGCTGATTTCTTTGCTAGAGAAGCCTCAATATTACTTTCGTCTTCAAGCCCATGATGAAAACCTAAGCCCTTTGTAATAGGCTTAAATTCAAAGTCATTAAGAAAATCATCTAAGTTATCTTTATTTTCAGAGTCCATATAATCTCACTTTCTATTAATAGGTTCTCATAGTTAAATTAAAGAGTAAATATAACCAATTGCAAAGACACAAGCTGTTTTTGCTCTCAAAATTGGAGTATTAAAGCTTAATTTATGAATTGATTCAGGGAGGTTAGATTCGAGTTCATCTTGTGTGAACCCCCCCTCTGGGCCTATTAATATTAAATTCTCATTTTCTTTATCTATTGGCTGCTTACTATTAGCTGAAGCATCAATATCGCAAACAAAAATATTATCATAATCTTCATAAACAATTTCTGACAACAGACAGGCCTCAACCTTTGGCATATAGAGATTATTCGATTGCTCAAGTGCAGAGATCATAATCTTTTCCAGTCTCTCATAATTAATCTTATAAGATTGAGATCTTTCACTACTTAACAGGTATACTCTTTTAATTCCCATTTCTGTCAGTGAACGAATTGATTCTTCTAAAGCTTCTCTTTTAAGTATCCCTATTGCCACATCTATTCTTGCTTTAATTTCTTCATGAATACATTCTTCTATCTGAAAAATAATCGATTTTTTCTTAATTTCACAAACAAAAGCTGTTGCTCGTTGACCACGACCATTTAAGAGATAAACCTTTTCGTTTTTCTTTAGTCTAACGACATTTATTAAATGATGAGCGTCACTTTTTTCTAAGCTCTCTCCAACAAAATCATTTAGGTTCTTATCAAAAAATATTGCGCGCATTCACTTCCTAAAACTTACACATACCCAGTCATTCTTGATCTCTTTACTATCCAGAGCAAGTCCAATACTTTCATAAACTTGGATCAACTCTTCTTCTTGTCCTTTTAATAAACCAGAAACTACTAGGTATCCCCCATCAGCAACAGATGAAATTATTATTTCCTTTTCCAAAACAAGTGCATCCAATAAAATATTTGCAAATACAAGATCATAGCTGCTTTTAATTCTTTTTTTATCTTCAGGGCCCCAAGTATTAATTTTTTCAGAGCTAAATTCATTTAACTCAATATTTTACTTTCAATTTATAATGGCGTCGTGATCAATATCATATAAATCAATTTGAGTTTCTTGATTAAACCTTCTAACAGCTAGGCCAAGTATTCCAGAGCCACAACCAAAATCTAAAACACTATCGATCATTTGGGTTTTTGATAATTCTACATATTTTTTTAGGCATAAAAATGTAGTCTCATGATTGCCTGTACCAAAGCCCATGCCTGGATAAATATAAAGAGATTTGGAAGACTCATGTAGTTCTTTTTCCCAAGACGGCACAATTTTTAGTTTTTCATTGATTTCTATAACTGAATAAGTTTCTCTCCAAGTACTGTTCCAATCCTCTTCTTCAATTTTTGTAATAACTGTCTCGCTATCTAGCTCAATAATACAAAACTTTTTGAAACTCTCAGCATCCTCTAAGTCTAAAAAATAGTACGCTCTAGGGTGAGCACTTTTAGTCATAAAAATATCTACACTGTCTAAAACATCCTCTGGCAAATTACCACCAGAGTAAGACTTCTCACCAAGCATAGAATCAACTTCTTGTTCATTCAAACAAAACTCTTCAATTCCTTGACAGTTATATTTTTGATAGGCCATTGCTCCGGCTCTTTCGTGTTGTTTTTCATCACAGATCAATTGTACTTTTAATGTCGTCATCTACCCCTTATATATCTGAAATTATAGGCAGAATAGGCTTTATATAAATTTTTCTTAAAGCTCCTTGTCCTTTCCTAAGTACATTATTTGTGTTAAATCCAAAGCTTAGGAGTATATTTTGTATTTAATTGGAATAGCGGGGGGCTCAGGCTCCGGAAAAACTACTTTTGCGAATAAAGTCTTGTCTCATATTGGAGAAGAACATTCCTTAATTTTATCTATGGATTGTTATTATTTAAACACCCTGCCTGATAAGCTCAAAACACCAAGTGGAAGGTGGAACTTCGATCATCCAGATGCATTTGATTGGGAATTGCTTACTCAACATTTATCTGACTTCAAACAAGGTAGACCTGTAAAAATTCCTGATTATAATTTTAAATCTAACTCTCGAGTAGAATCAACAGAACCTGTACTTCCTAAAAAAATTATTCTTTTTGAAGGGATTTTTTCATTATTTGATTTAGAAATCAGGGAGATGCTAGACATAAAAAGTTTTTTACATGTTGATTCAGACATGAGGTTTTCGAGAAGACTTCATCGCGATGTAAAAGAAAGAGGTCGTTCCTTAGAGTCTGTCATTGACCAATATTACGAAACCGTTAGACCGATGTACCAAAAATATTTAGATCCTCAACGTCAGCACGCTGACTTTGTAGTAGGGGAAGAGACTGATGTTGCAGCAAAAATATTAGCTGCCAGAATTAATGAGCTTATTCATGAGTAAACTCATTATTCACCCTCTTGGGGGGCTAGGAGAAATAGGCTCAAATGCCACTATAATAGAAACCAGTAATTATAATGTTGTTATTGATTTTGGAATGCTTTTTCCTAAAGATAGATTTTTCGAAATTAACTATCTTTCGATAAATCCTGAAGTATTAAACCTTGATAAACCTTTTATTCTTTTTATCACTCATGGCCATGAAGATCACATTGGAGCTATCTCTCAGTTAATTAAATTCTATAAGCCTGAGAAAGTGTATGCTTCTAACTTCACCAAGAATCTTATACATCACAAACTAAAACAGTATAATCAAAGCATTAAGATAGAAACATACACAGAGGATTCAGTACTTGCTGTTGATGATATTGAACTCAATCCTGTACATGTAACTCATTCAATACCTGAAACCTTCGGTGTAATTATTTCTCATAAAACCACAGAAACTAATATACTTTTTATTTCTGACTTCAAATTTGATTTAAACCCACTCTATGAAAAACCTTTTAACTATCAAAAAATACAAAATATCTTCAAAGGCTCTAAGAAAAACATCGCAATGTTAGACAGTACCAATATTCTCAACCCAGGTAAAACCTTGTCTGAGTCTGCCTTGAGCTCTGATCTTGAAAAGATTATCTCTCAAGAGAGAAGAAAGTTTTTCACTCTTTTCTCATCAAATGTTTATCGCCTAAAAAACATCCTAGAACTTTCGAAAAAGCATAACCAAAAAGTTGTTTTAATCGGTCGAAGCATACATAAGTATTTAAATATTGCAGAAGAATCTAAATTATTAAAACTAAAAGATTACCCAATAAGAGAGATCGAAGAAGTTAAAAACATAGAAAGCGATAATTTGGTTTTCATTCTAACTGGATGCCAAGGGGAATTTAAAGGCGCTACTAGGCGAATTGTTAATGGTGATCATAAGCAAATTAAGTTAAAGCAGGGCGATCTATACATTTTTAGCTCTAAAGTAATTCCAGGGAATGAAAAAGAAGTATATGATTTATACAATAAACTTTCTGAGCAAAACGTAGAAATTATTTCTCACCGTGAAGCAAAAGTTCATGCTTCAGGTCACCCAGGAAGAGAAGACTTAAAAGAGCTTATAAATCTTATAAATCCAACCCATTACATACCTATTCATGGTGAATCATATTTTTTAGAAAAACATTCCCTTTGGATCAAGGAAACGTTTCCTGATATCGATTGTATTAAACTTCATAATCACGATTCTCTTAATGCTATTACTTTAAAAGCAGAACAAAATAGAAAACCAGATGATGGCCTATTATTAATTCAAGCTAATAATGAACCAATAGAGAAAGCTGCTATTAGTAAAAGAAGAAAAATTGCACAGAACGGTGCATGCTTTATATCTATCTCCTCTATTGACGATATATCTATCAGCCTTATCGGGCTTCCTGATTCACTTGACGATGAATTGAAACGGATAGAACGTCTTATTGTACAGGTTCTTTCAGATTCGAAAGTCAAAGACTACTCCGAGGAAATCAGAATCAAGATACGACAATTTTTTAAATCTAAATTAGATTATAGACCTATTACTTATGTCCATCTTCACAAAGATTAAAAGTTTTATCTTTCCTACTCGTTCAGTCTGTAGTGTATGCCTTAAAAGTTTTAAAGATAAAGATCTTAGAGCACATGACACACTTGCTTTATGCCCTTCTGACTATAATGACTTCCAAGCATTGAATCATATTTTGTACAAAAGTATTGAGACATCTGTTGACCATCCAGAAAGAGGAGTAGGGATTTATCAACTCCAAAAAGAACTAATTAGTCAGGGTGTGAAGTCATACATTCTATCGTCTTATAAAGAAGTGGAGGGCGATATTGTAACTGAAATGAAACTTTTCTGTTTGAAGTAATTTAGTCGTTTGCTAAGCCTAAAGCAGCTGCTGTAGCATCATCAATAAGTACTGAATTTACGATGTGTGCAACCCCGTTTGTTGCAAAGATATCAACATAAGTTATATCTGCCTTTGTTAAGGTATAACTAGGAGTTACTGTTGTACTCAAACTTTGTCTTTCAACCAAAAGCCCATAATTCGAAGTTGAACTATAGCCTCCAGCCGCAGTATCAAGCCCTAAACTACTTGTGAAGTCTTTTTGTACAACTTTATTTGCAATTACATGATTCGCAACGACTAAGTATAATGCATCTGCCGTGGCCACTGTATCCCCTGCAAATACATTGGATATTAAAAGAGTAACATCTGCTGTTGTAAAAACTCCATCGCTATTTAAGTCTAATGTTTTATCAAAAGCATCGTTACTTGGGGCAAAGACAGTATAGTTGCTTGAATTATTATTTAATATTGTAGATAACTTTGTTCCTTGTGATGTATTCTGATCAATAAATAAAACGACAGTTTCAAGAGAAGATAATTCACTTGTATTAACAACTCTTTCTAATAAAGTTTGGTTAGAATCAAAATCCGGTGATAAACCTAGTCCTGTTGCAGTTGCATCGTCAATCAAAATACTATTAATCACGTGAGCTACGCCATTCGTAGCCTCAACATCTTTAAGTACAACCATTGCCTGTGTTGGCGAATAGCTTGGTCTTATTGTTACTTCAAAATCTAAAAGTTCTACTAATAATCCAAAGTTCGAATCTGATGAATAATTTCCAGCTAATGTATCAACTTCTAAATTATTAGATAAATCTGTGCTTAGAACTTTTCCACTAACTACATGATTTGCAACAACTGTATATAAAGCGTTCGCTGCGTTTGTCACACTCCCAAGAGTACTTACTAATATTCCAATATCATTTCCTCCAAAAGAACCGTCAGAGTCTAAATCAAGAACTCGGTCAAAAGCTGTATTTGAAGGCGCAAAAACAGTATACTGTCCGCTACTTGCAAGTAGCTCACTTAAAAGTGTTTGCTCTGTTGTATTCTCGTCAATAAAGCCTACTAATAATTCCAAAGACGATAATTCTGATGTTATAACCACTGTCTCTAAAAGGTTCTTATCAGCATTATTCTTACTACTAGAACTTCTTTCTGACACAGACTCAGAAGTATCTCCGATACATGACAAGAAAAAAGTAAAAGAATATAAAGTCAGTATTAGTATTTTCACTAAAAATTTATCGGAGAAGTATTAAAAAATATTTAAGATTGTTTTAGTCGGCCATAAAAAGGCCATCACTAAGGATGGCCGATTCTATTATTTTGAGTTCTTCTTGTCTTATTCTTCTCTTCTTAAGTATGAAGGTGTATCAAATTCATCATCTTCAAAGTTTAAAAAACCAAGTTTTTCAGCGATTGACTTTGATTTTGCCTGAGTATTTGACGCTACATCGTTTCCAATATTCGCAGCAGGTTTCTTTTCTGCCTCTGTAGTTGTCTTTCTTTCTTGGTTATACACACTTGCAGCAGATCTAATTGAATCAACTAAGCTTTTCGGAGCTGTCTCTGAAATATTTGCTTCAACTCTTTCTTGCTCACTTTCAATTTGATGTTCTTTAACTTCTGTATTTGCTCTATCAGCTAAAAATCCATCAAGTCCGCTAGTATCTTGAGAAGCACTCACTTCTACTGATGTCGTTTCCTCTGTAACTGCTGGAGCTTCTTCCTCAATAATTGTCGGCTCTAATTGTAAAATACTTTCTGTTTTTGGTTTTTCAACTCGTGCTCTATTAGATGCTAAAGTTACTCTTTCACGACTTCCATTTAAGCCTGTTGCAATAACCGTGACTTTAACTTCATCGCCCATGTCTTCATCTACTACAGTTCCAAAAATAATCTCTGCTTCTTCATCAGCAGCTTCCATTATTAATGTCATTGCTGAATTTGTTTCATGCATTGATAAAGTTTCATTTCCTGTAATATTAACAATGATCCCTGTTGCACCATCAATGCTAATATCTTCTAAAAGAGGAGAGCTTATTGCATCTTTTGCGGCCTTAATTGATCTTTCAGGTCCTGTTGCAATCCCTGTTCCCATTAATGACAGGCCTTTGTTTGCCATTACTGTACTCACATCTGCAAAGTCAGCATTAATAAAACCAGTATTGTTAATTAAATCAGAAATACCTTGAACTGCATGAAGTAAAACTTCATCTGCTTTTTTAAATGTATCAACCAGAGACAAACTTTCGCCTGCAATTTGAAGTAATCTTTGATTAGGAATAGTAATTAAGGAATCAACACATTCTTCAAGAGTTTGAATTCCGTAGTCTGCTTGTTTCATTCTTTTACGTCCTTCAAACATAAAAGGCTTAGTCACAACACCAACTGTAAGAGCTCCGATTTCTCTTGCAAGCTTTGCAATAACTGGCGCAGCTCCAGTACCGGTACCACCACCCATTCCTGCAGTTACAAATACCATATCTGCGCCATCAATATATTCACTTATTCTTTCATAGTCATCTAAAGCCGCTTTTCTTCCAACTTCTGGGTTTGCACCAGCTCCAAGACCTTTTGTTAAAGTTTCTCCAAGCTGAATTTTAACCGGAGCAAGATTTGCTGCGAGAGCTTGTGAATCAGTGTTTGCAACTATAAATTCAACCCCAGAAAGACCTGAGCGAATCATTGTATTGACAGCATTACAACCACCGCCACCGACACCAATAACTTTTATTTTTGCGCCCGAGTTAAACTCGTCTTTATCAGTTACTTCAAACATATTTCCTCCGATTTAAAATATTTCTTTAAAAACGTTTCTAATAGAGTCACTAAATCTTCCAATTATATCTGACTCAGAATTTGTATCTATTTTTTGTTTTTCAACTTGTTTAGATTTAGCTTTAAGCTTACCTGATCTATTGGCCTCTAAAAGTAGACCTAATACTGTTGAAAATTTAGGATTTTGCATAACATTGGTCATGGAACCAAATGGGCGAGGGTAGCCAACTTTAGCTGGTTTTTCTAAAATAAATTCTCCAAGCTCAGACAAATCCTTTATCAAAGCACCACCTCCAGTAATAATATACCCTCCAGTGATGAGCGAACCTAATTCTTTTTCTTCGATTATATCTTTTACAATATTAAATAATTCTTCTGCTCTGGCACCTAAAACACTTGCAACTTCACCAATTTGAACTTCTCTAGGTTTGGTTCCAGAAAGTCCACTAACAGTAATATGTGATGAGCTATTTACCTTTTCAGCCAAAACTGAACCATGATTAATTTTTACTCTTTCTGCTTCGTTATGAGGGATTTTAAGCGCAACTGCTAAATCATTAGTAAAATGATTACCTCCAACGGGAATAATTTGTGAATGGACCAGACTTCCATCCTTCCAAACAGCGATGTCAGTTGTTCCGCCACCAATATCGATTAATGCTACACCGAGGTCTTTTTCTTCTGTTGTTAATACCGATCTTGAAGATGCTATAGGTTGTAGAATTATATTATTTGCTTCAATTCCTGCAGCTTCAACACATTTGAGCATATTTTGAATTAAAGAAGTTTTTCCTGTAACAATATGAACATGGGCTTCAAGTCTTGAGCCACACATCCCAATAGGGTTTTTTACACCTTTAGTATTATCGACTCTGTATTCTTGAGGAATAACATGCAAAATTTCTCTATCAGAAGGAATAAGAACAGCTTTAGCTGCCTCAATAACTCTTTCTATGTCTGCTCTTTCAATTTCAGCGCCTTTTACAGCAACAACACCTGAAGAATTAAAACAATAGATATGATTTCCTGCAACTCCAATCGTAGCACTTTTGATAACAGAGTTTCCTGCCATCATTTTAGCTTCTTCAATTGAACATCTAATTGAATTAATTGTTTTATCGATATTTACTACGGAGCCTTTTTTAAGGCCGTAACTTGGGTGGGAACCCACACCGATTATTTCTAAATTTTCATTTTCTCTTGTAGCTATGGTCGTGCACACTTTAGTTGTACCAACATCAAGAGCTACGACTAAATCTTTATCCTTCATTCGAGAGTCCTTTCTCAGCCGTGATTTCACACAGTTACAGATTCATTCTGTTTGGAGCGTAGCGCACCTAACTAAAATTCTAGATTGTGTCAGAGAACTTGACAACAATTTTTTTGTGATTTGTCAGATTTATAATGGTTGGAATTTTCTCTTTGGAACTCATATAAGCAATGATTTCTTGAAGTTTTTTGACTTTTTCACTCCAGTATTCACTTCCCATAAACACACTTGAGGGCTTATTTGTTACAGATAAAATAAAAGTTAATTCTTTTTTCTCATTTAAAATTACCTCAGAAATTTTTGATCTAAATTCTTTGGTCATCTCGTTCATTATACTTGTTATTTTTTTATGAAAAGTATCATTAATTAAAGCAACAGGTAGCGCTAAATAGGGCAGCTCTGATTTTATTTTCTTTTCTGCACGCAATAGAACTTCATAAGTTGGATCATATAATTCTCCGTTATCTACAAGCAAAGCAGTGTAAAACTCTTCTCCACCTTTTTTATAAATTTGCACTTTCATCAAAGGTTCAGGACAGTCGTAGTTAAACTTAAGCATGTTCTCAACTGGACTATATTTGACATTGTATTGAGAAATAAAATATTTCTCATCAAGTTTTTCATCAACAATTTTTTGCTTAACATCGTAGAGAGATTTTTTTTGCTCAAAGGCTTTAATTAATTCTAAAGTAAGCCTTCCAACACTCTGAGTAGGGCAATTTCCAAAAGAAGTTCTATATTTAATTTTTTCTTCAACGTACTTAGGTGTTGCTGCAAATAAGTTAAAAGAAATAAGTAATAAAAAATACTTCATTATAAAATTCTAATCGAGTTTAACTTCTAATTCAAACTCAATACCTGTTTTTTCTTTAACTTCTTTTTTAATGTTCATAACTAAGTTTTTAAAGTCCTCAGTTGTAGCTCCGCCCTCATGTTCAATAAAATTAGCATGTTTATGACTAATATGTAATTTATCTGAACCAAACCCTTTCATACCAAGTTGGTCAAGAATCATTCCTGCTCTTTGCTCAATGCTAGGGTTCTTAAAAACACTTCCGCAATTTTTTGTACCTAAGGGTTGAGTTTCATTTCTTAGTCTTAGATATTTTTTAATTATTTGCGAAACTTTTTCATCAGTTCCAAAATGTTTTATTTGTGCCTTGATTATAATTTCATCTTTTTTTAAAAAAAGATTTTTTCTGTACGTAAAATCATTCGCGTCAACCACTTTCGTTTTAACTATTCCGCTTGAATCTAATATCCATACCTTTTCTACAAGTCGCCCAATTTCACCTAGTGAAGTACCCGCATTCATACAAATTGATCCACCAACAGTTCCTGGTATTCCCGTAAATGCCTCCCAGCCTTTAAGATTGAATTTAATCGCTAAAGAAGTGAGCTTGGAAATTGAAGTTGAAGCGCTGAAAGTATAGTTCTCACAATAATCATTAGAATGTATCTCTGGTAACTCTAACTTAATATATAAAATTTCTGAATTTGTTAAAACCTGATTTGCTCCAAGTCCAATCATTCTATATTTAATATTATGTTCTTTTGTGATTTGCACGACTTTTTGAAGTCCAACTAGAGTATTGCAAATTATTAAACTACCGACAAAGTCCAACTTAATCGTCATAAACTTTGAAAGATTCTGCTTTTCTAAAAAAACAGTGTCTGAAATATTTCTAAACAGTGAGTTCATCAATGGCTTCCTTTAAAAGCCGACTAATTTTACCTGCACCTAAACATAACAACACTTTGTTATTGTCTTTATGTTGCTCAATCAATTCTTTTAGATTCCAATCTGCTAAATAAGTTGCCTCGGCCCCTTGTATTTCATTTGCAAGTCGTTCACTTGTTATGTTTTTAATTTCTTTTTCAGAGGCGGGATAAATAGGAGCAATGTAAACGCTTTCAACTCCAGTAAAACATTCTGTGAACTCGTTCCAAAGTCTTTCCGTTCTTGAAAACCTGTGAGGTTCAAATAAAACAGAAACGTCTTTATCTTTATAACGCTTTAGTGCTGTTTGAATCGTAGCTTGAATTTCTGTTGGATGGTGTCCATAGTCATCAACTATCACTAAATTTTCGTCATTGTATACAACTTCAAATCTTCTTTTGATCCCGGCAAACGAGCCTACAGCCTTTGAAATCTCTTCCAAAGAAAAGCCAAGCTGATTAATAAGAGCAATCGCTCCTGTTGCATTTAAAATATTATGCTCCCCTGCTAACTGCATTTTAAACTCTGCTTCTTCCTTTTCGTTTTTTACTACAAACACAGTATGAGTTGCATCTGTAGATTTTTCCTGAACTTCATAATCAAGCACTTCACAAAAGCTTTTCTTACTCTTAAAGCCGTAGGTAAGATATTTTTTATTTCCTTTAAGTGCTATGTCACACAAGTTTTTATCATGCCCGTTAACAACAACAATCCCGTAAAAAGGAATTTGTGTTATAAAGCTTTCAAAAGCTTGTTCTACTTTTTCTTTAGTGCCATAAAAGTCTAGGTGGTCATTATCAATATTTGTAAGAACAGAACAAATAGGGTTTAAACATAGAAAACTTCCATCAGATTCATCTGCTTCTGCTATTACATATTTGCCATTACCCCAAAATGCATTACTACCAATGTTTTTTACGAT
>CATLVU010000018.1 GCA_950061135.1 uncultured Oligoflexia bacterium
AACTTTTCACATTCTTGATACAACTCAACTGCTAAATCTAATGCTTTGAAACTCATACTTATTCCTCCTAAAAAAAATTAGTTCTTGCCCAAGTGCAACTAATTTTTTTTAGGAGGAATAAGAAATGAGAGAGTTTAGATGTTTAACAGAAGCAGTGCAATTGTATCAAGAGGCAAAGAAAGTAAAACTACCTTACAGTTTAAAGGATCAGTTATTACGAGCAAGTAGTAGCATTGCCTTAAATTTATCAGAGGGAAATGATAGATATAGCTTAAAAGATAAAAGGCGCTTTTTTAATTATGCCCTAACAAGTTTTCGAGAAGTTCAAACTTTGTGTAAGCTCGAAAACCTAAAAGAACTGGCAATCAAAGCTGATCATTTAGGTGCTATGATTTATGTTCTAAACCGTAATCTGACCGAAGCCGTTACAGAAGCTGATACCGTAACCGAAAAACAATAACTTTAACCTAGTTGATATTGAGGTACTTTATAATCTGACTAGAATACTGGTGCATTTTGAGACTAGGAAATTTATTCCTTATAAATAGTTTCTATATAGCTCTAAGTAGTTGTTTAGTCGGATGTTAAACTCTTGACGCTAAAAAAAATGCCTCCCAGTAATTTTTTCCTTTTATCAGATCAAAATTCAGGTACAATTATTAAAGAAGTAGATGTTATAGGATGTAACTCTACAAAAAATAAACTAAACAGGATGTTTTATACCAATGAAGTCATTATTCAATTTTTTGACATTCATTCTTCTAAGTCTCGTTTTCTCAACTACGTCTTACGCTATATTGTCTCAAGAAGAATTAAAAACTCATCTTAGATGGAAGATAAGTGTTGATCAAAATCAAGTACAGATAAAAAAACAACCACAGAAAGTAATTTTAGAAACATTTAATACTGAAGTATTTAAACAATTAGAAAGTGATGTAAATAATCTTAAGCAAAGAAAAGATTATCATGCTCAATTTACAGTGAATGCTTCTAGTATCTCCGGTAAGCCTCATGAAATTATTATTGAACTACCAAATAGAGGAGTAGAGTTATTTAATTTTTATAAAAAAGATGCCAAAGCTCATATTCTTGATTATTGGATAAACTCCGATGTTATTAATACAAAAGCAGCAGCAGTTGTTCAGGCACCTAAAAAAATAAAAGTTGCTCCTAAAAAGACGGTAAAGAAAATCACGGCAAAAAAGAAGAAAGTTTCAAATCAAAAAATAACAAACTTAATTAAAAAAGAGAAAAAAATAAATACTGATCAAAGAGACTTTAGATATGGATCAGCATTTATTTGGGATTATGCACCACTTATTCCGCAGGTTGAAAAGATTGTAGATACATCAACAAAAACTCCAGCTTATTTTTATGAAGTTAAAGATAGAGAAATCTTAGCTGATAAAAAAGAAGCTCATATGCAGTTGACTATCAATTTTTACAAAAAAGAAAAATGGGGCCTAATGACAAGGTCGATTAGGCTTTATCAAGAAAAATATGGGAACGATTCAAACTCAAGCTTAAATGACTTTATGAGTGCGGTCTCTATTATAAAGAATACAATAAAGCCTACACTATCACCACAGTTTGGAAAAAATGAAGAACAATCAGTGAGTTACTCTGATAAGGGTATTTTAAGTTCGGCGTATACTTTATTAAATAAAGTAGCAGAGAACACTTCTGATATTGCATTAAAGAACGCTTGCATCAGTTATTTAATTCAACAAAGTTTGGACGATGAAGATTATATAAAAGCTCTAGGGCATGCGAAAAAACTTTATGTAATGGCCACGGAAGAGTTTGATGATGATAATATCATCTATAGTTCTAAGGTGATTCTACATAGTTTAACTAAATTAAGTCAGTTAGCTAAGATTACTGAGTTTTTAGAAAATAAATCTGTTAAAAGAGTATTAACAGCCCAAGAAGGAATGGCCTATGAAAGTTATGTGAAACTGGCCAAGCAAGACTATAATGATTTAATAAAAAGTTTTGAAGCCAATAAGAGCTCTTTAAAAAGACCAATACATTCATCAATACTTTTTAATGTTGGAGAGGCTTACTTTCGTAAAGCTCAATATAAGCAAGCGAATGTTCTAATGTCGGAGTTTATAGCTCAATATGCACAGACTGATTATGCGGGATTTGCAAGACTAAGAATGGCATTAGCTCATGATTTACAGCAAGATAGGCCTGTAAAAGTTAAAAAACTGTATGAAAATGTAATCAATAATAACGCTAATCTTGAAAGTAGAATTGAAGCCAAGATTAGATATGTTGGATACACTTTAACAAGACAAAGAAAAATTACAGAAAAGGCTTTAGCAAGCAAAGCATTCTTAGACTTCTCAGATGGTGAAAGAAAGAAATTATCACCAAAACTTAAAGAACTTTTATGGCTTACAAGACTTAGAACAATGATTGTTGAGAATAAACCAAAAGATGCACTGGCTTATTTATCGACAATTCCTGTTGATACTATGACTTTGGCCAAGAAAAAAGTTTTTGAAAGAGATGGAGCTCAAATAGTTCTTGGGTTATTACAAAAAAAGTACAATGAAGATGATTATATTGGGATTGTGAAATCTTGGGGAATCTATGAAGAGCGATATGGTAAGGAGTTATCAAAAGACGCTTATCTGAATTATATACTAGCGGAAAGTTATTTAAATTTAGGTCTGGATGAATCGTTTGAAAGAACACTCAGTAAGCTTAATGGAAAGGGATTGAATACCAAGAAGCATTATCCGAGCTGGATTGAAAAAGACAAAGACCTAGAAATAGACAGTTATGTCCAAGAATTAAGCGTAAAAAAATTATTAAAAGAAAAAAATTATAGGCAGTTATCAAGAGTATTGAATGGAAAAAATAGCAGCAAAAATATTAACTATAATTTTTACAATGGAATTGTGGCGTATGAGCTTAGAGAATATAATAAAAGTGTGATCAGCTTTGAAAAGCATCTTGCTGATTATAATCCAAATAACCAACTTAAACTAAGTGAAAGTATCAGGATGATTAACAACTACTTAGAAGCATTATTTCAAACTAAAGATAGTTCTGAATTTAGAAAAAAAGCATTAGCTGTTATTGGCGATCTAAGAAGAAATGGCAATTCTAGTTTAGAAACAGTTCTTGAAAAAGCAGAATATCTTTATATTGAGTCAATTTATAGTGACTCTGATTCAGACAAGATTGATTTAGCACGAAGAACAAAAGAGTTTTTAAACTCATATGGCGATTCTCGTAAAAAAGATAGAGTCACATATATTCATGGTGTGGCACTACTTAAAGATGAAAAGAAAAATGAGGGCATGAAAGTTCTCGAAGAATTGATTAATAAAGAAGGGGTACCTGAGTACCTAAAAGGATTAGCTAGGTCGGAGTTGGCGACGTTGAAGTTAAATGAAATAACATTATAAGATATTAACATGACAGGAGGTCAAATGTTAGCACAGGAAGTAAGTTTAATTGGAAATCACCCAAAGTTTGTCAAAGCTGTTGAGTTCGCACAGAACGTAGCAGTCACTAAAGCTCCAGTATTAATTGTTGGAGAATCTGGAACCGGAAAGAAAACATTTTGTAATTATATTCACGGAAGTTCTGCAAGATCTGGAGCAGAAATATTAATAGTTGATTGTTCTCAAGAAGCACAACAAGTTGAAAATGAAATCTTAGGTCACAGAGATGAAGAAGGGAAGTTCAATAAAGGTGTTCTTGAAAGAGCAAATGGTGGTTCTGTTATCCTATCTAATATAGATGCTCTTGATGAAACATTTCAAAAACGTTTATATCAAATCTTACAAGAGTTATCAGATTACGATTTAGACGTAAGAATTTTTGCAACAACTTCTAAGAACTTATCAAAATATGTTGGTGCCGGACGATTTCACAGAGCTTTATATACATACTTTTCTGGTTCTCAAATAACATTACTTCCATTAAGAGAAAGAGCAGAAGATATTGAAGTTTTAGCAAATCACTTCGCAGGGAATTATACTCAAGAAAATAATAAAGATGCGATTACTTTTACTGATGAAGCAAGAGATAAAATTGCAAGCTTTTACTGGGCCCACAACGTTACAGAGTTAAAATCAGTTATCGAAAGTACAATCGAAAATAATGAAACAACTACAATTGATGTAAATGCAATTGAGATCGGAGAGAAAAAAGCTGAAACAGTAGTTAATGATCTTGATGAAGATGGTTTAAGGTTAATGTCACTAAAAGAGGCTGAAAGACTTTTAATCAAAAAAGCACTTGTACACACTTCAGAGAATAGAACTCAAGCAGCAAAAATTCTTGGTGTATCAATCAGAACTTTAAGAAATAAAATTAATGAATATAGAGGCGACGGAAACAGCTATTTTGTTAATTTGAGGTAATTAATGGACGTAAACGATAAAACATTACAGGCCCTTCAGGCTGGAATTAAGTTCAGAGAAATGCGACAAGAAGTTATTTCTTCAAATATCGCAAATGCTGATACTCCAGGATTTAAATCTAAGCGATTAGACTTTGAAGCTGCGTTAGCCAGGGCCCTTGATGTTGATGGCAATTTATCAATGAAAACTGAAGGACAGGAACATTTTAATGTTGGTAGTGGTGGTTTTGATAATTTAGAACCTGAAATTTACGAAGATCCAAATGGTGTTGTTAGTGAAAATGGCAATACTGTTGATCGGCAACATGAAATGTTTAAGATGACTGAGAATAAAGTTGTCTACGATGCCTTGGTGCAGTTGATGAATAAAAAATTGGGTTTAATGAAATATACTATTAACTCAGAAAGGTAATAAATGGATTTGTTGAAAAGTATGAAAATTAGTGCAAGTGGGATGAAAGCCAATACTAAAAGAGTAGAGGTTATCAACTCGAATATTGCAAATGCGCAAACAACACAAACAGCTGAAGGTGGACCATACAGAAGGAAAGAGGTTGTTTTTGGTTCAGAGCCTGCACGTGATTCTTTTTCAGAAATTTTAGAAGGGGAAGTAGATGCTCAAGCTCAAACTGTTCATGCAACTGATGTTATCTCAACAAATGATGCACCCATTTTAAAATATGATCCAAGGCATCCAGATGCAAATAAAGATGGCTATGTAGCGATGCCAAATATTAATGTAATGAAAGAAATGGCAGATATGATTCAAGCTCAAAGAGCATACGAAGCTAATATTTCTGCCTTTAATACCACTAAATCTATGGCGACAAAAGCCCTAGAGATTGGAAGGTAGGAGATAAAAAATGGCCATATATAATATTGGACAATCAAATCAAGCATTAAAGAATTATGGTGTTGAAAACTGGTCAAAATCAATTGAGCTAGGAAACAAAATTGACCTTACTAATTCTCCAGATGAAGTGTCAAAAGGTGATGGACAAAGTTTTGGTGATTTTCTTGCTAACTCAATCGCTAAGGTTAATGACTTACAACATGACGCAGATAATGCTGTTCAAAAATTAGCAAGTGGAGAGTCAAAAAATCTTCACGAAACTCTACTTGCCGTAGAGAGAGCAGATATCGCTTTTAAACAAATGAATCAAGTTCGTTTAAAGGTGTTAGATGCATATAAAGAAATAATGAAAATGCAGGTTTAAATAGTAAGTAATACTTTGAGAATCAGGAGGATTCTTTGCAAAATTTTATTAAGCAAATTTATCAAAACTTCGTAGAATTTTTTATCTCTTTGGATATTAATAGAAGAATCAGTCTTATTGCTTTAGGATTTTTATTAATCGCGTCTATTTCGGGAATACTAATTTGGGCGACGAAAACTCAATATAAAGTTTTGTATACAGATCTAACAAAAGAGGATTCAGCTACTATTAGTCAAATGTTAGAAGTTGGTGGGATTTCTTATCAAGTAGAAGACGATGGTAAAAGTATTTATGTTCCAGAAGACATGGTAGATGTTTGGAGACTAGAGATTGCTAAAAAAGGTGTAGATTTTAGTTCTACTGTTGGATACGAAGTCTTTGATAAACAAGCATTTGGAACAACAAGTTTTGTTCAAAAGATAAATAAGCAACGAGCGCTTGAAGGTGAGTTAATGAAAACCATCAAGCATATTAGAGGTATTAAGCGAGTTAGAGTTCATTTATCATTACCTGAGTCTAGTCCCTTTGTTGCAGAGAAAAAACCACCAAGAGCATCAGTTGTTCTAGATTTATCAAGAGGAATGAATCTTACAAAAGATGAAATTAAGGGTATTCAAGGTTTGATTGCATCCAGCGTTGATGGGATGAGGCAAGCAAATGTTGTCATCATTGATTCAAAGGGTAATCAATTAACAGAGAATGTTGGGGATATGATGGCCCAGCATACTGCAAATCGCTTAGCGCTTGAAACAAAAGTAAATAGCAAATACGAGTCACAAATTGAAGAAATTTTAAAAAGAGTAGTCGGAGAAGGAAGTGTAATTGCTAAAGTTAATGTTAAAATGGACTTTACAGAATCTTTTCAAACAAGAACTTCTTATGATCCTGAAAACTCGGCAGTCGTTTCTGAAGTTTCCAATAAACAAACATTACAAGGGCGAAGACCTTCACCTCAAGGAATCCCAGGGGCAAGAAGCAATATACCTGGAGAGAATCCACAACCAGGAATTCCTGAAACTAGAAATGATGTAAATAAAGACCTTTCAACACGAAATTATAATGTACCTAAAACCGTAACAAGGTCTAAGAAGCCGACTGCTGATATTCAAAATATTTCAGTCGCTGTAATGATTGATGGAAAAAGAGTTCCTGTTTTAGATGAAAATGGCCAAGCAGTAATGGGTGAAGAGGGAATTCCGAAAACAAAATATGAGCCATGGTCAGAGAGTGAGATTGCTAACTTTCAAGCGATTGTATCATCTGCAATTGGATTAAAAGAATCTCGTGGTGATACTATTGTTATTAAAAATATGGAATTTGCTCAAACTGATCTTTCTCAAGCTGAAGCAATTCTAAGAGAAAGAGAAAGAAGAGAAATACTTAAAAATGTAACGAAGTATTTAATTATTGGTTTGATCATAACATCATTGTTCTTCTTTGTTATTCGTCCGTTTATTCAATGGATCACAGAAAATACAGTTGAATCGATTGATGACTTTTTACCTAAAACGATTGAAGAACTAGAAAAAATTCAGGCGAATCAAAAACTGCCAGGATTAGAAGAAGCATTACCAACTCTTGAGGATAAAATGAA
Source organism: uncultured Oligoflexia bacterium (assembly GCA_950061135.1). Taxonomy (GTDB): domain Bacteria; phylum Bdellovibrionota; class Bacteriovoracia; order Bacteriovoracales; family Bacteriovoracaceae; genus CATLVU01. The sequence continues at coordinate 7,199 of CATLVU010000018.1, forward strand.
TCCTGAAAAGATTGAAGGTAATATGATTAAGGAAAGAATCATAAGCTTAGTTGAAGCAAACCCTGCAAAGGCAGCTCAAATTGTACACGAGATGATTCATTCAACAGATGGACAAAAAGAAATAGCTTAATAAGGAATAATTATGGCCGAAGCACCTAATTCACTAGAACCAGATGTAGAATATGCCCTGCTTTCAGGTATTGATAAATCTTCAATACTTCTTAGTTCTTTAGGGCCGACACCATCAAAAATGATTTTCAAATATATGAAAGATAATGATGTGAAAAGAATCATTAATCATATGTCTCACTTAAACCGTTCACCAATCTGGATGGTTAAAAGAGTTTTAGTTGAATTTTATGCTGCTCTAAATGAAGAAAATGATCTTTTGTTTTCTGGTAATAAGGGTAAAGACTTTTTAATAGGAACTCTTGGAGAAGAGAGAGCAAAACAATTACTAGGTCAGGTTGTGGAAGTTGGAACTTCCAATACACTCGAATCACTAGAGCTAGTTGATACAAGAACACTGGCAAACTTTTTAATAAATGAGCATCCTCAGACGATCGCATTAATTATTGCACATCTACCGACAGAGAAAAAAGTTGATGTATTAAAAAAACTGCCAGAAGGGCTTCAAGCAGAGGTTGTTCTGAGGGTTGCGAATTTAGACTTTGTTTCGCCTGAATTGATTTCGCAATTAGATGATGTTTTAAAAACAGAACTATCTACTCTCGGATCTATTGATACTCAACAACTTGGTGGTGTTGAACCTATCGCTGATATGTTAAATCAGATGGATAAAAACTCTGAGAAAAATGTTATGGCCAGAGTTGAAGAAAAAGACCCTGAGCTTGCAGAAGAAATTAGAAAACTTATGTTTGTATTTGAAGACCTTGTTATTGTTGATGATAAAGGTATTCAAGAGCTTCTTAAGGTGGTTGATAATCAGAAACTCACTATCGCACTTAAAACGGCACCTGAAGATGTTAAAGGTAAGTTATTTAAGAATATGTCTAATAGAGCAGCAACATTATTACAAGAAGACCTAGAGGCTCTAGGGCCTACAAAGTTATCTGATGTAGAGAAAGCTCAGCAAGAAATTGTTCAGCAAGTGAAAGACCTTGAAGGTAAAGGTAAGGCGATTATTAGTCGCGGTGGCGATGGAGATGCTCTTGTATAAGGAAATATGTTAGATGGGTATTTTAAGAGATGGACAACAAAGAATTAAAATAGATGAGTATCAGTTCTCTGATTTTTCAGATAATACTCACCAAGGGACAGAGTTTCAACCGATCCAGTTTGAAACTAGTAAAGTCATCTCTGAAGATATAATAAAGCAAGAAAGAGAAATAGCTGAAAATTCTTCTTTTAGATTCGATAGTGAAGTCGAAAACCACCGTGGTTTAAAACAGCAGAGACAACAAGAATATGAACAGGCGATAGAAGAAGAAGTTAAAAAACGTATTGATGCTTTAAGAGATAAAGCACAAGAAGAAGGATACCAAGAAGGCCTTACGAGGGGAACTGAAGAAGCGAAGAATGAAGTTTTGACACAAGCGACAGAAAAAATTGAGGAACTTGAGAGATTTATAAAAAATGTTCAAGAGCAAGCACAAGGGATTTTGGCACAAAATAAAAATAATATTTACTCAACAGTACAGAATCTAACAAAATGGATAGTGTTAAAAGAAGTAGATGAAAAATATTATTTATCTCGTTTGTTAGAAAAATTAATTTATGAAATTAATCAAAAGAATAATCTGGTAGTTCGTGTTGATGAAGAATCATTTGGATATATGCCAGAAATTGTGAAAGTTTTAGAGAGAAAAGTAGGAGTCCTTTCAAATATCAGAGTAGAGGTATCTCCAGAACTAAAGGGAACAGGAATTATTTTAGAATCAGAGAACTCTATTGTCGATGGTTCCTTCGAAGCACAAATGAATCACTTAGATGAAATTTTCAAATCAGTAGGAAAGTATGAGTGATTTGAATGTAGATTTTTCTAGCATTCAAAAAGCATTCATTTCAGGTACTCCTTACCAAAATATAGGTAAAATTATTTCTAGTCATGGAATGATTTTTGAAGCTGTTTTACCAAGAGCTGTCCTCGGTTGTTGTGTCGAATTCGTTACACAAACTGGTGATCGTTGTCTCGGAGAGGTTGTTGGTATCAAAGGGGAACGCTGCCAAGTAATGCCTTATGATGATATCACTGGAATAAACTCTGAGACGAAGATTTATCTAAAAGAGTTAACTACTTCAATAAAAGTTTCTGATGCCTACCTTGGTAGGATTGTCGATTTTCAAGGAAACCCTTTAGATAATAAAGGGCCCATAGAACAAAACGGAGAAGTTCGTTCTATTTATGGCGAAGTAATTAACCCCTTAGATCGTCCCCAGATAAAGCAAAATCTTGATACAGGAATTAATGCATTAAATGCTTTTACTACTGTAGGTAAGGGACAGCGTTTGGCAATTATGGCCGGATCTGGTGTCGGTAAATCAACCTTGATGGGAATGATTGCTAGAAATACAACAGCAGATATAAATGTAATTGCATTGATTGGTGAGCGAGGAAGAGAAGTATTAGAATTTATTGAATCTGACTTAGGTCGTGAAGGCTTAAAAAGATCAGTAATTATTGTAGCGACTTCTGATCAATCACCACTGATTAGGGCCAAAGCAGCTTATACTGCAACAACTATTGCTGAATATTTCAGAGATAAAAATAAAGACGTCATTTTTATGATGGACTCAATCACTCGTTTTGCAATGGCCTACAGAGAAATAGGAATGAGCGCAGGTGAACCACCAGGTCAAAAAGGTTATGGGCCTAGTGTTTTTGCTAAACTTCCAAAGCTTATGGAAAGAGCTGGGACGAAAGCAAATGCTGGAACAATTACAGGGATCTATACCGTACTTGTTGAGGGTGGGGATATGGATGAGCCGATAGCTGATGCCGTACGAGCAATAGCTGATGGGCATATTGTTTTAAGCCGAGAACTAGCGGCCAAAAACCATTATCCTGCCATTGATGTAATGAACTCGCTTTCGAGAGTTATGTCGAAGGTTGTTACAAGAGAGCACCAGATAGTTGCTGCCCACTTAAGGGATTTAATGGCATCTTATTACGAAGCTGAAGATCTTATAAATGTTGGTGCTTATGCCAAGGGAACGAATCCTAAAATAGATAAAGCGATGGCAATTATCACAGATTTAACCGAACTGCTAAAACAAAGAGTTGAAGACTCGCTTTCATTAGACGATGTCTATGACCAAATGGTTGAAATAGCGAGAAAAGCTGAAAGAGAGATAGATCCAAACTTTTTAAATGAACAAGAGAATGAGCAATGAAAGGTTTTAAGTTTCGCCTAGATGCTATTTTGAAATTAAAAAAAATGCATGAAGATAAGCTTAAAATGGAAGTTGGTAAAATTCAGGTGAAAATCCAAGATAATAAAAGACAAATCCAAGAGGATTTTAGAGATATTGAAATGGCATATGATGTTCAAAGTGAAGAGCTTAAAAATGGAGCAAGGGGAGAGAACTTAGCTTTCTATCCATACTTTGAGCAGGGTAAAAAAGCAAAGATAGCGTATTTTGAAGAGCAAAATACTTTACTTGAAAAACAAAAAGAAGGCCTATTAGTTCAATTGGCACAGGCTAGATCAACCGTAAAGGTGTATACCGAAATGAAAGAAAAAGAAAAAGAGAAGTACAAGAAGAGTATTTCGAAAAAGAAACAAGAGATCCTAGAGGAACAAGTGTTAAGTTGGAATTATCAAAGGAAAAAATCATGCTAAGATTATTGTCAGTCATATTATCTTTGATCGCATTCAATGTCACAATTGCAGATGACAAAAAAGTATATACTGAGAAAGAATTTAAAAAAGCAGTGAAAAAAGAAGTTGAACAAACAATTGATAGAATTAAAAAAAAGAACCTTGCTCAATTGACTAAAGAAATTCTTGAAAAAGAAGCCGTTCTTGATCAAAAGCTAAAACTTTTAGAAGAAAGAGAAAAAGAAGTTGCAATGTCAGAGGATAGTTTAAATAACAAGATTGTTGGTTTCGAAACTCGACAAAAAGAAATTTTGGGTTGCATTGATAAAAACAAAAAAAATGAGTTGATGAGAATAAATCAACTCGTTGAAGTTATTTCAAACATGAAACCAGCAAAAGCAGCAGAGATATTATCGGTGCAAGAAGCTCAGATATCTGTGAAGATCATAGAGCGTATCGATCCATCAAGGGCATCGAAGATATTTAATTTAATGGAAAAGGAAGTTTCTGCCCGACTTCAAAAGCAATACCTAAATATGCAACAATGATACAGTGAAGTATAAGGAGAAAATTGAGTTTATTACCGCTTAATCTACATTCAAAAGTCATTAAAGGGGACGAAAAGGCAGCCTCCAAGGATGTATTGGGCAATCAATTAGTAGCTGAAGTACAGGGAAACTCCGAGCAAGCACTGAAAGATAAAAATGATTTCATGCAATTACTAGCAAAAGAACAAGGTAACGAAGAGTCTATTGTGAATCAAAAAGATGCAATAGAAGCCGAGTTAGTTAAAAGTGAATCTTCAGCAATTCCTAAGTCTTCAAAAAAAGTTGAGAATAATCAATTAAAAGTATTATCAGAAAACCTCAATGTTGGCACTGATGAAGTTTCTGGCGAAGCTTTACAGAGTACTGAAGTTGAAGGCTTTAAAAAACAGGTAATTACAAAGTCTGAGTTAGGTGACGTTTCTAAAAATGTAGGGGATGCTCAAGACATCAAAAAAGCACAAAATAATACATCTATTGCAATAGATAATAAAAGTAGTGATAAAAAGATTGCCGATACTTTAGGTTTAGAAAAAGAAACAAAGATAAAAGGTGATTCGATTTCTCCTTTGAAAACTGTACAAGATAAAGCTGAAAATATTGATTTAAAACAATTACTCTCTAATAAACAAGTAGATAAAAAATTAGTTAAGGAAGAAGTTTTATTACAAGATAAAATAAAGCCTGAAGTTGAACTGAAAGAGCAGTTGGCCAAAAAGTTTGAAAACGTAATTTCTACAAAAAATAATCTTCCTGTAAATAAAAAGGTTTCTCAGCATGCATACCAAAATGCGAGTTTAGAGCAAGAGCCATTTATTAAGACTGTTGACAAAGCAATTAATACTCAAGGGCTTAACGTACAAGCTTTAAAGTCTGAGCCAAGCAAGTCTATGACATTGCAAGATGTAATGTTTAATCTTGAGCAACCAACAGAAGGTAAGGGCCTTGATATCGTATCTCAAGCTTCAGATGTTAAAACATCGGTTGATCTTGGTCAAAAAACAAATAATATTTTTAATATAAACGAATTAAAAGCCGGTCAGACAACAGATGAAGTTATTGCTAAAATTCAAGACTATATTATTCAAAATAAAGTAGATAAAAACTCACAAGTAGAAATGTCCTTTAAGCATCAGGACTTAGGTAAGATAGACCTTCTTGTAGAAAAAATGGATGGGAAAGATATCCATATCAAGATTACAACTCAGGGCCATGAAGGGCATAAGTTTTTTCAGACAAAACAAACTCAATTATTACAAGTATTAAATCAAAGTGGAATTCAAGTAGGTGAATTTAAACTTGAAATGAATATGCAACAAAACAATTCAAACTCCTCTAATGGACAGTTTGCGCAGGATGGAAAATCTCAAGGCTTTTTCTCTGGTCAAAAAGGACAGCATCATTCGGAAAGTGGTCAGCGCCAACAAGAGTCACAAAGAAGACAAGAACTTTGGGAACAATTTCAAGATAAGGAAGTAGCTTAATGCCTACGATGGGTAAACCTTTAACTGCAGAAGAAATGCGATACAGAAATGTACGTATGGGAGCTGAAGCGAGAGTAAAAAACCTAAGCAAAGAACAAATCGAACAAAAACAAAAAGAAAAATTACTAAACAAATTAACAGGTTTTAAACCAGATAATAAATTATATGTTGATGGTAAAACCCATAATAAAATGGGTAAGGATGAGTTTTTAAAACTTCTTACTGTACAGTTAAAAAATCAAGATCCAATGAAGCCGATGGAACAAAATAAAATGGCAGCGGAACTCGCACAGTTTTCACAATTAGAGCAATTATCAAATTTAAATACAAAGTTTGACAGTCTTGTAGATGACAAAGGCGTAAAAGATAAGTTTTATGGCGCAAGTTTTCTAGGTAAAGAAGTAGTAACAACAGGATCAAGCTTAGAGTTTAGTGGTAAAGAAGGTGAGAGTGCAGACATTCTTTATCATCTTCCAAAACCAGCAGAGAAAGTTTTAGTAAGAGTTTTTGATGACAAAAACAATATGATCAGTGAAGAGTGGAAAGAAAATATAGGACGAGGCAATCAAACTTTTACATGGGATGGCCAATCTCTTGATGGAGCAACTGCTATTGCTGGAACTTATAAGACTCAAGTCTATGCTTGGGATGAAAGCTCAGAGCCTATTATAGTCAAGACTAAAAACACAGGGATAGTTGAATCTGTATTCTTTGAAAATGGTGAAACTGTTTTAAAGGTTGATGGAAAAAAAGTTTTCTTAAGGGATGTTGATAGTTTTCATACTCCTAATCCTCAAGGTCCTGAGGCAACTTTAGGTCAAAATCAAGCAAATCTTAAAGAAGCATTTAATAACTCGAGTAATTTACCCATTGCGCAAGAGACAGGAAAAAGCTTAAACTTAAATAGTAAAAATAATAAAGCGTCAGTTGATGCTTATAAAAAACATCATGTACCAACAACCGGTTTAACCAATGTGTATGATGTGGAGTAAATGGTTTGGGAAAAAATATTAATAACATTCTTATTCCAAATGTAACCAGAGCACCTCAGGATAAAAAGGTTGATATTTCCAACCGTTTACCTAAAGGGGAGCAGAGTGATTTTAATAAACTTCTTGAAGAAACGAAACAACTTCATGGAGGTATTAATCTTAGTACTCATGCAGCCAAAAGAATTCAAGAACGTAGTATTGATTTTAATGGCGATGAATATTTAAAAGTAAAAGATGCGATTTCAAAACTTCAGAGTAAAGGAAGTAAAGATTCGTTAATAATAACAGACAAGGCTGCTTATATTGTTGATGTGAAAAATAACAAAGTTGTAACAGCTGTAGATAAAGGAAGTATGGCAGAGAATGTATTTACAAAAATAGATTCTACTGTTTTTATAAATTAAAATTAAGTGATAAGAAAAAAGGTTGGTCCTTTCCGGAAACCTTGAGTTTTAGTCCGTAGCACTGAAATAATCTTATCTGAATTTAGGTCTAGGAGGGACATACATGAGTTTATTAGGTTCATTTAACACTGGTGTCAGTGGTTTACAAGCAGCAGGCCAAAGTATGGGGATTATCGGTGATAACATCGCCAATGCTGGTACTTTTGGTTTTAAAAGTTCACGAGCTGAATTTCAAGATATGCTTGCAAAGTCACTAAAGGGTATTGATGGTGGTGATCAGATTGGTTCAGGTACAAAACTGGCCCATGTAAAAGCTAAGTTTACTCAAGGTAGTATTAGTCGAACTGAAAACATCACAGATTTAGCTGTCAATGGAAATGGCTTCTTCGTTGTCGAAGCAGGAAAAGGTAGAGGATTTACAAGAGATGGTTCTTTTCATTTCGATAAAGAAGGAAACCTAATCAATGGCGATGGTTATAAAATCTTAGGTTTTCAAGCAAATGAAGATGGAGAAATCACTCAAAAAACAGGGCCTATAAAGCTTGGAGGAACAACTATTCCGGCGAGAGCAACTGAAAAAGTTAATGTTAATATGAACGTTGATTCACGTGCTGATATTCAAGTTTTTGATCCTAATAATCCCGAAAAAACTTCAGACTTTAATTCTAGTATTCAGGTTTTTGATAACGTAGGTACTCAAAGATTGATTACACTTCATTTCAATAAAGTTGCGAATAATACATGGGAATATCATGCGATGGTTCCTGGTGAAGATGCAGCTAATGGACAAGAAGGAACAATGGTTGAAATGGGTAAAGGTAAATTAGTATTTAATGATAAAGGGCAATTACAAGAAGAAGTGGTTGAGCTTAATTCGTTTAATTTTAATAAAGGTGCTGCTCCTAATCAGCAAATTGAATTTAGCTTTGGTGAATCACTTAAAGAAGGTGGAAATGGAAATGACGCTTCTACGCAATATGGTTCTGAAACTTCGATTGCGAGGCATAATCAAGATGGTGCGAGTGCTGCAACATTAGCTTCTTTATCTTTCAATGATGAAGGTATACTAACAGCTTCTTATGATAATGGAGAAACGAGAGATTTAGCTCAGATGGCGATCGGTAAGTTTGAAAATAACGAAGGCCTTTTTAAGATGGGTAAAAACTTGTTCAAAGAAACAAGAAACTCAGGTCAAGCTGCGATTGGAAAACCTGGAAAAGATGGAAGAGGAGAAATTCTATCCAAATCAATTGAGCAATCAAACGTAGATATTGCAAATGAATTTATTGCATTAATGAATGCTCAAAGAAACTTCCAAGCAAACACTAGAACGATTACGACATCGGATCAAATGCTTCAAGAAGTACTTAATATTAAACGATAATCTAGATAGTATTATAGTTTATATGTAGGGAGCTCTTTAAGGGCTCCCTTTTTTTTAATCTTGAACGAAGCAAGTGACACCTAAACTTGTAGGTATATAAGCTTCTTGTCGAGGTCCTTGAGGAATGATTTGAACTTTAGAGAAACCACCTAGAGAATGGTTAGAAATATAGATTGTATAGTTTTTTCTATCTAAAGCGATAATATAATCATTATCTCTAATAGTGAATTTTGATAATGCGCGATCACCATTTATGATATCAGAAGAAATAAACTCATCCATAGTTTCAACACTGCCGAATCCACAGTTTAAATATCTATCTCCAGCGTAAGTATTAGAAAGTGTAAGTAGCGAAAAAATAAGTAATAAAATTTTCATAAATCCTCTCAGATAGCTCTTTTAAGTTCAGTGATTGTTTCAGTTTTTATTTCTTGATATGTCATTAATTCTTCATGACAAAAATCATATAAATTATTTTTGTTATTAAGTATTTCGATAATTTTGTCCTCTTCAGCCTTAACTTGATTTTTTACTTCTGCTAAAAAACTATCGAGAACATCTCCTTCGCCTGATTCCGCATTTAATAATAATGTAAGGCCTTTTGCTAAGCTATCGACATAGTTTTTTCTCTTCGTGATTTGAGTCGATTGATGAATACCTGATCCGATACTAGTTACTATAACAGCAGGGCCTGCGATCTCTCCAAAGATTATTCCCAAAGGAGAGAAGATAACAGTCATGTATGTCGTTTCAAAAAGATTAGCACTGTCTTTTTCTTCTTCCCATATTTTAGATAATTCATTTTGATAAACATCAATACAATTTGCATTACTAAACTGAGAAATCACTAAACTAAATAATAAAATTAAAATTTTCATAAATGATCCTTTAATTGAAAGTAGTTCGTAAAATAAATAAAATACTTACTCTGCTTTTTATATAAATTAAGTCTTTTTAAAGTGTTCCTTCTGCTAAGACGCTGTGTCGATGAAGTATTAGAATTTAATCTAAAACCAAGACCGAATAGATCGTTTTAGAGATTTTTGTATATTGTTCTCTTAGCTCTTTTGGATATTTATTCGAAAAAGAAAAACGGTATTGCTCTGGCTTTAGAGACTTTGCATTAAAGAGTGGTGTCTTATGTATGCCTAAAAGTTGGGTGTCTAGAACCTTCTTTATATCACGAGGTATAAATTGATGTTCATTACGTATAATCCTTTTTTCTTGAGTTGAAAATGAAGCGTTTAGAATTTCTAAAGCATTCTTAGGCCACCTTCCTAAAGAGAAATCTTTTGGAGTGATATTTAAAAGATCATACAATTTTTTTAATATACTTTTTCCATTAAGCATTTCAATCCCATGGTAAGGTGCAATTAAGTTAAATTTCAACCATCTTGGAAATTCTGTGGGTTTAGCAGGAATGTCTGAAATTGTAATGACACCTGCTTTATTTAAAAGCGCGCCAAGCAAAGTGGTACAATTTCGGCTTGTATAAAAGTATTTTCCAAAATATGTAGGATCTTGTATCCATTTGTGAAGTATTTCAATGATCTGATCAAGAGATTCTCTATTTAGTAACAATGGATATCGTTTTAAAGAACGACCATTTTTCCTTGTATATTCTCTCCAGAAACCGCCTAGGGAATCAGTGTGAGGTATAATTTCATATCCTCCAATTAGTCCTTTAATTTTTTGTTCAGTACTTGAGTCGTCGCTATTAGTAAGAGCAGAAAAGCTTATGACTATATCATTTGTCCAAGAGTTATCATCGTCTACAAAACGCAATAGTGAATGGCCCCAGTTGCTTTCAATCTGTTGATCAAAAGGATTCACAAGAATAAATTCAACACCTATGATTTTCTCTTTGTTTTGATTAAGTTTTAGTATCTGCTTTGAGGTATTTTGAATTAATTCATTATTAGTAGCTACAGCGGGCATCGCCATAAATGAATTGATAAAAAGCAGTAAAAGCAAAGTTCTCATATGTTTAATTTTATCAATTTAAAACTTTAAGCTATAGAAGTCGCTGAAATTTACATGGCTTTGTATAAATATATGACACCTCGGTGTTTGGTGGTAAGTGCTTGAATTTACTTGAAAAGTAAGGCTTATGTAGACGATATTTAAACCGATAAGTAAGTGTGAAATATTTTTTTGTTTTATATCTATTTATCGGTGCTTTTGCCTATGCAGAGTTTGAAGAAATTACTTGCGATTTCTCAAGCTTAGATGGGACCTATATTGAATATGATAATTTTAAGTTAGCAATTAAGCCTACTAGGACAGGAGAGTGCGAGTTTCAAATATCTACAAAGGAAGCTGGTGGTGGTCGCGGATATATTTTTTCTGAAGAAGGGAAAATGCATATAACTACTAGCTTTGAAGAGTTGGTTGCTGAAAATTTAAAGGGAACTTTATCTCAAACGACTGGAACTAAGGGCTACTTCTTTTATCCTGCTGTTCGAAATCTGAGAGCTTTAAGAGATAATGAAACCGGTGCTATTAAGTTTGAAATGGTAAATGGTGGTGATATTTATATTGATGCTAGTACAGGCCTTATTGATGAGAGTAAAACTCAAGACTTTGTTGTAAAGCAAGACCCAATCAAATTACATTCGGCTAGTATTTCAATGACTCCTACAAAATATCCTATTTTAACCTTTGGGTATCGCTCTGGAAATACGAATGAAACAGATAGAAGTTATTCAGTCCTTTTAGAAAATAATGGAAAAAATTGTCGTATACCTGCAAAGAAACTTTTTGATTATAAAGTTGCTTGTGGCCAGATTCCTTCATGTTCTTGTGACCCGGATATTGATCCAGTAATTGCTCAGTTAAAAAATTGTGCAGTTGACGTTAGTGAGATCGGCACGGTAAGCACTGGACTTCTAAATGGGGTCTTGTTCAAAGATTCAAGTCCGAAGGGAATGAATAGTATTGTGTCTCAGACTTGTCCTGATTTTTTTACAGAAGAGCAGATAAATCAACAAGCAAGTATAACTGCAAGAGTTCTTCCAGATAGTTTTGAACAAATTACATCACAACGAAATTACTCTCGCCAAGAGACTGGTGTTGTTACTGATGGAAATGCTCCAGTAGTAAGGGGAGCAAGGGGGCTATCGCCGCGGCAGTCATCGGCATCAGAATCGACAGGTAATGAGGGCCCTGTAGCTGCTGATAGTGAAAGTGATAATGGCGATGGCGAAGAGACTGAAGAATCAGGGGAGGAGCTTGCTGAAAACTGTCATGAGCTTTTAGGTCAATTTTTTAAAGATGAAGAAAACCAAGAGAAAATTCAAAAGTATTTAAAAACTCAGGCGCAAATAACTCTGCATCGAATTGCTTGGACAGCATTAAAAAAATCAGCAAACGATACTCGTAAAACTGAAAAAGTAATCCAAGATGCATTAAAAGAAAGAGACCCACAACTTCATCAACAATTTATAGAAAATGCTCAGTTATCGATAAATGAAAAACTTTTAAAAGCGATGCAGGCCTTAAAAGAAGTTTCTGATGAATTTGAAGATAATAGCAAGAACGATCCTTACACTATAAAGTATAGCGATATAAAAATGACTCAATTATTAGTTGATGCGGAAAAAGAACTTGGGAATGAATACAAGACAGGTGTAATGAAGTTTTTACCAATAATTGAAAATAGTTTAAAGGTAAGTGACTTTGATAAAAAGCAGAACATAGACTTTATAGAAGATCAAATGGATGTAATGCTAGGTAATGCAAAGAAGCTAGAGGATAAATTGCAAAGTTATTTAGAAGAAGAGAATTGCTTACAAAACCAACAATTATTTTCATGCCATAGCGAGCCAGAAGGAAAGATTGATATAAAAGAAGTTTTAAATTCATCAGAGGAAATTCTAGATGAGCTTTATCAAGAAGAGTTTGGTAAAAAAGATGAGATTAAAAATAATTTGAAATGGAATTCTTTTTGGTTATACGTTAAATAATTCCTAAAAATTATTCTCTATAGATTTCGTTAATTCAGATAATAAGTTTAGATCAATTTCTAGTTGCCTATGTTCAATTCCTGTAAGTTCAAACAATCTTTTAGAAATTTTAGTACTTTCGCTTGTTCTGTGTTTATCTGAAAAATAAATGACTTCTTTTACTTTTTTAGAGGCCAACATCTTTGCACATTCATGGCAAGGAAAATGAGTTACATAGCATCTAGAGTTTTTTAGTGATACAGACGAATGAAGAATTGCATTTGCTTCAGCGTGAACAACATAAGGATATTTTTGGTGCTCTAAAGGATGATCTTTGTCTTTACCCCAAGGAAGCTTTGACTCATCTACTCCTGCAATAAAGCCGTTGTACCCCATGGATAATTGATGGTTCTCATTGTCAACGAATACACAACCTACTTTAGTGACAGGGTCTTTTGATCGAAAACTTGCGACAATTGCTTGTAGCATAAAATACTCATCCCAATTCACTCTTGATTTTGAGTTGAGGTAATTACTCATTGCCGTCATCTCCAATTGCTCCAACAGGACAGGCCATTAAGGCATTTTGGCATTCTTCTTCTGCCTCAGCTGAATCGGGCTGTTTTTTTACAAATGCATGCCCGTCCTCATCGTTCATATCAAAGTATGCTGGCGCTTCTACACAGCATGCATCACATGCTATACATTGATCATCAACGTAGTATTTACCGGAAAGGTTTTGTTCCCATTTTGCTTCTTTATCTGCCATGGGGCATATTTATAATAAATTAGGATATGTGACAATATCTGCTTCTTCCTGAAGAGAATTTAATAGCGAATTATGTAATTCATTACCAAATTGTCTTGTTGCCATTTCATAAGATTGCTCAGCTTCCGTGTTTTTTGCCTCTTTTTGGTAGAAATTTTCAATTTTTAATAAGTTCACTTTCGTTGGAAGATCGTTATCAATGATAGTGTTTTTGTTCTTTGTAAAAAATAAAGGAACAATTTCATCTTCTTTAAACTGAATAGGGCCTGCTTTGATATCCATCAAGCTCATTTCTTCTTTATTTGTAAAAGTGAAACCATATTTCTTAGATAATTCTTCTAGTTTTTTAAAGTTCTTCTGAACTAGGAGATTTTTTAGTTCAATTTTAAGTTTTTTATTAAACTCAGCTAATTCATCTCTTTTTGTTTTCCTAAGATGTTTCAGTGCTACTTGATCTTTAACTTGCTCTAAAGTTTTATTAACCGCAGGTGTCTTTTTAGTAACGTAAATTAAGTGGTAACCAAATTGTGTTTTTACAGGTTGGGATATACTTCCAACTTTTTGGCTAAAAGCTACTTTTTCAAATTCAGGAACCATTCTTCCTTTTTCAAATGTGCCCAGATCGCCACCAGTAGACTTACCTGCTTCTTCATCTGTATGTTTTTTGGCCATGTTAATAAAATTAGATGGAGATAATTTTTTTCTTAAATCTTGAGCCTTTTTTAGAGTCGCTTTTTCATCACCGTTAATTTTTAACAGTATATGGTTAGCTGTTACAGATTCTTTTTTGTTAAATTCTCCGCTCATCGTATTATAAACAGACTTTAATACCGACTCATTTTTTGGGTCGCTAGCAAAAGCTTTTACTTCCTCATCAGAAACAGGAAGATACTTTGTCATAGACTCTTTATCGAAGCTTACAGCATAAACTGTTGCCATTGAGTTTTGAAATTCTTGCTCTTCCTTTACACTCTTTTTAGATAGTAAAATTGAATCAAAGACTTTTGTTAGTTCAATTAAGCTCAGTCTTTCTTTTTCTGTTTCTTCGTATTTTTGAGGAGTAAAGCCATTGGCAGCAAGCAAGCCCTTATATTTATTTACATCAAATTTATTATTTGTTTGAAAAAAAGGTGCTGTTTTTATTTCTTCTTTGATTTGTTCTTGAGAAACATCAAGTTTTAGCTCATCTGCTAGATTTACCATTAGCTTTTGTTGAACAAGAGAATTTAGTACGCCTTCTTTAATTCTAAATTGCTTAATCTGTTGTGATGTTAATGATTTTCCACCAAACATTTGAGAATAACGATTAATTTGAGCATTTAATGTTCTATTATACTCTTCAATAGTGATTGGAGTCCCATCAACATTAGCTACACTACCAGAGCTAGAGTTAAATCCTTGAAAGCCAGTAAGGGCAAAACTAATAATAATTGCACCCAATATTAGTGACACAGCGAAGTACGATAGCTTTTCAGTGATTTTATTCATTTAAAAGTCCTTTTAATCATGATTTAAGAGCTAAATTTTATTTGGCAGTTAAGTTAAAGTCAATCAACAAAGGAATGAAAGCGAAGCGTTAACTTGCTTATATCTAGTTGGCATTCGTCTTACATTTAGTTAGTCTTTAACTATCGAGTTAACCTAGGAAATTATTTGAATAAACTATCAATAGAATCATCTCGTTGGAGAATTTTACATACGATCTTTGTTGCAATTATCGCACTGTGGGGTTTTGCGGGGCATAATTTTCAACAAAATAAGGCAACTATTTTTGAAAAATTCCTTGTTGAGACTTTTTCTCCCTTACAGCGGGGAACTATGTCGATTAAAGAAAACATTGCTTATTTTATTGATCATTATTTTTTATTGGTAGATACAAGTAAGCAAAACGTTGATTTATCCAAAAAAATTCAAAAATTAGAAACAGAAATTAAGGCTCTTGCAGAAGTTAAGCAAGAGAATGAACGCCTAAAAAAGTTACTTGATTTTGGGAAGGAAATTCCTCGAAAAAAAGTATTAGCTCAGATTGTTGGTTGGGACTCAAGTAGCTCATTTAAAGTCTTAAGAATCAATAAAGGTTTTAACGATGGAATAAGAGAGCTTTCAGCAGTGGTAACTACCTCGGGCTTAGTTGGTTATGTCTATAAAACATACTTTAATTATTCAGATGTAATAACAATCTTAGACCCTAACAATCGAGTCGATACTATTGTGACAAGTACTAGGTCTCATGGAATCTTAGAAGGTCGATCAGATTTTCAGTGCACACTTAAATATGTAAGTCGTACTGAAAAAATAGAAGTGGGTGATAGCGTAATATCAGCAGGGATGGGAAATATTTATCCCAAGGGACTACCTGTTGGTAAGATTTCTAAAGTCGATAAAGAAAGTTATGGAATAACACAAAAGATTCAAGTCCAGCCTTTTGTAAATTTTAAAAAATTAGAAGAGGTTGTCGTATTAGTTAAATCAGAAGAACAGGCAGGGCCTAAAAAATGAATTATACTTATAAGAATATATCTTTAGGCATGTTAAAAACGGTGGCTTTTTTAGTTTTCGTTGAAATAATTATTTCTACACTCTTTCCATTGGTTGGAATACACCAATTTAAGCCAACAATAAATGTTCTGATCGTCCTTTATTTAGCATTTAAATTAAATGTAAGCTTTTTACCTTATTTGATTTTAATTTTGCAGTATATTCATGGGGTTTTCTCAATAGAGGGCTGGGCCATTGGCTCTTTAATTGGTGTTTTAGTGGCCCTTTTAATTCGTTATGCACGAGATATGATTAGTTTTACAAGCGGTGTATCAACCATGGTTGTTGTATTTATTTTTCATTTAATATGGAATTTAATGTTTTCTGTTTTTGTATCTATAAAAATGGGTGACTTTGGAATGCTGATTGGACTCTTCTTTGATTATTTTCCAGAAGCAATATTTGTCTCGTTATTATCACCTGTCTTTTATCAGTTATTCGATAAATTTTGGCGCTTAGATAAAAATACGAAAGAGGTAAACCTTTAATGTATGGTGATGATGAATTAATTAAGGTTCATAAAAGTCGTGGGATTCAAATCGCTTATATTGTATTAGGTTGTTTTGGAATTATTTTATTAAGACTTTGGTATTTGCAAATATTTCAAGGTGATGTTTATCATCGGTTTTCTATTCAAAACCGATTAAGAAAAGAAATAAATCGAGCACCTAGAGGAATGATATATAGTCGAAATAATATTCTAATGGTTGATAATACTCCAAGATTAGATGCGGTTTTGACAAGACAGTTTTTACTTAACAAAAATGAAACAATTGAAAGACTCAGTAAAATTCTAAATATCGAAGTTGAGGAAATTAATAAAACAATTAATAGGTACTCTTTTCAGGCAAAATATCGTCCGATAATCATCAAAAAAAATATCAGCTTTGAAGAAGTAGCAAGGATTGAAACAGAAAATGCTTTTTTGCCAGGAGTGAGTGTTGAGACATTTATTAGTAGAGACTATATAGATAAAAATGTTGGGGCCCATGTTCTAGGATATATTTCTGAAATATCACAATCACAACTTCCTAAGTATAAGAATAGAGATAAATATGATTACAAACTAGGTGACTTTATTGGTCAGTTTGGACTAGAAGAGCGAATGGATAAGACTCTTCGCGGGGAGAACGGATTCGACTTTGTTGAGGTAGATGCACTTGGGAGAAAAAGAAAATATGTTAATACGGATAATATTTTCAAAGGAATACCAGATCTTGGTGTTGAGCCAGGAAAAAATCTACAACTGACATTAGATAGGGATATGCAGGAAGTGGCTTATAATGCTTTGGGGGAACAATCAGGTAGTGTTGTTGCTCTTGATGTGAGTAATGGGGAAGTGCTAACCATGATCTCAACTCCTGCTTTTGATCCTTCAAGGTTTTCAAGGGGAGTAAGTCAGGAGTACTGGAGTTCTCTTATTAATAATGAAGAAAAGCCCATGATTGATAGGAGTATTCAAGAACACTTTCCACCGGGATCAACCTTTAAGCCATTCACAGCGATAACGGCATTAGAAAAAGGCCTTATTGAAAGTGATTCTAAAATTCGCTGTCATGGTTCATTTAAGCTTGGACGTAAGACTTATTATAGTTGGAAAAGATATGGTAAAGAAAAAGTCGATATTACAGATGCCTTAAAGCATTCTTGTAATGTGTTTTTTTATGACATTGCCTCAAGGATGGATATCGATGATTTAGCGACTTACGCTAAAAAATTTGGTTTTGGTAACAGGACTGGAGTAAACCTACAAAGAGAAGTATCAGGCCTTATCCCTACGAAGGAATGGAAATTAAAAAGTAATGGGGTTCCTTGGCAACAAGGCGAGACATTATCTTGCTCTATTGGACAATCATATGTTTTAGTTTCTACTTTGCAGTTAGCAAATGCATACGCAGCAATTGCAACAAGAGGAAAATTATATAAACCTACTTTGGTAAAAAAAATCTTTGATAATGATGGGAAAATTATAAAAGAATCAAAACCTGAATTATTATCAGAGATTCAATTAAAAGAATCAACATGGGATGCTGTACAAGCAGGGCTTTATAAAGTTGCTAATGAGCCTGGTGGAACTGCATGGTGGCGCAGAGGGTACGGAAATCAAATGTCAGGGAAAACCGGAACCTCTCAAGTAATAGCTGCAAAGAGTGAACAAGACTTATATTCTAAATGCGATGAAAGAGAGTATCAGTATCGACATCATGGTGTATTTGTTGCTTATGCTCCAGCTTATGATCCTAAAATCGCAGTAGCGGCTTTAGTTGAGCATGGCTGTGCTGGTTCGAGAGCAGCAGCTCCAATAGTAGAGAAAGTTATTAATACCTATATGAAAAAATATCATCCAAGTGAGTATGAAAAAAACGTTGAAAAAGAGCGTGAACAAATGAATAGGTATTGGGCCCAAGTAAGAGCAAAGAAAAATGCTGAGGCCAAAAAGAATAATGAGCAAGAAACAGAGGAAGAAGGCGATTGAGACAGCAAATTTTTAACTTCTTTAAAAGATATGACTTCAGTTTTATTGGGAGTATGACTGCCATTTTTTTTATTGGCATTTTAAACTTATATTCTGCCACCCACGCGCATACCAGTTTATCTATGCAAAACTTATATCAGTCGCAACTTGTCTGGTTTTTTGTTGCGATACTGGTTGCCTTTATTATCAGTTTAGTACCAGCAAAAAACTGGTTTCGCTTTTCATATTTTTTCTATGGCGTGAATATTATTCTTCTTATACTCGTTCTTGTTATGGGGCATAAAGGAATGGGAGCACAAAGGTGGCTTGTCATTGGGGGATTTCGACTGCAGCCATCGGAGCTTATGAAAGTATCGATAGTATTAGCTCTTGCAAGATATTTTACTCGAATGAATCCCGAGAAGAGACTAAATTTAAAAGATATAATTTTACCATTTATTATCACATTAGTGCCTGCGGTTTTGATTATAATGCAACCAGATTTAGGTACTGGATTAATTTTAATATTAATTTTCTGTGTAATAGTCTTTTTTAAAAGACTTAAATGGAAGTCTATTATTTCTCTAGGGCTTATTGGCTTGATGAGTGGTCTCGTTATGTACAATTTTGGCTTAAAGGAATATCAGCGAAAAAGGATAAGAACCTTTATAAACCCATATGAAGACGCAAAAGGCTCGGGTTATAATGCTATTCAATCGCAGATTGCAATCGGGTCTGGACGTTTTTTTGGAAAAGGATTTAAAAATTCTTCGCAAGCTTCATTGAATTATCTACCAGAGAATCATACTGACTTTGTCTTTTCTATCTTTAATGAAGAACATGGGCTCTTTGGTTCTATCGTTTTAATCGCCTTGTACTCAGTTTTAATGCTCAGGTTTATATGGCTGTCGGGTTCTGTGCTGCGGATATATGATTCAATTATGGCAATTGGTGTTATGTCCATATTCTTTTGGCATACATTTATCAATATGTGCATGGTCATGGGACTTATGCCAATCGTTGGACTTCCACTACCTTTTATGAGTTATGGGGGATCAAGTATGCTCACCTTTGGAATCTGTATCGGGCTAGCAACCAGTTTAAGTAATTCTAGAAATATTTTCTAAAAGCGTTTTTACTTTTTGTGATTGGCCTTTCTTGCCAATCAAAATTGCATCTTCTGATTCAACGATAATTAGATCTTCAATATTAAAGGTAGCAATTAGCTTTTTATTTGAAATCGTAAGGTTGTTTTTTGAGTCTAGGTGTACCGTGTTTTTATCTAGTGTATTACCGTTTGAATCTTGTGGTAAGTGCTTGGCCAAAGAATCAAATGATCCTAAATCTGACCAGTCAATAGGAGAGAAGACGACTTTAACATTTTCGCTTTTTTCCATTACGGCATAGTCAATAGAATTAGCAGGAATATTAGTCATGTCTTTTTCATTAATGTAATAAGTTTTATTTTCAACTTCTGCACTATTAACGGCCTTGCTACTTTTTAGAAAGATTTGTGGCGAGTGCTTTTCTAACTCACTTAAAAAAACCTTTGCTTTAAATAAAAACATTCCACTATTCCAGAAGAAGTTTTCACTTTGAACATATTGGGTCGCTGTTTTTAGATCAGGCTTTTCTTTGAAAGAGATAACATTTTCACCGTCAGCCTCAATATAACCATAACCGGTTTCAGGATGTAATGGCTCAATTCCAAAAGTGACAAGTTGATCTTCAAGACTAAGCTCTTGCGCTCTTGAAACGGTCTTTTGGTATTCTTGTTGGTTTTCAATTAAATGATCTGCAGGAACGATAAAAATGGTATCTTCTGCGTATGCATGAGCTGCGAGGGCTATTGCCGGTGCAGTATTTCTACCAACTGGTTCGATAATGAAGTCGCATTTTTCAATGAGTTCATCAGGAATTTGACTTTTACATAAGTTAAGTTGTTCTTTGTTTACAACGATTGTAATCGCACTTACAAATGCTTTATTTCTGTCTAAGGTCATTTGAAAAAGCGATTTTCCATCAAATAGAGGAACAAATTGTTTAGGTGAGGTTTTTGTACTAATGGGCCAGAGCCTAGTTCCTGAGCCTCCACACATAATGATTAATCTCACGGTTTATCCTTGTTTAAAGACTAAGTTCTAATGCATATGATGCTACTGCAAAATAAATAAGAAGACCAGTAATGTCCACTGTTGTTGTTATTGCTGGGCTTGCTGCAACTGCAGGGTCTCCTCCCAGTCTATTCACAAGAATTGGAAGACCTGCTCCAATAAGAGCGGAAGATATGACTTGAAGACCTATCGCTAACGATATAACAAAAGCAATAAATGAGAATGTCATATTAGGTGGCAAGAGTGACATTGTTGTGAAAAAAGCGACTTTAATAAATATTAGTCCTCCAACACAGAAAGATAAAAGAAATGATATTTTCATTTCCTTAAATAGGATGTGAAACCAATCTTTTTCATCAATGTCACCTAATGCTAAAGAGCGAATAACTAATGTTGCTGCCTGACTCCCAGTGTTTCCTCCTGTTGCAGTCATCATTGGCATATAAAGTGCCAAGATAATAAGCTGTTCAAGAACATTTTGATATTTATGAATAATTAAACCTGATATAAGTCCAACAGCTGCCAGAGAAACAAGCCAAACAACTCTTCTTTGAAAATGTTTAAATGTTGAAATTTTAAGATAGGTATCTTCTTGTTCTGAAGGACTAATCCCCATAAATTTTTCCATATCTTCAGTATGCTCAGCTCGAATGACATCAATTGCTTCTTCGTGGGAAACAATTCCTACTAGTTGGTTTCTTGTATTAAGAACAGGAATTGCAACAAGGTCGTGTTTTTCAATTTTCATGGCAACACTTTCTCTATCTTCGTTTACATGAGCATAGACAAAATGGTCGTTCACAATATCTCTCACAATATCTTTTGGATGAGACATGATAAGATTTTTTATTGTAACAATCCCAAGCATTTCCATATCATCATTAACAACATAGATGTAATAGATCATTTTTTGAGAAGGAGCATCGTGACGAATTTTTGCAATTGCCTGCTGGCATGTCATGTTTATAAGAATTGTTGCAAAGTCGGTGTTCATAATACCACCAGCCGTTTCTGGTGGGTATGAACTTAAGACAATAATGTCTTCTCTTGTTTTTTTATCTAGATATGGAATTAAGTCAATTTGTTCTTCATTACTCATTTCTTGGTAGAGATCTGCACGAACATCCGAGTACATAGATGCAAAAAGATCAGCGGCAAATTTTTTATCCAAAACTTTAAATATTTCATACTGAGTATCAAGAGAAAGATAAGAAAAAACTTTGGCCCCAATTTCAATATTAGGTGTTTTTATAAAACGTACTATATCAGTCAGTTGGTAGGTTTCAAGTATTTCAATAATAGTTGCAGGAGGATAGTTTTCAAAAGCCTCAGCAATTTCATCTTGACTATCCTTCTCAAGAACTAACTTGAGCTCTTTATGACTTTCAATTAATTCATAGTCTTCCATATCCATCTTATCGTCATTTTTTTGGTTTTATTTATGAAACAAATAATTAAGTTTGTTTTAAAAATAACCGAAAAGACATCGATGAATAAAGGGAGAGGTTAGTTGGATAGTAGTAATTTATACTTATTTGGATTAGATCATGAATCTGATTTGATAAAATCCTTAAAAGTCATTTTTCAACATAAAACTGATGTTGAAGTACATTCTATTAGCGGAGTCCAAGCTGCCTTAAAGTTTGAAAACTTTACAGGCGTTTTCTTATTTAAAGTGAGAAATAAAAAAGATCTTCAAGATGCCGTCATCATTTTAAAAAAGCATAAGCAATATATTCAAAAAGGCTATTTAAAACCTGCATGTATTCTTTACGTTAAGAATCAGAGGGTTGAGCAAATTCTGAGAAAATATTCTTGTAGAGACTTTGTTGATCGAGGAATAGCACCAAAAAGCTTTAGCTTTAAAATAGATTTTTGGTTTAAAGGTATTTTAAAACTAGTTGAAAAAGATAGTAGAGTTTCATTTAAGAACAATAAGTCAGAAACGGGGCAAGCAGAGGAATTAACAAAAGAGGCGATTGTTAATTCTCGTCCTCCCTTAGAGATTAATGAAGACTTTTGGTTACAAAAAGCAAAAAATCAGCCTAAAAAAGTTCTAGGAAAATGGATTGCTAAGATACAAGGCCCATCATCCTTTGTCGTTTCTTGGACAGAGGTTGAGGGAGATGATGAAAATGAAAATTGCTGGAAGCTGGTAGCAAGATCAAAGGCCGGTGAAGACTTCGTTTTTTCTGAAGGAAGTTGGTATTTTTCAGGGGAAGCAAAGCCTGACTTTAACTGGAAAGAAAACAAGTGGGTATTCACAGGGAAATATATAAATTTATTTTATAAAGCAGAAGATCGCTGTGATTATAGATTTTATACAAAGAATGAAATTTTATATGTTACAAAAGATTCCAATATTGCCCTAAATTGGGAAAATAATGTTGTTCAAACTTTTGAGGGTGAATATAGCTTTGATCGAAATAACGATAAACAAAAAGAAGAGGCTAATCTTGAAGGTGAAAAAGATCAAGGAAGTTATTTAAAAGGAAAGAATCAAAAAGAGCATCGGAAAGGACCACTGAAAGGGAAGTTAGAAGATGCAGAACAAAGTATTGAAGATTTACTTTCCAAGAGTGGATTTGAAGTAGATGCTGATGATCTTAAGGGAAGTTCTAATTTCACAGATGATGAGATTGATGATTTAGATGGAGAGTCAAATACAGAAAACCTAGACGGTTTGATGCGATCTGAGCTGACACCCCTCGAGAAAAAGTCTAAAAACAATAATAATGCAAATGAAGCTGATGAAATAGATGGGAATTTAAGTGGGAAACTCTCAAGTCAAGAGAAGAACCAAGAAGAAAAGCAAAAAGAGTCAAATGTTGACGATATCGATGGCAACTTACGTAATGAATTACAACCCCTTAAACCATTACAAAAAAACAATGACTCGAATAAAGAATTTACAGAGAGTGATAATGGCCCGCTTGATGGAAAGTCTACTACCGATGATATTGATGGTAGACTACGAAGCCCAAATTTACAGAAAGAAAAACAGAAAAAGACATCAGATTATCAATCAAAACAAGCCAGTACTGCTGAAGATGCGATTGATGACTTTGCCAATGCTCTTCAAAAGAAACTTGAAAATGCTGTAAATCCCAAATTATCCCCAAGTAAACAAAGCTCAAAAGAAAAGAATCAGAGTCATAGTGGAGATAATTTTTTTGATCATTATAAAGAGGCAGATGAACTTAATTTGAACTTAGAGTCAGGAGAAGTAGAAACATATATATCATTTAAAGGTAAACAACAGAAGTATGAAGTAAACTTCGATGAATTATATGAAGATGAAGCTGTTTTTAAAACAAACGAAGATATTTTTAACGCTAAAGATTTAATTCATGCTCATGTTATCTTAACTTATGGTGGAAAATCAATTGTACTCGAATTCGATGGAGAGATATCTCATATAGAAAAGGATGAGATAACTTGTTTGTATATTAAAGCAACTAACTTAGACGCACGTGAATATGAAAAGTTTGTTAGTCTGTATCAAGAAAGGCAAGAGCATATAGTAAACTTCTTTTCCCATGCTAAAGGAGTTGCTTGATGTCAAACAACTTCGCATTATTAACCGATTATTTAGCAACAGTTAATATATTAATTGTTGATGATAATATGGTTGCTCGAAACCGTTTAATAAAGGTTTTCGTTGAGATGGGTGCGAAAAGGGCCAATATTGAGAGCGTTGGTAATATGCATGATGCTAAATTTATGATTCATGATAAAAAACCAAAACTTGTTCTGGCTGATTATAAATTTAGAAACGGATCAGGTTTTGAACTTTTTAATTATTATCGTAAACAAACGGAAGACACAGAGGCTCTGCTAATACTAGTAACTTCTAATATATCACAATCAGCTGTGGCCAAAGCAGCTGAAGAAGATGTCGATGCTTATATTTTAAAGCCTTACACAGCAAATTCTTTAAAGGAGAATTTGTTAAAATCTTTCATGGCCAAAATGCATCCGAGTGACTATGCAAAAAAAATCTTAGAAGGAAAAGAAGTTTTGTTTGAGAAGCAACAATTGGATGAAGCTGAAGTCTTATTTAGAGAAGCTTTAGAATTACATCCAAAACCTTCTCTCGCAAGATTTTATATCGCTCAAGTTGAACATCTAAGAAAAGAGATGAAAAGAGCTGAAGAAGAATACAACGAAGGTCTTTCGATAAATAAGATTCATTATAAATGTCAAATAGGCTTGTATGAATTATTTATGGAGCAAGAAAAATATGTGTCAGCTTATGGTGTAGTAAAAAATATTATAAAGTATTTTCCTGCTAATCCTCAAAGACTTCAAGAGGTAATACGACTTGCAATTCAGACTGAAAACTTTAAAGATATTGAATATTTTTATGATGTGTTTAAAGAGTTTGATGAGCGTGATGAGTTAATGACAAACTATATCTGTGCAGGCCTTTATGTCTTAGCTAAGTATTATCGAAGAGAAGAAGTTGAAGAAGAAGCCATTAAAACGTTGCATGCAATTAGTATTAGCTGTGGAACATTAACGAAGTATTTTAAGTCTGTTATGGGACTCTTAATCGATATGGGTCATCACCAAGAAGCGCGGAAAGTTATGAACCGCTATAGTAAAGAAGAAACCAAAAACTATAAGATAGCCAAGTTCTTGGCCATGAGTTTTGAATATGATGCTCAAACGAAGATAACTGAAGGTCTTGCTTTGTATCATAGCGGTGTTAAGGACCCAGTGTGTATGCAAATAACATTACAGGCATTACATGGGTCTGGAGACAGGGAACGGTACAATTATTACTTAGATGAGGCTTCATTTCATTGGCCTGAAAGATTCTCTAGTGTCCATGGGTTATTAGCCGCCTAAACATATTAGTCATTATAGTGATTCTAACCAGTTACAGCTATCTATCGATTATCTATTTATAAGTGCCAGAATATAAACTTTTCTCGGTTTCAAGAAGTGGCATATTTTTATTTTACTCATTGCAATTAATTTGGTGTTCTATTGTTAATTGGTAAATGAGAATAACAAAAGGTTATATGACTATGCGCATCTTAAGTTTAATTATTTTAATAACATCATCATATGTTTGGGCCCATAATGAAAGCGGTGTTTCAACTATTTCAAAAAACTGGCAAATGATTGCATCATTTAAATCAGAAAACATGATGAAAGATTTTAAGAAATTATCTAGTCTTGATATCGATATTGCAGGAGTTGATCATTCAGCAAAAATTATTGATGTATTAATTAGTGCGATTGATTACAAAGTTCTAGAAAAGAAGGGATTTGACTTAACTGTAGTTCAAACTAAAGGAGTAAGCTTTGCTCCAGATACTGAGTATCAAAATCCTGATGAAATTGAAAAATTTGTTCACGAAGTACACGAAAAATATCCTTCTATTACCAAGTTAATTTCAATTGGAAAGTCATTAGAAGGAAGGGATATATGGGCAATTAAAATTTCGGATAATGCTAGTGAAAAAGAGCTAGAAGAGCCTGCTTTATTATTCAATTCTATGCACCACGCTCGTGAAGTTATGACACCAGAAATGGGTTTAGACATCGTAAATACTTTAACTCAAAACTATGGAGCTGATCAGAAAATTACTCATTGGGTTGATAGCAATGAAATTTGGGTTATTCCAATGTTCAATGTTGATGGTAATAATAAAATGTGGAACGAAGACTCATGGTGGAGAAAAAATACGAGAGGTGGATACGGAGTAGATCTTAACCGAAATTATCCAACTGGTTGGAATAAGTGTAATGGATCAAGTGGAAGAAGAACTTCACAAACTTACAGGGGTGAATCTCCAGCTTCAGAACCAGAAACTCAGGCCATGATGAACTTTATTGAAAATACAAGACCCGTGTTTGATATTTCTTATCATTCCTATAGTGAGCTTGTAATTTATCCTTTCGGTTGTAGAGGAGAGAGAACAGCAACTAAAGAAGTTGTTGAAAAGATCGGGAAAAAAATTGCGAAGCTTCTTGATTATAAACCAGGTACGGCTTGGGAGCTTTTATATAATGCTGATGGAGGAGATATTGATTGGATGTACGATGCTTATCAAGTTATTCCTTACGTAATTGAACTTAATAGCCGTAGACAAGGTTTTCATCCTGATTACCACCGATGGAGAGATGTTACTGTTGAAAGAAACAAAGCTGGTTGGCAATACTTACTTGAAAGAGTTGAGCAAAGTGGTATCAGAGGGCAACTGGTAAAGGAAGCAAAAGCAATTTCTGATTTTACAGTATCTGTTTACAAAATCGTAAATGGAACTCCTTCGAAGTTTCAGACATATGTAGGGCATAAGACAGGTATGTTTCATATTGTTTTAAATCCTGGAAAATATAAACTCACTTTTACAGGAAGTGACTTTACTAAGTCTGTAGAATACGTGGTAGGAGATGACTTACTAGTTACTACTATCGAGCTTTAATGGATAAATTACCACTATTAATATATGATTCTAAATGTACATTGTGCCTTCGATTTCAGAAGGCACTTTCATTTTTAGACAATGAAATTTCCTTTGTTTCAATTTATGAAGATGAACTTTATCAAAAGTACCCTGAATTAGACCGTTCAGAATGTGATGAGGTCATTCATTTAATTACTGAAGACTCAAAAATTCTCAAAGCAGGAGAAGTCATTACCTACTTAATGAAAAGAAACCCTGCTGTAAAAAAGTTCGCATGGCTTATTGATAAAGAAAGTTCACAAAAAACTGTAGATGCCTTTTATGGTAAAGTTAAAGAGATGAGGGATAAGCAGAGAAAAAAATGTCGTAGTTGTTAATTTTTTCAAACTGCCTGACTAGATTGGTGTTAGCCTCTTTAAATAATAGTGGTTGTGATAATAAATAAACATATCAAGCTGATCTTGAAGAGCTTGAACTTTCTTTGTAGTACACCAGGTTCTTCTAACTAACCTGTTAAGATTGTCTCTGAACATTGCACAGGTATGATTGATGGTAAAAAGAGGATCAAAACTCACTTTTTTAAGCTC
>CATLVU010000019.1 GCA_950061135.1 uncultured Oligoflexia bacterium
AAAAACTATGGCAAAGAAAAATTTCAGATTTAATTGAGATTAAGCTTGGCTTTGATGAAGAGACTACGGACAAATATTATAAATTAAAAGAGTTAAGAACTAAGGATATCGATAATTTTTTTGCTCAATTTGAAAAAGAGGGACCAATCTATTTAGGCTTAGAGGATCGAATTGAGTTATCGAAAATCGATGTTAAATATCTAATCGAAATTAAAGAAATTTTCGGTAAAGATTATTCTCGATATAAAGAACTCTTAAATCAGCATAATAAAGAAATGATGGAAGAGAGCATGTACTTTTATCCTGTAGAGCTTTAGGACAAGGTAAGCTTGATAGGACAATGGTCACTTCCCATAATTTCAGGTAAATGTTTTACTTCTTTGAATTTTAAATCCTTGGAAATAAAAAAGTAATCAATTCTCCATCCAATATTTCTTTGTCTACAATCACCTCTATATGTCCACCAGGTATATAGGCCTTCAGTTTCAGGGTTTGAGTCTCTTACTGTGTCGATAAGTCCTGCGTTTAAAAACTTATCAATCCAAACTCTTTCATGTTCTAAAAATCCTGTCGTATTTTTATTTGTTTTGGGGTTTGCTAAATCAATAGGGTGATGAGCAGTATTAAAATCACCTGTGGCAATCACTGGAATATTTTTTCTTTGATATTTTTTTATTAATTTTAAAATCTCACTATAGAATTCTAATTTGTAATCAACTCTTCCGTGATCTCTTTGCCCGTTAGGGTAGTAGCAATTAAAAAGTACATATTCTTCAAACTCTAAAATTAAAACACGCCCTTCAATATCAAACTTCTCGATACCAATTTGTGTTATAACTTTTTTAGGTTCAACTTTGGTGAGTACCGCCACTCCTGAGTAACCTTTTTTTTGAGCACTATGGGTGTAGAGTTTATAATTTTTTAACTCAGTTACTTCTTTAGGAAATTGATCTAAGTTTGCTTTCGTTTCTTGGAAGCAATAAATATCGGATTTATCTTTTTTGATCCATTCAATTAGGCCCTTATTTGTGCAGGCCCGTATCCCATTGACATTCCACGACACAAGTCTTTTCAAAATTTTCCTCTCATTTTTTTTTATTCATTTTTAAGGCAATATACTTTTATATGATTTTTTAAAGATTGTTAAAGACAAACCAAAAAAAATCGTTATCATACATAAACATTTTTACTATACAGGAGACCGCATGCGTTCGTTCAAGCACATTGCTCAACTAATTCGCCAGAAAAGATTACAGCACCCAAAAGCATATTCTCAATCAGAGCTATCTCATTTGTTAGGTTATAAAAATGGTCAGTTTATTAGTAATGTAGAGCGAGCTCTATGTAATATCCCTCTAAAAATGTTAGTAAAAGTCTCAGAGGTGTTAAATATTCCTGCAGCAGAACTTAAAAATGCAATTTTAAAAGATCAAGAAGAGACTTTGAATAATTATCTAAATATCGGAACAACTGTAACGAGTATACATGGTGGCGACACTCATGGAGACACAAACACGTATGAGGCTTCTCTAAAGCTTTCTTCTAACTCTTAGTTCTTGAGTTCTTTAACAAATAAGTTGATAAGGTGTAATCTGACCGAAACCGTTACTGAAGCGAAAAGCAGTAACTTCAATTTTTTTGTTAGAGAGATTAAATAGATTCTTTATATTTTTGGTAGTCGTCCATTGTGCCGGTGGATTCTTCAGTGTCGTTTTTGTAATTACTTGCGGCCTGAGTCTCTAGTAAATGTGGATCAGGGAAATCTCCACTAAATGAAACAATTTCACCTTCCTTGGGAAGATCGTGCTCAGAGGAAAATTGCCTATCTTCCGGATAAAAGTCTAGTTTTTCTTTTAGCGCCTCTTTTTGCCAGTCACGCAAGTTAGATTCAAATCTTCTTAGGTCTTCTAGGCATTTTTCATAATTTTTAAGTGCTTTTAGCTTTTGTTTTTCACTGGTTTTTCCGTATTGATGAAAAAACTTATGGCGCGCCTGAACATACTGTTCTTGTAAATTCTCGTGCTTTATTTGCAGTCTTTCAGGAGTATTTGCTTTTTGATTTTTATTACGATTTCTGTTTTTATTATTATTGCGTCGACGATTAGAAAAAGAGCGATTGTTGCTTTTCTTAGGATCATCAGGCTTTGCCTGCTTATCTTTGTTTTCATTGCTCGTAGTTGCTGATTTTTTATTATTGAAGTTTTTTCTCCTGCGACGATTGTAGGGCTTTTTACTTCTATTTTGCGGGCCAGAATTATTAGTATTTTTATCTTTGTCTTGTGTCGCCAAAATTTACCTCATTATAAGTTAAGATTGGATCTTACCTAAAATATTTTAAGTTTTAAAGAGTACTTTTTAGCTGAAAATAAGAAGTTTCTTGGGCATAGATACGTTCAAAGTTGTTATTAATGCCGACTGTAGTCTCTGCTCCTCCAAGTATCAAAGGGGTGTGCGAGTACATATTTTGTTGGAGGTTCTCTAAAATCAAGTTTTTAGTAGGTTTATCAAAGTAGATTAGTACGTTGCGGCAAAAGATGATATCGAACTTTTGCGTGAGTTCTTTTATGTCGAGTAGGTTTAAAACTTTAAAATTAACCATATTTCTTGTCTTAGAGTCTATTTTCCATTTAGATTCATGTTGTTCTAAGTATTTTTCTTGTAAATCTTTGGAAAGGCCTCTGTTAACTTCAAATCTAGAATAAGTAGCATCTTTAGCGTACTCAATAACATTCTCATCAATATCAGTGGCCACAATTTCAACATTCCAATTTGAAAGTTCTGGAAATTTCTCTTGTAGTATTATTGCAATCGAGTAGGGCTCTTGGCCCTGTGAACAGGCGGCACTCCAAATAGATAGTTTTTTTGAATTTTTGTTAATATCTATAATTTTAGGTAGTAGTTCTTTTTCTAACAAAGTGAATGGACGAGTATCTCTAAAGAAGAATGTCTCGTTTGTAGTTAATGCTGAAATGATGTCATTTAGCAGAGTAATATTATTTGCGTTTTTAAAAAGTGAAACAAGTTCGGTTATTGTTGGAACTTTGTATTTACCCAAGAGATGTTCGAGTCTATTACTGACAAGTGACATCCTATCATGTCCTAAGTCGATACCAGATTTTTCTTTAACGACTTTTGTTATAAATTGATAGTCTTCAGTATTCATTTTAGTTTCCTCGGATATATTTTCTTGCTTCTCGTTCAATATTATCAATATTTCCAATGAAGTGACAAAGACCTGCTTTGGCGACGGCCCCTGGCATTCCCCAAACGGTACTCGATTCTTCATCTTGAGCTAAAAGAATACCTCCATTTTCTACAATCACCTCTGCTCCTTTTTTTCCATCTTCTCCCATGCCTGTTAAAATTATTGATAACAGAGAGTTTGGATAGATATTTGCTAAAGATCTAAAAAGTACATCTACAGCAGGGCGACAAAAATTTTCGGGAGGATTTTGATTTAAACTGATAAATAGTTTTTTTTCTTTTTTCACTACTTCCATATGGAAGTCTCCTGGAGCAATATAAATATTTCCAGCGACTACCTCTTGGTTATCTTGAGCAACTAGAGTAGGTGTTTTTATTGTTTCACTAATACGTTTAGCAAGAGTTTCAGCAAAGTTTACAGGAATATGTTGAACAATAAATATTGGAATTGATATTGGTTTATGCATTTGTGATAATAATTTTATTAATGCAGTAGGCCCTCCAGTACTACAACCGATACATAGTGCTTTTGCTCCTAAAAAGTTGTTTGGTAGATCTCGAAGTGACAAGTTGGTGCTTACTTTTTCATCAGAAAGAAGATTTTCTCCCGTTAAAGTTTGCACTTTTTCAATTATTTGTTTACGTAGTGAATCTTGGTTCTCAGTAAGGTTTGCTCCGGAAGGCTTCCTAACAAAATCAATTCCCCCATGACTTATGGCCGGAATAGATTTACTCGCTTCTTCTATTGTCATCGCACTTAAAATCACAATTTTGGTTTTAGGGTACTTCTCTGTAATTAAAGGAGCGGTTTTTATTCCATCTAGGACTGGCATTTCAACATCAAGAAAAACTAAGTCATAAAAATCTTTTTCTAAAAGATCTAATGCTTTTTGTCCGTTACTAGCGGTATTAACTTTTTGAACATTAAAAGATGACTCAATTATTTTTCTGGTTAGCCCTCGAAAAACAGTTGAGTCATCAACAATAAGGATGTTAGTCACAATATGGCCTAAGTGATGAAATTAGGCCCAACCTAACTCTTTAAGAAAGTTATTAACATTTTCAATCTGATCAGCTAGCTCTTTCATATTTTCTGCAGCAGTTTTTAAGTCATTTGCTGAATCACTTGATTGTTGAGCGGCTTCAGTTACATGAGCAATATTAGATGTAACTCCTTGAGTACTTTTTGATGCTTCTGAAGCACTTCTTGAGATTTCATTAGTTGCTGCATTCTGTTCTTCTACTGCAGCTGCAACACTTGTATTAATTTCTCGTAGCTCTTCGATTGCTTCGGAGATACTTTTGAGTACTGTAACAGAACCAGAGGCTTCATTTTGTACACTTACAATCTTTTGATTGATTTCTTCAGTAGCATTAGCTGTTTGTAATGCTAGCTCTTTAACTTCATTGGCAACAACAGCAAATCCTTTTCCTGATTCACCTGCTCTTGCAGCTTCAATGGTTGCATTTAGAGCTAGTAGGTTAGTTTGTTGCGCTATTGAAGCAATTACTTTTACAACGTCGCCAATTTCTTTACTTGCTTTACTAAGAGAATTCATCGTTGTATCAGCTTGTTCTGCTTCCTTTACAGCCTGCATCGCCTTCTTGGCACCTGCTTGAACTTGGTCTGAAATTTCTTTGATACTTTTAGACATTTCTTCAGCTGCCGCTGCAACAGACTCTACACTATGTGAAGCTTCATCAGACGCTTGAGTAACAGTTTGTGCTTGATTATGAGTTTCTTCTGCGCCTGCTGCAATTGATTGACTAAGTTCAAGTAAGTTATTGGAAGCTGTTGCTAGTCTTTGAGAAGCTGACTTTACTTCAGAGCCAACTTTTACATTATCAGAGATAACAGACCACGATGCCATGGCACCAACATATTCTTGCTGTCTATTATAGATAGGAGAAACTTCTAAGTCTAATGACTCTTCAGCAAGCTTAATCGTCGTTCTAACTGGTAAGTTCTTTGGATCAGATAAAATTCTTTTTTGATATTCAGGGTCTTTATGAAAAATATCAATTGATTGTCCCATAAGGTCAGCCGCTTTTACAGGTAGTAGGTGTTCAAGTCTTTTAAGTGTTTCTTTTGCTTTTGGATTTAGGTAATTTAAAACTCTATTTGTATCTACGCACATAACATTGATGGGCATCGCATCCATCATTGATGTCAATTGAGCTGCCTCTGAATCAAATGCCTCTTTTTCAGTGATATCTTCCCAGTTAACTACATAACCAATAATCTTTGATTCTTCTTCAATGCTATTGATATTTAAGTCAAGCATTCTGTCTGCAAGTTTAATTTTACTGCGGTATGGGAAATTACTTTTTTCCGATAAAATTTGGCGGATTCTCATCTTAGAATCACCTTTATGGAATCTATCTATTGAGCCTCCCACTAAATCTTTTACTGCAACTCCAAACTCTGATTGGATTACATCCGCAAGTTGCAAAAGTGTTTCTTTTGACTTTTTATTTACATATATTAGGTCAAAGTCAGAATTTGCTATCATGACATTTGTTCCAAGACGTTCTATTGAACTAAATAGGTTATCTACTTTTTGTAAAATTTGGTCGTTAGTCGCTGCTTGAGCTGATTGCATAATTAGATCTCCTTATAGAATAAAAATGTTAAGATAAAATTAACAACCTTGTCGGATTGAGAAGTTAATAGTTTAGGAAAAAAAGTAATTTTCCTCAAGAGTAGGAAGAAACGGCCATTTACTGACATTGGGAATTATTCTATAATTGCGTAAATTAATTTATGAGGAGAATTGTATGAATAAAAGAGTAAAAGTTGCTGTTACTGGTGGAGCAGGTCAAATTGGGTATGCGATATTATTTAGAATTGCATCAGGACAAATGTTCGGACCTGAAACTGAAGTAGAGCTTCAATTACTAGAATTACCACAGGCCCTTGGAGCACTTGAAGGTGTAAAGATGGAGCTTGATGATTGTGCATTTCCTCTTTTAAAAAATATAGTTTGTACTGATAAAATGGAAGTTGCTTTTAAGGATGCCAATTGGGTATTAGCGATTGGTGCTGTTCCAAGAAAAGACGGAATGGAAAGATCAGATTTATTAAAAGTAAACGGTGGAATTTTTGGTCCTCTTGGAAAAGCGATGGCGGCCCATGGTGCTGATGACTGTAAACTTTTTGTTGTTGGAAACCCATGTAATACAAACTGCTTAATTGCAATGGAGGCTTCAGGTCTTCCTAAAGAAAGATTTTTTGCAATGACAACTTTAGATGAGAACAGGGCCAAAACACAACTTGCACAAAAAGCAGGAGTGGATGTTACAGAAGTTACTAATATGACGATCTGGGGAAATCACTCAGCTACTCAGTATCCAGATTTTTATAATACTAAAATCTCAGGTAAGTCGGTTGCTGATGTTATTACAGATGAAGCTTGGCTTAAAGATGAATTCATTTCTACGGTTCAAAAAAGAGGAGCTGCGATTATAAAGGCTCGTGGAGCAAGTTCTGCTGCAAGTGCTGCCAATGCTTGTGTTCAAGGTGTTTATAACTTAACTCACGATACAAAAGATGGAGAAACTTTTTCAATGTGTTTAAGTTCTAACGGAGAGTATGGAGTGGACGCAGGTCTAATTTTCTCTTTTCCTTGTCGTGTAGAGGGTGGTCAGTTGAAAGTTGTGGAAACAGTTGAACATAATGACTTTGGCAAAGAAAAGTTTCAAACAACTTTAGATGAGCTTCGTGCAGAAAGAGATACTGTAAAAAGCCTGGGTTTAATCTAGCCTATGAAGCATTTATCTGGAGAACAGAAAGTAAAGCTTTCGGGCTTTAATAATTTAACAAAAATTTTAAGCTTTAACCTTTATGATTTTTGTATCACTTTTGAAGAGAAACAAAGAGAAGAGTATATAAATTGGATAAATGAAAAATATTCTTCTCAAAAAATTCTCGAAATATCTCGTCATATTTGTGAGATTATTGATTCAGATATTATTAATGAATCAAAAATGGACTATGAGCCCGTTGGTGCATCAACGATGACTCTTATGAGTGATGTAAAAGGTGGAAAATGGGAAGAGGTAAAGTCTTCGGCTTATAGTGCGCATTTAACCAAGTCTCATTTAACAAGCCATACGTATCCAGATGCATCAGCTCCAAATGGAATTTGCACCTTCAGAGTTGATTTTGATATTGCAACTTGTGGAGAAATAATTCCTCTTAAAGCGATCAATTATCTTTTTGAAGCATTCGAATGTGATGTTGTTTATATCGATTATGTTATTCGAGGTTATACCCGTTTATCAGATGGAAAAAAGATTTATAATGATGAGTACTTCAACTCAATTCAAGACTTTATTCGTCAAGATATAAGAGATCAATATGGATTTAGGTCTGACCTTAATATTCCAAGAGATAATATCTGGCAGACAAAGCTGATGTTGAAAGATATTGATCCCAAGCGTTTTATATACAAAGAAAATGATATAAATCATCCAGATCTTCCTGAAAAAATAAGATTATTATCCGATGAGATGAAAGAGGTTTATCATCTATATTGATAGACCATTTGTTTTTGTCGGGAATTAAATGGGTAAGGATATCAAATTCACACCTTCTAAAAAAGAAGAAGTTGAAGAGTTTAAAAAAAGAGTTGAAAAAGAAACCGCTCAGCTTCAACAAATCTTTAAAGAGGGGAGTTTTGTTAAAAAAGGCCATAAAGTTGGAATAGAACTTGAAGGATGGCTTTTAAATGAAAACATGCTACCGGACCCCTTTAATGAAACTTTTTTAAAAGCAGTTGACCAAGAACAAATAGTTCCAGAAATCGCTAAATTTAATTTTGAAATTAATAGTTCTCCTTTTGTATTAGCTAGTAATGGATTTAGTAAGCTAGAAAACGAAATGCTTTCTTTGTGGAATGAGTGTACTAAAGCTGCAAATAGTTTTAATAAAAATGCAATTTTGATTGGTACTTTACCAACTCTTAGGCCACATATGCTAAGTCTAGATTACCTTTCAGCAAGTAGTCGCTATAAAGTTATGAATCAAAAAGTAATGGAGCTCAGAAATAAAAAACCATTGAACTTAAGAATGGATGGCAAAGACTCGCTTAGAATGTCTATGGATAGTGTAATAGCCGAATGTGCTGCCACTAGTTTACAAATTCATCTGGGTGTTGATCCCGAAAATGCGAAAGATTATTATAATGCTTCAACTGTTGCTTCCGCTTTTTTAATTGCAGTTAGCGCAAATTCTCCATATTTTTTTGGAAAAGAATTATGGGATGAGTCTCGTATTGGTACCTTTGAGCAAGCAGTTGAGATAGAGGCCAAAAGTTCAAATGATGGGCTTGTTCGTAAACGAGTTTCTTTAGGAAGCGGTTTTGTAAAAAAATGTTTATTTGAACTATTCGAAGAGAATATAAAAGAATACCCGATATTACTTTCAGAGTTATCAGACGAAGACTTTTTTCATTTACGTTTACATAATGGAACTATTTGGAGATGGACACGGCCTGTTCTGGGAGACTCCGGTGATGGCAAGTATCATTTAAGGATAGAGCAGAGAACTCCTTCATCAGGACCTACTATTGTAGACTCAATTGCAAATAGTATGTTTTACATCGGTATGGTAGATTATCTTGCGAACTTAGAAGATAAAGTTGAATCTCAAATTTCATTTTACGATGTTGTTCAAAACTTTTATGCCGCTTCGAGAATAAGTTATTTTGCTAAAGTTACATGGATCGATGGAAAGAGTTATCCAATAACAAAATTATTAAAAGAGACTATTTTTCCGGAAGCAAAAAAATCACTAATAAAGAGAGGATTAGATAAAAATGAAATTGATTATTATATGGACTCAATTATTTTAGAGAGAATTAACAAAGAAGTGAATGGTGCCATTTGGCAAAAAGCTTTTATTCATACTCATGGTAAGCGTTTTCAAGAATTGCTTGAAGCTTATTATGAAAACCAAAAAACAAATACGCCAGTACATAAATGGAAAATATGAAGTTAAATATAAAAAAATTATTACCACTTGAGTTTAAGAATATACCACTAAGTCAATTACATGATTTATTAGAAGGACCGACTCTCTTTCACCTTCAAGGTCAGAGCGAAGATTGTGTTTTTCTTTCAACTTTATTACATGGAAATGAAACTTCAGGATTTTTAGCTATTCAAGAAATTTTTGATTATATCTCCAATAACCCTAAACGTTCTATTCTTTTATTTATAGGTAATACTTTTGCGGCTCAACAGGGACTACGTCATCTTGATGGCCAGCCAGATTATAATCGTATTTGGAAAGGTGGAGCACTGCCGGAGCACAATCTTGCTGGGCAAGTAATCGAATATGTAAAACAATACGAGATATTTGCAAGTGTCGATATTCATAATAACACGGGAAAAAACCCCTTGTATGGTTGTGTTAACTTGTTACAAGAAACTTATATTAAACTTGCAAGCCTATTTGGAAGCCATATTGTCTATTTTACTGAGCCACATAATGTTTTATCGAATACTTTTTCACAATTTGCGCCATCGGTGACAATTGAAGCCGGTCTTCCTGGCAAGAGAGAAGGTATTGATGCCATAAAAGAATATGTAAAAAAGGTCGTCGAACTCAAATCCTTTGATGAGATACAGATTCCACAAGGAAAGGAAGTGTATCAGTCCTTGGCGAGAATTTTAGTTGATGAGTCTGCAGTGATTGATTATCAAGATAATCAAAACTTCGATGGTGATATTTCGTTTATTTCAAATATAGATGAGAGAAATTTTCATGTTCTCCCTCGTAATACTCATTTGGGATATATTAATGATTTTTCAAAAATAAAAGTCGTAAATAGTAATGGCGAGGACGTAACAGGTGAGTATCTTAAAAAAGTAGGGGGCGAGTTATTAACTAATAGAATGTTCATGCCTTCGATGTTTACTAAAGAAATTCGCGTCGTTAAGAGTGATTGTTTAGGTTATATCAATGAGAGTGTAGAGCCTCGTTTCTTTTTATAAATGAGAAGTGATTAATAAATTTCGAGGAGAGAGATTGCGATCAAAAATCGTATGTAACTGAACTTCTTTATTTGCTTCTTGTAGATATAACACACGATCAAGTACAATATATAACTCAACAAGGCGTCCTAGCTGGTTCCTGAGTATCCCCAAACAGATTAATTCAAGTACTTGCTCTTTGGTTTTATTTGAATTTATAAAACTCTCAAGTTGTAGGTTTGAAATAGAGTTAAGATCCGGTGAATATTTTTTTGTATATTCTGAAAAGCTTAATCCATAATCTTTTTGTTGAGTTTTACCTAAAGATGTGAATTGATCATCGCCATTTTCATAACGAAACAAATGAAGAGCATAGCGATAATTTTTAACTTTTAGCTTATGCTCGAAATCTCGGAGAGAGAGTTCTTTATAACTTTTAGCAGACATATCTTTGGCGTATTTGTTAAACTCTAATGGATTATTGTTCTTTGCAAATTTACTGAGGTTAATTTGGGAATTGTTAAGTTTGTGATAACAGCAAGGGATATTAACGAGTTTGGAAGTTGAGAAGTTTAGATGATAATCAATGAGTTCATTAGAAAGGTTACCACATGTATGAAGCCCTATAATAAATTGATTAGGGCCATGTTCATTCGAGTAGTTCTTATCAAAAAATTTGTTTATATATTTTATATTATGGCCTAGGTGTGAATGCCATCGTTTGATAATTTGTTTTCCTTTTGCTTGAAAATCTGAGGATTGATCTATAAGAGTGCATTGACAATTGAGTTGATTTGAAATCTGCATTGAAAGAAGACCTGCTCCGCTACCAATATCGAGAATCGTATTAGGTTTTTGATCAATAATAAAGGAAGCTAACCTTTCTATTTCATGTTGTTTTTTGATAGAGACTTTTCTTTTTGAAAACAAGGGGTAGTTTTTATTTATGTGAACTTGAGGTACAGGGTATAATCCCCAGCATTCAGTGAGAAATTTACTAAGAGAAGAAGAGATTTTTCTTTGAGGAATTTGTTGGTTTTCAATCTCTAAAAGTTCGTACTTTTTGAAGGTTTTTAACTCTTGCACTAATAATTTATAATTTCCAAACAAGTGATCTGGATAGAGTTCAAGAGGCTCAGAGTTCACGAGCTTTATATGTGCCTCTAAAAAGGATTTAATTTGGATAAAGCGCTTTTCAATATTCACCAGGAAACTATATACTGAGAAAATGAAAATTGCTATCTGGGGGCTTGGCGTTACAGGCCGGGCGGTATTAGATTATTGTATAAGAAATAACTACGAGGATGTAATAGTTATTAATAGAGGTGACCCAAGTTCTTGGGGAGAAGAAATTAGCTATCTATGTGTAAGTGAAGAAAAGGCTTTTAAAGAGTTAAATAATATCGATCAAATTATCGTTTCTCCTGGTGTCGATTTAAAATCACCAAGGATTAGTGATTTTAGAAATAAAAATATTCCTATTATTGGTGAAATAGAGTTTGCATTTCAAAAAATGCGAAATGGAAAAATTATAGCAGTTACCGGAACCAACGG
Source organism: uncultured Oligoflexia bacterium (assembly GCA_950061135.1). Classification (GTDB taxonomy): domain Bacteria; phylum Bdellovibrionota; class Bacteriovoracia; order Bacteriovoracales; family Bacteriovoracaceae; genus CATLVU01. The sequence continues at coordinate 11,737 of CATLVU010000019.1, forward strand.
AAAAACTACGACTGTAAAATTAATTGCAAAAGCTTTGGAGTTAGCAGGAAAGAAAGTTTTTCTTGGAGGTAATATAGGGACTCCGTTTATTGATGCATTTAAGCTAGATGATGATTTTGATTTTTATGTTCTTGAGCTCTCGAGTTTTCAGCTTGAGACTATTGTTAATTTTAGGCCTGATATTGCTGCAATATTAAATATTACAGAAAGTCATATGGAGCGGTACCAGAGCTTTGAAGAATATAAACAAGCAAAGCATAATATCTTTAAGAATATGACAAAGAGGCAATTGAGAATATTGCCAACTGATATTAGGCCATATACAAGCTTTACGCCTACAAATAGTTACTTAAGAGGAGAGCATAGTTTAAAAAATCTTTGGGTATGTCAGAAAATATTAAACTCTCTAGGTATTATGGATATAGAGAGTCTCTTTAAAAGATTAGATAAAGAGTTTGTTGGGGCCGATTATAGGTTTCAATTTAAAAAAGTTGGAGATATCGACTTTATCAATGATGCTAAAAGTACAAATTTTGATGCCACGATTGCAGCATTGAAGTCTTTAGAAAAAAAAGATGTTGTTTTAATTATGGGAGGTCAACTTAGAGAAGAGAATTTAAGAAGATCGGAAGTGCTGGCGTCATTTCAAAATATCAAAAACCTTTATTTAATTGGTGAATCAGCGACTAAAATGAGTGAAATTTATCAAGGCGACTTTGATTGTAAGGTTTTTGTAAGACTAGAAGATGTCTTACGTGACTTAGAAATCAATTGCGGCTGTACTGTTTTATTTAGTCCTGGGTTTCCATCGTTTGATCAGTATCGAAATTATTTAGAGCGGGGAGAGCAATTTAACAAGCTTGTAGATGATTTATTTAATATAAGTCGTTGATATCTCTTTTTTTGGCCCATCTTTGTTGCCATAAAAATTCTCTAAAGATATTTTTAAAACAAAAATAGCAACACTTGCTAGAATAATCATATTGGTTTTAATGCCCATAAAATAATATCGGACAAAAATGATATAACTTGAGGCTTTTTATTTAGTTCTTGTAAAAAGTTTTGGAATTTTGAAAGGAATCATCTCTAGAACGAAGTTTTTGATATAGTAAAAGTTAATTTTTTTATACCAAAATAGTTTACGTAATGATTTTCTGGCTTCTTGATTACCAATTTGAATGAGTTCGTTCTTTTTCTTTTCATTATCAAACTTACTATAAATACCTAAGTCTAAGGAGATAACCATGTCGGCTTCTTCCAGTTGTTCCTTAGTACTATGGTCAATGGCAATATCAATAGCATTATTTATCACATCTAGTACTCCATCAACATTTGGATATTTTTTAACCCCATTAAGGTCAACTCCTATCAGTATACCGGCACCCATCTTTTCCAATACATCAACCGGAACATTTTGAGTGATTCCTCCATCAACGAGTGTACGTCCATTAATCTCTACAGGCGTGAATATTCCAGGTACGGCAATGCTGGCACAGACTGCATCTGCAAGGCTTCCTTTGGTGAATATAACTGATTCTCCAGTCAGAATGTCGGTGGTACAAATAGCGAGGGGAATTATTGCTTCTTCTATTTTTTTATCCCCAATGTCTTCTAGTATCATAGATCTAATTGAGTCTGTACTGACAAATCCTTTTTTATTAAACATGAATTTTAAAACTTCTTTGGCCCTTAACTTATCCGCTACTTTTGTTAAGTCTTGAACTTCCTTACCAAAGGCATAATAGCTAGCTATTATTGAACCGACGCTGGTTCCTGAAATATAAGAAATTTCAATATTCTCTTCTTCGAAAGCCTTGAGGACGCCAATATGAGCAATACCTTTAGCTGCTCCTCCGCCAAGGGCGACTCCTACTTTTGTGTTAAATGGGTTGAGTCTCATCTTTAATCCTTATAAACTGCCTGACAAGAATGGTGTTAATACGTGCATAACTATCTGAACATATTGATAAGCTTTCAATTATGTAAAGGGCAGCTATATTTTTAGGTTCAATATATTAAAAATAACAACCAGTTAGGAGCTACCTTAACACCAATTAAGTAGGTCAGTTTATATTTTTTACAAAATAATGGAAAAATAAACAAGTAAGTGTGAATTTGAGTTATTATTTTGCAGTGCACTGCACAGGATTTTTGATATTATTTCTTATAATGATTACAAATCAAGTTTACTCAAAAGACAGAGTGAATGTGGATACTAGTATTGATCTTCGATACGATACGAGTGAAAACAATAGAGATGAAATACTAAAAAATAGATATCAAACAAGAGTACGTTTGGGTTTAATTTTTGATTTTTCTGAGGACTTAAGTCTTGTCGGGCTTGTTTCTTCTGGTGAATCTTACACATCTGATTGGAGTACAGTCAAAGACTTAAAAGACCAAGATACTAACTTAGAAGCGCCAAGACTTTTCGCTCGAAGGTTATATTTGGAAAAAAAGTTCTCAGGTTCAAAGCTTCAGGTTGGAGCAATTCCAACAGTTAAAAATAAAGTATCAATAACTGGGTTTGATAGTAGTGGCTGGGTAGATGGTGTACGCTATGAAAAAAGTTCTAAGAATGAAAGATCTGTTTACGAAATAGTTGTGGGAAGTATTGATGATCTGGAAAATCCAGATTTATTTTCAAGAAATAGAACATTAAATTATTTTGAGATAGAAATTTCAACCAGATTACTTGAAGATTTAACTGGAGAGGTAAAGTTTGAAAAGTTTATGGAAGAGAGTTATTTTCAAGGAACTTTAGAGCAAGATTTAAAATTCTTTGGAGAAGATATTTTAACAATTACCTCTGAGTATTTGTATAATCTAGATCGAAGTGTTGGGAATTACAATATTGGAGCAGGCTTTGATCCATTTAACTTTTTCTTAAATCAATACAAAGGAAATGTGAAAGTTCAATTAGGTCATGTTTATTCTAATGAAGAAAATGGTTTAAGATCAGAGTTAAACGATAATTTCTATACTTATGGACATGTAAACTATGTTTCGATGAAAGGAAAATTTTCTAAAAAAAGCCGCTTTAAATGGTTTGTGAATTCATTTTTTGGTGATGATGATCGTTTTAACGCTGGAATTAATCTGAGCTTTTAAATGAGAAGCCTAAATGCTTTTTAATACTCGCAGGAAGCTCTGGAACATAACTATTTGGTATAAGAAAAGTTGCTAAGTCAAAAAAATCTTTAAAAACTCTATTGTTTTCTGTCGATTTTTTTAAGTATTCATGGCCTGATGAGCCTCCTGTTCCTATCTTTGTTCCAAGCATTCTATGAACCATAATTGCATGGCGATATCGCCAAGTTGAAAAAAGTTCATCGATATCAACTAAGCAAGTTAATAGACGATAAGGTGCTTGAAAAATAGGTTCATGTCTAAAAAGTTGAATAAAAATCGCAGCAAGTTTGGCATTTTGTGAAAGTCTAAATTCATTGTTTTGATAAAGCTTTTTATAACTTTCATCATCAAATAAAATATCAAAACTTTTTTTAGTTGAATCTAAGTTGTTAAGTTCAAATTCTTTTTCTTTAGGGTGTAGCGTTTGGTTATTTTCAATAACTTCTTTATCAGATTGGAGCATTGAGTTGATTGCATTTTGGTATTCATTCCAAAAGTCATATTTTTTACTGGTTCCAAAAGGCATTCGTTCTAACCATTTCTCAATATTTTCAAGTAAGGTAGGCTCTTCTTCTAATGCTAATAAGTCTTTTTTGTCTTCTTCTCTTAGTCTTGCATTGAAAAATTGTTTATCGATTCCGAGTCTGTATTTTTGTTTTAAACCCAGCATGATTTCTATTTTTCTAAATTGGACACTCTGAAAGCCTGAGGCAGGAACGAGGTAGTCTCTAAACTCCATAAACTCTGATGATGACATAGTTTCCATTATAGTCAGTTGTTCATTAAGTACTTTTTGAATTTGAACAATACGATTAAGTCTATGGTTAATAATTCCAAGAGAATTTGGATTAACAGGGTTTTCTGAAATAAGTACATTTACAGATTTTATTTCGTGTAAAATTTGTTTAAACCATAATTCATAAGCTTGGTGAGTTATGATAAAGAGGGTCTCTTCGTGAGCTTCCTTACCATACTCTTTAGATTTTAAGTCTTGAGCGTTTAAAACCTTATCAAGTCCTAAGTAGTCGCTGTAGTAGATCGGTGGATATTTCATAGCGCCAAATTATCCTTATCCTTTCAATTTGTCGAATTTTTGAGTATGATCGAGCGGAAAACAGGAGAGTAATATGCAAAGCGACATGCACTTAAGTGATCAAGAAGTATTCAAAAATATAGAAGCAATACAAGGACTGTTAAAACAGCAGAGTCTGGATGGTATTTACATATCGAGCTCTGATCCATATCTGAATGAGTATGTACCGATGTCAAATTGTCATAGATACTATTTTTCAGGATTTACAGGTTCAACCGCAGATTTGCTTATTTTGCCTAAAGGTAGAGTTAAGTTATACGTTGATGGTCGGTACCATGAACAGGCGGACAATGAGGTGGATCATAGTATAGTTGAAGTTGTTAAAGTTGCTCATGGCTCGAGTAATATGAAGACTTTATTAGAGGATATTGTAGAGCAAGGATTAAAAGCAGTTGCTTTAGAAGGAGACCGTGTTGACCTTGGTAAGCTTGCTCGTTTTCAAGAAGTTTGTGAACCTATAGTTTTTACTCAAGAAGAAGTTGCATCGTTGTTAACAAAGCCTTCTTTGAAAAAGCTTCCTGTTGTTCAAGAGTTATCCCAAGCCGATGCAGGTAAAACCGTGAAAGAAAAAATCGAAGAGGTCTGTCCGTCTAAAGATAATGGATTTTTTGTAAGTGCTCTTGATAGTGTGTCTTGGCTTTCAAATTGTAGAGGATATCATTTACCAAATTCTAGTGCTTTTTTAGGTAGAGCTTTAGTTACCAATAGCAAACTTTATCTGTTTGTAGAAACTGGTATTGAGGTTGGTTTTATTAGTAAAGAGATTGAAGTGATTGTTTGTAATTATCTAGATCTAAATTCTAGATTAGAGACATTGCAAGATGAGCTTAATTTGAAAAAAGTTCATTATGATCACAAACAGTTAAATATTACTGATTTTACTTTATTACAAAATGTCTTCGGTGAAAAAAATATAGAATCCAAAGCAGATGGGATTATAAAGTTTCAATCAATAAAAACTGAAGGAGAGCTTAAAAGCATTAGAGAGTCTTTTAAAAAAGCAGATCAAGCGATTTACAAAACAATCAAATGGGTAAAAGAGTCTGTTTCAAATAAGAATGAAATTTCAGAACTCGATATTTATAATAAAACATCGGAGTCTTATAAAGGCCAAGGGGCGATAGAGCAAAGCTTTAACACGATAAGTGGAGTAGGTCCCAACGGATCGATCATTCATTACGGCGACCCTAAAAAAGATGTGCTAGTTAAAAAAGATGATATGATTCTAGTTGATTCTGGAGGCTACTTCTCTTCTGGATTTGCAACCGATACTACTCGTACATTTATGGCATCTACTGATGAAGGGAGTGCTAAGCATAAGGAAATCTATACACTTGTACTAAAAGGTGTACTTAATTTACAAAATGCTGTTTTCAAAGAAGGAACGACGGGTGCTGCGCTTGATATGTTGGCGAGACAACCTTTATATCAAGCAGGTTATGACTTTGCTCATGGAACAGGACATGGAGTAGGTGTACACGTCCATGAAGGAGGAGTTCGAATTAGTCCAGCCAGTAATATTCCTATGAAAGAGGGACAGGTTGTCTCTATCGAACCAGGAATTTATATACCAGGTTTTGGAGGAGTTCGAATTGAAAATATTGCAACCGTAATTAAGCATCCAACACATGAAGGATTTTTAAGTTTTGAATGCTTGGTTTATATTGGTTTTGAACCATTATTAATTAATTTCGAATTATTGAATTCTCAAGAAAAGATATGGCTTCAAGATTATGAAGCGATTTGTAAAACACGAGATACAAGTTTTTTATAAGCTATAAAAAGGGCCACTCCTAATAAAAAACTTAAAAAGATATTTTTATTAATAGGTGTTTCGTCATTTGTATCATCAATAGTACCTAGAATTGAAGTACAGCCATCAAGACGATTTGGATAAAGATAAGTTACGCCATCAATATCGTCTTGGGACAACCTATCTCTGTTTTCAGAGTTTTTGTAATACATTAATGCTTCATCTTTATCGGAATGACCTAGGCCTATAGCATGTCCTATTTCATGGGCCATTAAACTAATCATTTCTGCCTTAGATAAACCATCCACAATGGTATCTTCTGTATCATTAATTAAAATAATACTTCCTTTAATTTCTTTGCCTGAGACATCGTTTGGTGCACTAATCGCAAGGTATTGTGAGTTGGGAAAGTTATCAGTACTTGAATTACATGCAATGACAATATCTTTATAAGTGGGGACTCTTACTGAACTTGAGCATTCACTTTCAGAAGAATCGCAAAGTCTTCCTGTTAAATATAAGGAGTCATTTGTATTTAGAACTCCCCCTTTTTTTATATTGATATTGGCAGTAGGCACTGAATTCCATAGTTTTTCAGAGCCAGTGATTGCATAATCTAAAATGTCTTCCTTTGAAAAGCCTGTATTAGTGCAATCACTATTAGAAGTTATATAAACTTTAACATCAGAGTCATCAAAATGTGCCCCAGTATTAGTGTTTAGGTAATAAGCGTAGCAAAGATTAAAAGGGAAAAATAAGAGAATCAAAAAATTTTTCATTGGATGTTTTCCCAAAGAGGGTAGTGCAGAGCGAGAGAGTATGTGATCATTCTTTGGTCTGCATCATTAATAGAATAAATATAAGTTTGAAATTTTAATGTAAAATCTTGGTAGTTTCCAGCAATACCAAAGTCAAGAGTTTGATTAATAGACGACCTTCGCTCATTGGCGGCATAGAAGTTTTCAGTTGAGCTTCCATTATTTAGTTCTTCTTCTCCGCCATTACCAGAGTAAGACTTTATCATCATACTTGTTCCACCAGAGAAGCTTAGCCAATCATTGTATCGATACTGAATATCTGAGCGGATAAAAAAATGGTCCTTGGTTGTTTGTGAGTTAATTGTTCTTCTGATAACGTAACCGAACTCAGGTACAAGAGTGAAACGCTCACTTATTTTGTAGTCCATAAGTACTGTTAAATACGGGTTAAACTCAAAGCCTTTTACATCTCCATCTCTTGTGCCTTGGGTTTGGCGATAGTTTTCCATCCAGTTTCCTCCAGTTAAGGAGATTGATTGAATACGGTTTATAGAAAAATAATCCTCAGATGCTATTGCAAGCCAAGGTATAAATAAAATGATCCACTTCATCTATTTATAATAAATAAAAATGGTGACATTATCAAAGTTTATTCTACAATAGATCACAAAGATTAAGGAGTTACTAATGTTTGAATCATTTATTGTACCTGAAGAGTTAAAGCCTAGTGATCCTCGATTTGGAGTTGGGCCGTCATTAGTTCCAGAGAGTTATATTCAAAGTTTATTAGAAACAGGGAAGTCTGTTTTGGGTAATAGTCATAGAAAACCAGCTGTAAAAAACCTTTGTAAAGAAATACAAGAAGGGTTAACTAAATACTTTAACTTACCTAATGGTTATGAAGTTTGCTTAACCAACGGGGGAGCGACCTTCTTATTTGATATGATGGGATTAGGTCTTGTCGAAAAATCATCTGTACATTTCACTTGTGGAGAGTTTTCTACAAAATGGTACAAATCTCATAAAATGATCCCATGGATAAATGCGGAACAAAGATCAGTCGAATTTGGAGAGGGGATAAACCCTGAAGTTGTGTCAGGGCATGATATGATTTGTTGTACACTCAATGAAACATCAACAGGTGTAATGCTGAACAATCTTCCTACAAATAAACCGGAGGATGTATTACTTGCAATTGATGCAACAAGTGGAGCAGGTCAAATCCCTGTTGATATGTCTTTAGTCGATGTTTATTTCTTTTCACCTCAAAAGGTTTTTGCAAGTGAAGGAGGCTTTGCTGTTTGTATTTTATCACCGGCAGCAATAGCGCGAGCTGAGAAAGTTTGGAATACTGAAAGATATATTCCTGAGATTATGAGTTTTAAACAATTAATAGATAATTCTAGAAAAAATCAAACTTATAATACTCCAAGTGTTTCAACATTATTCTTACTTAATGAACAAGTAAAAAAAATGAACCAACTAGGTGAAGAAACTGTAGTGAAAATGGCAAAAGAAAAAGCAGACCATATTTATAATTGGGCCATGGCAAAACCTTATTTGAATTGTTATATTCAAGATGAAAAGTTTAGATCACTTAGTGTTGCTACGATTGACCTTGATGATAAATATGTTGCTGCGGATTTAACAAAAGTGCTGAGGGCACAAAATGTGGTTTTAGATATTGATTCCTATAGAAAATTAGGACGTAATCAGTTTAGAATTTCCCTTTTTCATAATATAACGTTAGAAGACGTAAAAAAGCTTACTACGATTATTGACCTTGCGATTGAAAGTATTAAATAGACTACTTGTTTCTGGCAATAACACCGAGTTCTTTATATTTTCTTCTTAAGCTTTGAAATGCTGGAGCCAGGTTTTCTGGTAATTGCTTGGTATCAGCTAGTGGTTCGAAGTTTCGTGAGATTTGAAGGTTTAGATCGATGATTTCATCAATGGCCTCGAGAAGATCTTCACTCACATCAGTCAACTTGTTTTGATTCTCTATAGTACTTTTTATTAACAATTCGATTTCTACAAGGTTGTCAGTGTGAACTTTGTAAAGAATATTTGTCCCAACTATATTCATTTCTTGTGGTGGAAGCTTCGATAAAGACTCTGGAGTCAAATTGAAATTTTTAAGAATTTCCTCTTTTGTAGTAAAGACTTTTTTAGCGTGTTTTCGTAACTCTTTTGAAAGGAAGCGAGTAACAATTTGCCCATTAGGAAATACAAATCCAATAAATTTGGCGTCATTGAAGGTTTTAGCAGGACTCATGCTTTCTCCAAAAAATTGAATACCTACTTCTCTTTGATCCGGTGAAAGCTTTAGTTGAGAGAGTAGCTTTTTATTCATTTTTCTTGAGATTATTAATCCCTGTTCGAAAACATTTCTTCCAGAGAATAAGTAGTTATTATTCATTATAAGGTCAAGAAACAATTCATCGAAAGGATAGTTTGTTGGGTTAATAAAGCGTTGAGATGACCAAATAAGATTGTTTGCAAAGTTATGAATCTCTTCCGCAGACATAAAATGCTGATACCCGCTATCTACATTTGAAAGTGGGTGTTGAGGAGAAAGACTTCTGTAAGAAGAGTGGTATATCGATTCTTTATTTTGAGTTCGCATTTGTCCAAAGTTTGCATGCTTTGCTTCGTGTTTACCAACCATTACAAGTATATCATCAGTTACAATATTGTAGTAGCCACGAAGTCCGATATCAATTCTCTTTGCTTGTCGATTAGAAAAACCGGCACTGCCCATAAACATATTTTTTAAAAGATCAACAGTTACCTCTTCAGTATCAGATAAGCTTTTTATTCTTCTTATGTACTCTATTGCTCGAGAGGATTTTTGCTTTTTGTCTGTAATAAATTCTAGCATATAGTATTTATTATCAAAAAAAGATTCTGTAAGCTTTTTAGAGATGGGGAGATTTTTTTCTTTCGCGATTGATACCATTACGTCTATCATCTCATTGTTAATGTCAATATATCTTGCTTACAGTGCCTTCATAATCTTATTTGCCTCAGCCTGGGGGATATTAGGGGGAAGCTGTTTCATCGTCATATCTTTGCTTTTTTGTAGGTGAATATGAAGTTTGACATACTCCTTATCAAGTGTTCGTAGTGCCTCTCTTGTATTGGTAGACTTTTTGATTATTTTTAAAAGTGTTTTAGCATTTGGAAAAAGGTTAGGATCATTTACTGTTTTATATAAGCTTCCATTGAAAAAGAATGACTCACATAGTGGCTCATAGGCAAAGGAGGAAACTAAAAACAAACTTAAACTACAAGAAATTAATAACTTAAACATAAAGTCTTATCGGGTAAAGCTTATAAAACTTTAGTGTCTAAATCAATTAATTGATATTTTTATATATAATATAAACGGCCATAAAAATGAGAAAAACTCCAAAATAGCGCTTTAGTTTATCTTGAGGGATCATATTGCTTAAGTATGAACCAATAACGACTCCAATTGATGAAAAAGCGATAAATTTTGCTAAGAATTCCCATGGAACTTCAATAAGGCCTATATAACCAATAAAGCCTGCAAAAGATTTTACAGAAATGATTAACAGAGATGTTCCAATAGCCTGATGCATAGTTAAATTACTTAGTAAAACCAAAGCAGGGACAATTAAAAAACCACCTCCAACACCAACAAGGCCTGTTACGATACCAACAAAAAGACCTTCTGCTGCGATATAGAAGTATTTTTTTCTATTTTTTGACTTTTCCGTCCTTTGATTTTCTTGACGAGGTTTAAGCATAAAAAATGAGGCAATAAACATAATAACAGCAAATAATATTAGCTGAGTATTACCACTCATAAACTGGCTTATTTTTGCACCTGCAAATGTTCCTAGCATCGCAGTAGGTGCAAATAAGACGAACACGCTAAGGATAACATTCTTTTTTTTGTATTGCCCCCAGACTCCAAAAAGGCTTGTAACAGCAACTATTGCTAAACTCAAAGCAATTGATACCTTTGGTGGAAAATTCATTCCATAAACAAGGATAGGGACTGTTAAGATTGAGCCTCCTCCTCCAAGTAGCCCTAAACTTAATCCCATAATAATTGCTAAAGTAAATGTTAAAATCATAGAATTCCTTTTTTATAATCTTAGCGTAATTTGAATTTTAAAACTTTGATAAAGATCAATAAAAATTCACCTCTTTGAAAAAGATTGTTAATCTTACATTATTATAAGATTAACAATTTATAAAAACTTGATATAAATCAAGGTCATTTAAAAAAGATTATAATATTATAATGAAAGAACGAGGAGGATTTATGAATTATCAGGTAGAAGCTTTCTTTGATAAGGCAACTTTTACTATGACTTATATTGTATTTGATGACATATCGAAAGACGCAATTATAATTGATCCTGTTTGGGATTATGATCCTGCTGCTTCAAAAACTTCTCGAGAGTCAGTAGAAAAAGTTATTAGTTTCGTCCAAGAAAAAGTACTTAAAATTCATTATATTTTGGAAACTCATGCTCATGCAGATCACTTAACAGGAGCTGCTGAGCTTAAAAAATTTTTTCCGGATGCTAAAATTGGTATAGGAAAAAATATTACTACTGTTCAAGAAGTTTTTTCTGATATTTATAATATTAAAGACTTTAATACTTCAGGTGTTCAGTTTGATGTTTTACTTGATGAAAAAACAGAACTAGTTGCGGGTTCTATAAAGTTAAAAACAATTTTTACTCCAGGGCATACACCTGCTTGTTCTTCTTATTTAATTGATAACCTACTTTTTACAGGTGATGCGCTTTTTATGCCAGACTATGGAACTGGAAGATGTGATTTTCCAGCAGGAAGTGCAAAAGACTTGTATAACTCGATACATGAAAAAATATATAAACTTCCAGATGAAACAATTTTTTATACAGGCCATGATTATATGCCAAATGGGAGAGAGTTAAAATATAAAAGTACAATCGGAGAGAGTAAAAAAAATAATATTCAACTAAAAGAAGAGACAACAGAAGACGAGTTTATTCAATTTAGGGAAGCGCGGGATGCAACTTTGAACGCTCCAAGATTATTATTACCTAGTATTCAAGTTAATATAGATGCGGGGCATTTACCACTTGAAGAAGAAAACGGAGTTAGCTATCTCAAAATACCAATTAGAGCGGAGGATAATTAATGAATGGTGAAATTTTAAATCCATTATTTGGCGGAGTCTTAATTGCAGTCGCCAGTAGTATTATGCTCGGTGGAATTGGTCGAATTATGGGGATAAGTGGGATTGTCTCAGGTGTCCTATCAATTCCAAAAAAAGATGAATTTTGGCGTTATTCTTTTTTTGTTGGAATGTTAACTGCGGGCTATATAATGTACAATTTTTCTCCACAGTTTTTTGAGTATTCTTTATCGGCTGATCCTTTTAAACTGATTGTCGCAGGCTTGTTAGTCGGTTTTGGAACAAGGCTGGGTAGCGGGTGTACTTCTGGTCATGGCGTTTGTGGCCTTCCAAGGCTTGCTCGGCGTTCAATTATTGCGACAATAACATTTATGGTTGCAGGAATAATAACAGTATTATTAGAAAGGCTTATGTCATGAGCGTTATTAGTTTTTTAGCAGGTTTCATTTTTACTATTGGTTTAACTGTTTCAGGAATGATCAACCCTGAAAAAGTAAAAGGGTTTTTAGACATTTTTGGTGATTGGGATTATTCGCTTGCTTTTGTTATGGGCGGAGCGGTTGTATTTAATTTTATTGCTTTTAAATTTTTAATTAAAAAGAAGCCTGTCTTTGCGAGTTCTCATAATTTACCAACAAAGCTTATCGTTGATAGAGACTTAATTATTGGGGCCATTCTTTTTGGAATAGGTTGGGGATTGATAGGTATATGTCCAGGGCCTGGAATTGTTAATCTTATAACAATGGAAACAAATATTTTTATTTTTGTCGGTTCAATGCTTACAGGAATGTACTTGTTTGGCCTGTTTGATAAATTAAGGAAGTAGAGTTATTTATTATGGATAATTTTCTTCCCTAATGATGTTATTGTTTAATGGAGGAAAAGAACTAATAGATAATAATATTTAATCTTTTATTCTAGCTTCAATCGTATAGCCATCAAGAATGTCATTAAAGGTTACTTTGATTTTTAGCCAGCCAATTCCTGGAGCCTGAGGATGATAAATTGCCTCTGTCGTTGATTTACCATTATTAGGAATAATTTTGAATTTATAAGCATTGGTATAGCGACCATAAGATGTTCTACCTAAGAATTTTAGTTCTGCTTTTTTTACTTTTTTACTACCAAGCTTTTCTAATTCTAAGTATCCATCTTCAGTACTGAACTCAAAAGGAAGTTTAGTTTTTTTGCTTCCTTTAAGTTTGTCAGCGGAGACTGGAACAAAAAATCTTTTTTTAAGCTTATAGTTAAGAGTTACCTCAAAAATATCATCACTGATCTTTGAGCTGATATTAATTGACCCGCCTTTATGTAGAGAGCCGGAAGTTATATTATAATGAGTCGCAGATAATGCAATTGTTGATGTTAAAATAACCAAAAAAGAGTAATAAAGTAATCTCATGAATTCTCCTAAGTATTACTTTGATTATAGGAAAGTTCCATTTTGATTTCCTCTATAATGAAATAATTATCTTGTGACTGTTAAGGAAATAGTCACTTTAACGTATTGAAATTACTCACCAGGTATTTGATTCGGAGATGCTTCAAAGAGATTAACCCCTAAATGAAGTACTCTCGTTCCTGAACTACAATTTGGCATTATATTCTTACCAATTACGATACCACTTCGATCTGCGATAATTTCTTCTTTCACTTGCCCAAAAACATCGTAGACATTAGCAATAATATCTCCTTTTTTTACTTTAGAGGCCAATTCAGGGAAGACATCAATAATTCCACCTTTTTTAGAGTATATCCAATATGAGTGATCACAAAGAACAGTATCTTCGATCATATCAATGACTTTACCTTTGAGCATTTTTAAATGTCTAAGCGTGTTTAAAATCCCTTCTAATGTGACATCAATTAAATCATGTTGGAAGGCATTTGGATTTCCTATTTCTATCGTAATCGCTGGAATATTATGTTCGTTGGCCCAAGCTCTTAAAGTTTTATTTTCATCATATTTTTGAACGATTATTTGTGGTCTTTGTAAATAAGCAAGAGTTCTTGTTTGTTCATTTTCTATATCCGCCCTGATATAAAGACTATTTACTCTTCCATGACTTGCTGTATGTAAATCGAATAAGTAATCAAATTTTGATACTACTTTTTCTGTGAAATGATGGGCGTAAATATCACTACTAGCACCAGTAGGTTTTCCAGGCATAATTCGATTTAAATCAACATTATCTGAAAAATGTCTTTGATTCATTAAATACCCAGGAACATTACTGATAGGAATAAGTACTAGTGTTCCCGAAAGTTTAGTTGGATCAATTTTTTCTATCAGTTTGAATATTGTTGAAATTCCATTCAGTTCATTTCCATGCAGGGCCGCTGTTATTCCAAAAACAGGGCCTTTATTTAATCCACGAATAATAATAGCAGGTAATCTCCAGGGAACCCCAAGGGCATTGTCTGATAGGTGAAGCTGTAACCTATGAACTTCTCCTCTTTTAAGCTTAGAGATACTAAGTTCTTCTTTAATTTTTATATTTACTATTTTTTTCATAACATAAGCTCTTTTAAAAGTGATTCATCATTATCTAGAGATTTAAATAACTTGGCCCTAAACTGACCTTTTTTATTAAGAAGAGTAATGGCCATTTTGTCTATTGCAATGATTGTCTGGACTGTTTGTATATAGGCTTCAATGAGATCATCTATACCGATACCTAAAGAATTAAAATCTTTCCTGTCCATCAGTAGTAATCTATTTGTGTCTGAGTCCCACTGGTTGTCACCTTTTTTTATTGAAAGATTCGTTCCAAGAACTTCCCAGCTATTTTCAGGAGGAGTTTTACTCATAGGGGATAGCGCCCGTCTTGCATAGAAAGCACATGGGCGAAAACCTTGTGAAGTGGAGTAGACCATGATTCTTAAATCTGCAATATAGGTATGTCCTTTTTTATTTGGTACTGTACCAATATGATAATATTTACCAAGGGCACTATGAGAACTCCAATTATAATGTCCGATTAAACTTTGAATGATGAACTGATCGTACTCATGCTCTATCTCTAAGAAGTCATCTAATTCCTTTTCTGAAGTAATTGTGTAAACACCCTGGCCTGCATTTGAATAAGGATTTTTAATAACAGCTTTACCTCCAAATTTTTTGATCCATAAAGGTATTTCTAACTTTGATACATCTTTGATTGTTTCAGGCATATTAATTTTAAGACCACTACTCATAAGTTCAGTGTTATAAATTTCATAAGCTTTATTTGCTAAGAGTTTATTTCTTCCTCCTGAGAGGCAAACTAGTGTTGAGTTATATATAAAAGTTTTAGATGTTACAGGTATTCTATTCCAAGGTTTTTGCGTAACATATCTGAATGCAGCTCGAATCGGAATTTTATTACCTTCATGGTTTAAGATCATAATACCATTTTCAAATGAAATAGGCTGATCTTCTTTATTAAAATGTGGAATAAGGTAGACTTTTTCTCCTGTTAATTCAGATAAAGTTGAAGCGTAACCTGTAACTTCCATGTAATTTTTATCGTAAATAACTGCTAGAGCACCTGCAGGGAGTCGTTTCTTTTTCATCAAAGGTATGAATGAGTTTTCAATAAGGTACTTATAACCTCTTTGTTCATCTGCATCTGTTCTAGGGGGCATAGACTTTTGACCTGAAGGGCAAGAATTTGTCTCCAAAACTACCATTTTTCTGTTCCCTTTTTCAGTCGTTACATAAAAAAGATCTGCTCCACCCCAAAAAAAGTGTTTACATTGATAGTTAAGAATTTCTGCGAGGGTATCTGAATCAACTGTTGGATTAAGATGTACATACCTTTCAACAATACGTTTGTGGTCTAAGTTAAAAAAGTGACTTACTATGCCATGTAGTTGCGAATTTAAAGCCTTAGGATAAAAGTGTTTTTCTGGTTCAAATTCATTAGGAGTAAAAATCTCAACCTGACGTTCCATTATTTCTTCCTTCTTTTTATAAAGTTCAATGCAGGCCCATTATAACTCTTTTTTACGATTGCCCAAACTGAAGTTTCAAGTTCTTCTAATTCTCCTAAAACAATAGTGTCTTTGTTGGCACATAGCCTATTTTTAGCAACTTCAGGGACAATGGCAAACGCAAGACCTTGCTCAATCATCACTTGGAAGAAGTTTATATCATCTGCTTCTGCGATGACTTTTGGAGCAAGATTGTTTTGTGAAAAATAGAGTTCAATTTCATATCGTAGGGATGAATCTTTTGTATAGTTAACAAAAGAAATCTCAGAGAGCTTTTCTGGAAAATGAGTTTTGAATTTTCTAAACTTTTTATGTGCAACGACAAATGTTTTATTAACACCCACTTTGTATGCCTTCATATTAGACGTAATAGACTCTTTGGTGTCTGTGAATAAGATATCAATATTTTCAGCCTCAAGTTCGGCCATTAATAAATGTTTTTCATTTTCATGTATATGTATCTTGGTATCTTGAGGTTCTAGTAGGGGAAGAATATCTTCATATAAGAAATATTGTGACATTGAAAATGAGACACCGATATCAAGACTCATTTTAATTGGAAGTTCCTTATTTATTAAGATTGCTGATAATTCATTTCCAAGTTCAAATATTTTAGCTGCATAATCAAAAGCAAGTTCTCCGGACTTGGTTAAGTGAAGACCTCGATTTCGTCTTTCAAAAAGTGAAGTTTCAAAATATTCTTCTAAAAGTTTTAACTGGTCACTAATTGTAGGTTGAGTAACAAATAGTTTTTCTGATGCTTCTTTAATGGAGCCCAAGCTAGCTACAATATAAAAATAGTAAAGATGGTTATAATTGAGTCTGTTCATATTTACTTAGGAAAAACCTTATTATTTACACATTAAAAACGATTAATACTAATTCTAGTTCTGGTGTAGACTTATGACAAGTTATTAAGAAGGAGTTGCTATGATAATAACAAAAACAAACAAAAAACTATTAATTGTTTTATCTTTAATGCTAATGGTAATACTGGTTACTCTGCAAGATGTCACAGCCAGCGAAGAGGTAACCACAGAACAGCAATTTGCTCAGGTAATGGACGGTGATACTTCATCTGATTCAGATGAAATTATGACTGATGATGAGACCGAAGAAGATGAATCTGAAAGTATAGAATCAAGCGAAAGTTCAGACGAGTACTAATTAAGCTATCTTTAGGGCCATCACTTGAGTGAATCAGTGATGAGCCCTCCAAATACACTTGGAAAAGCGATCATAATAACTCTTTTAAAACTAACAAATGGAAACTGATCAAAAGGTAGTTTATTTATTAAAAAAAGCATCAAGCAAACGCTAGTTGTTGTTATTGTATAAACAGCAATAATTCTTTTGATAAAATTAATGACATTTCCACGTAGTTTATTTCTATAAAAATTGAAATATACAAAACAAACAACAGTTACAAAAGAGCACAGTATTAAATAGTATGTATTAAGTAATGGTAACTCCTCACTTAATTTCCATACTTCCTCAGTAAAACATAAAGGCGCAGCAACTAAAAATGATCCAACAAATATCTGGGCCACATCTCGAGGTTTTAGCTCGACCATCAGTGGGTTAACGACACTACCTATAGGCTTTCCTGAGTCATCTAAAAAAGTAATAACTTCTTTTAAATAACCACCTAGTCGTTGAATCTCGACTTTTTGTTTCATTTCTTTGCTCATAATTAAATTATAATCATAAGCGATATAAGATTGCTATTAATTTATGCTTCTTTGACGTTTTGAAGTAAGAAACTAGACTTTCTTTTTGAAGTGTTCCAAAGATACTTAGGAAAAGTAAACATAGAAACTTTTCCAATCTGTAAGACTTCATCACCTCTTTCAAAGTCGATAATATTTTTATAAAAGTTGGTGAGTTCTCTGTTTCGATGAAAGTATCTGGCATCATTGCCATCTTTTTCAAATACAGCATCCTTTACACTTCCCTCAAAAACAAATGTTTTAGTATTTAAAACGGCTTCGTTATTAATTGCGATGGGCTCACGGTAATGATCTGATATATACTTTGCGATATTCAGATGATCCAGAGAGGGCCTGCTCTTTGAAAATGGTGAAGGATATATATTTTCAAAATAAAGAGCGACATTTCCAAGACTTGATAGAACACAAGCACAATTAGAAACCCATACCGAACCGAAAAGAGATTCTTTTAAAAGAAATTGCATTAATAACTTACTTGCCAATTTGTGAGTTAGCTTTTTTCCTCTCGCTTTAGGAGAAACACAGGTCAATCCTAAATGAAGAACTTTACCGTAATTGGGGACATCAAAAACAAGAGAACTACAAAAACCCAAGAGTTCACCATTATCATCTTTTGCAAGAGCAATTACTGTTCTTTCTAACTCTTCTCTTTCTCCTGTTAGGGCCTGGTAATAGGGGATATCTGTAAAACACTCGCTTGCAACGTCTCTAAGATCCATTGTTAACTCTTCTAGTTCCCAGTCTGTAAAGCTTAGTCCCGGATAAAAAACGGTAGTGATGTTGATTCCTTTCATGTCGATTTCCTTTTTTTGTTTCTCATTATGAATTATAGAAATGAATCACTCATATTGTCTGTTAAGTAATAATCAAGAATGAGTTAAGGTCTTGTTAAGATAAAACACTGCCTGCTGCATGAATTTTCTTCTTGTCCATGGAAACAACGATAAATTTTTGTTTCAGATCTTTTTTGGGATAAATAAATAATGAAACTGTGTTTGGTAAATATAAAGGGCGAAGAAATTTAATATCGATTTCTTTAATTTTGGAATACTCTGTTTCATAAAGCTCAAAAACTTTAGAGAGAATAGAAAAACCATGGGCCAATGAGCACTTATGCCCTAGCATGCGCGCCATAAAACTACTCATATGAATTGGGTTTAAATCTCCAGAAATTAATCCAAATTCTCTTATCATTTTTTGATTAAAATTTATTTCAAAAGCTTGCTCGTAGTTTTCGTCCAGCTTGATTTCGTTTTTTTTAAGATTTTTCTTTATAGGAATCACGCTGTAAATGAGAGCATCTATAAGAGGTTGATTATTTTGGGAAATACTTACTTGTTGATTGATTCGAATCTTCGTTTCTTCATGCTCAATATTTTCTAATTGAGCTTTAATGACAAGTTCATGATCTTGAGCAATAGAGCTTAAAACAGTTAGTTTACAGCCCTGATTCATGATTTTGAATAGAGGGAAATTGGTTTGTTTTAAAATCTCAAACAAAGAGGGGAAGGACCATTGGGGGAAAAAATGAGGCGCTATGGTTGATGAGTATTTATTTCCAACTCCATTCCATTGATGAAATGCTTCAATTAACTCTTTTTCAGGCCAAATATTTGTTTTAACAGTTTTAATGTCTGTATTTTGCTTTTTTTTATTCTTTTTGATTGTGGACATGAATAATTTTGAGAAAACTTTAATCATTGGTACTTGGTGTTTGAGTAATAAAAGCTTCATTGTGAGTTCCTAATTTTTGCTTATCATCTATAAAATATATGAATTCGAAAAGGGATTAACACTATCCTAACAAAACTATGACGTTAATTTAACAATTCAGATGATTATTATTATGCAATCCTTTTAATCATGAATTATCAAATAGAATCTAATATTAAAAGTGTTGCACTTGAAGACCCTCTTCTCAACCTCATAGAACTGGTTAGTATAAACTCCCAAACAAAGAACTATAAGGGAGTTGAAACTGCTCAGTATTATGTCGCAAAAAAATTGGAAAGGTTAGGTTTTCAAACACAAATGATAAAAAATACTGAAGTCTCTTCAGGCCCAATGTTAATTGCCGAAAAAAAAGGACAAGTAGATAATTGGTTTACTCTAATAGGACATACTGACACAGTAAATAATCCGGATCGCTATCCTCTGAGTATCGACTCTAAAAACGATAGAGTCTATGGGGCTGGTGTTGCTGACGATAAAGGTGGGGTTGTTATTGGTATTTCTTCTCTTGAAAAATTTTTGATTAGAAATCCAAGACATAATTGTTCATTAAGGTTTATGATATCGCCAAATGAAGAACTCGGCTCAACAGGCTTTCACTCTTTATTAAATCAGATAGGCCAAAAGTCTCATTTTTTATTTGGGTTAGAGCCAGCAGACCCACGAGGCAGAATTATTCATTCAAGAAACGGAAATCGATGGTATAAAATTAAAATTCAAGGAAGGTCAGCACATTCTGGCAGATTCGGAGAAGAGTATATAAATGCTGCTCATCAGTTATTTCGAATAGGATATGAAATGATGTTATTAAATAATGAGCAGGAAAAAATGAGAGTTAATTTTGGAGCGATTAAAACATCAGAGAGCAGTTACAATACTATTAGCGCGAACGCGGAAGCCAAAATTGATACGAGATTCAATACTATATTACAAAGAGATAAGATTCATCATTCTTTAGAGAGTTTATTATCAGAAAGTTTGGAACAATGTCCTTATTCTCAAAAACTAGCTCAGGTTTTTTATTCTATTGAAGATGATTGTCCTCCTCTTACCTTAAAAAATTCAAATCTAGAGCTGGCAAGTATCATTTGCAACTTTATAGAGCACATAGAAGAAAGGAAGACTGAGTCTATTCATTCAGGCGGGGCTGCTGATATAAATTATTTATCCTCTCCAGCTAATTCTGGAGTAGATGGACTAGGCCCTATTGGTGGGAACTTACATACTAATAAAGAATATATAGAAACCTCATCGCTTATAAGCCGAGCTGAAGTTCTTTATAATACTTTGAATTATTTAGAGTTTTTGAGTAAGGAATAAAATGCAAAACTATTTAAGAGGAGTATTTAAACTTACGATTTTCTGTTTATTGTTAATAAGTTATATATCGATATCAATTCCATTATTACCAATGCTTACGTTGTTTCCAAATAAAACGAGAAAACTTTGTAATTATTTATTGCAAGCATATTCAAAAGCTTTGCTTTTGCTTATTGGTATAAAGGTAAAGACAAATATACAGAGCTTTAAAATTGGTGGAGAGTTAATAGTTTGTAATCATTTGGGCTATCTTGATATATTGGTAATCGCTTCTCGGTTTCCAACTTCTTTTGTTACATCACTAGAGATGAAACGCACAGCTGTTTTGGGACAGTTATGCTCTTTGGCCGGTTGTGTATTTGTAAACAGAAAAAACAAAGACAATATTGGCCATGAAATTCAAGAAATTACAGAAGCTTTAAGTGCTGGAATTAATGTGGCGGTTTTTCCAGAAGCAACTAGTACAAATGGAGAGTCGGTGTT
>CATLVU010000020.1 GCA_950061135.1 uncultured Oligoflexia bacterium
AACACTCTGAAGAAATACTTGATTTAATGCATGCAAAAGAAGTACTAGATCAAGATCATTTTGACCTTGAAACTATCAAAGAAAGAATTTTAGAACATTTAGCTGTTCGTACTTTAAAAGGTGGATCAGTTAAAGGACCTATACTTTGTTTTTCTGGGCCTCCAGGGGTTGGTAAAACATCACTAGGAAAATCGATTGCCAAGGCGACAGGACGAGAGTTTGTTCGCATTAGTCTTGGTGGGGTAAAAGATGAGTCTGAAATTCGAGGGCATAGAAGAACATATGTAGGCTCTATGCCTGGAAGATTTATTCAAGCTATGAAACAAGCAAAAACAGTTAATCCTGTTATTATGCTTGATGAGCTAGACAAATTAGGTTCCGACTACAAAGGTGATCCATCGAGTGCACTACTAGAAGTTCTGGACCCTGAACAAAACTCTAGTTTTAGAGATCACTTTTTAAATGTTCCTTATGATTTATCTCAAGTTATGTTTATCGCAACAGCAAATATGCTAGAAAATATTCCTGGACCGCTTAGAGATAGAATGGAAGTTATAAACTTGAGTGGTTATACACAAGAAGAAAAACTAGCTATTTCTAAAAAATATTTAATTCCAAAGCAAATGGATGAAAATGGAATAACAGATGATCATATCGAATTTCACGATGAAGGTGTTATCTCTGTAATCGATGGCTTTACTATGGAAGCCGGGTTAAGAAATCTTGAAAGACAAATTGGATCATTATGCCGAAAGGTCGCTAAAAAAATTGCGATCGGAGAATCATCCAAAACTCATATTTTATCTCAAACCGTTGATGAGTTACTCGGACCTGCTCTTTATTCTAAAGAAGACATTAAAGAGTATGATGAAGTTGGTGTTGCTACAGGGCTTGCTTGGACAGCAGCTGGAGGGCAAATACTATTTATCGAATCAACAAAGATGAAAGGTAAAGGTATAACATTAACAGGGAAGCTCGGTGATGTTATGCGAGAATCTGCTCAGGCCGCGATGGGGTTTATTCGCGCAAACGCTGAAGAATTTGGCATTCCTCATGAAATGTTTGATGAAAATGAAATTCATATTCACTTACCGGCAGGTGCTATTCCTAAAGATGGCCCAAGTGCAGGGATAACTCTAGCAACATCAATTGTTTCTTTATTAACTGATACACTAATTAGCAAAGATATTGCGATGACTGGAGAAATCACATTAACCGGAAAAGTGCTTCCTGTTGGTGGGATTAAAGAAAAAGCTCTTGCAGCCATGAGAGTTGGAATTGAAACTGTTATTATTCCTTGGAAAAACCAAAAAGACTTAGTCGATATTCCAGAGGAATTTAGAAAGAAAATCAACTTTGTACCAGTTAAAAACTTTAATGAAGTCCTGCAAGTAGCAATACTTGACTGGGAGCCTAAGAAGATTAAAGCAAAAAATACAAAAACCAGACCACAAAAGCCTACTAATATGGCCGCTTAATAAATCACTCAGAAGAAGACTTTAAATCTTCTTCTGTTTTGATCTTTCTTTTTTTTGAAGTAGAATTGTTTTATGAATAAAAAAGATGCTCGTATTTTAGTAGTGGATGATTCTGATTTTTCCCGAAAAGAAATCTCAAAATATTTAGAAGCAGCAAATTTAAATGTTGTTGGAGAAGCTTCAAGTGCAAAAGAGGCCACAAACTTTATCAAAGATCGTCATGTGGATATTGCAATTGTTGATATTGTAATGCCTGAAATTAGTGGGCTTGAATTAACTGAATTTATCGTTGAGAATAATCCTGACACTGCAGTTATTTGTATCTCTTCTTTGGCGCAAGAAAATATAGTCATGGAGGCAATTTCTGCCGGAGCTTCAGATTTCATCCAAAAACCGATAAAACAAGAACAGCTATTAGAATCAATCTACAAGCTACTTAGTAATGGATTTGATAACTTATGATTTTAGAAACAGGAAAACCACTTAGTCTGGACTTTTATTTAAGAAAGGCATTACCTGAAGAGTTAAATATATTTAATCATATTTACTTAGTTTCAGATACTCCCTTATTAAAATCTAATAAGATTGTAGAGAAAACTAAATATGAGAATGCTATCAAGTTTATTTTACAGGGCGATCTTCAAGGTCATTGTCTATGTTTTATAGATACTTATGAGCACAAACTTGAATCCACTCAATTAAATGAACTTCAATCGGTATTTAAGGAAAGTGCCAATATCCTTCTTGGAAATACTCTTTCAGCTCTAGAAAAAAATTATCTTGTTTCAATTTCACATCCTATGGAACAAGGAAGGTTAAGTTCTTACAAAATTGAAGATTCTTTTGATTCATACAGTACAAGTTACAAACTTATCTACAATCTAAAAGAGTATTATGTTCGTTTAGTATTTCAAATAAGAGAAAAAAGATGATCAAATTTTTCATTAAACTTGTTTGCTATTTCACTCTAAGTTTTTACATTCTAACTCTTGAGTCAGGTAATGAGACTCTGTTTAATAAATTACATCGTCTCTCTACCCCATACAAAGAATCTTTTCAGATCCATTCAATCATTTACTTAGAAAAAGCTAAAAGCTTTGCACAAAAAATTTTAGTAGACCAAAAATAATACTTTCTAGTCTCTGGTTGTACCTTTTGCTTCAGAGTCTTCAGTGTCTACAATTGATGTAGAAGCTAGGTTTTCTGAATCAGAACAAATTGTCGCACCAACTGCTTCGTTTCCATCTGCAATCTGACCAGCAAAAGAACCTGTTGATACTATTAGTGCCAATAAAATAAATAATGTTTTCATACTCTCTCCTTTCTAATTATATACCAATTACAGGAATTAATGGTAGGTAGGCGAGCAATGAGGAGTCACCGGAATGTACAATTAGTACTTGAGGATGACGACAAAGCAGCTCAACGACCCTAGCGTTAATTACCGTTTGGTATTAGGTACATTTATTAATGCATAGACTATGCCAAAGGAAAGTGCCTTTAAGGCATTGAAATTGTGTTTTGAGTCTGTAAAAAGTTTCTACAAGGAAAATTTAGTGTTTAAAAAGTTAACGAATTTGGATTTTTGAAAAATTAAAAAAGCCCAAAGTTCTTATAAACAATGGGCTTAAAAATTAATAAAAGTTTTTTTAGTCTCTAATTGTACCCTTCGCTTCAGAGTCTTCAGTATCTACAATTGATGTAGAAGCTAGGTTTTCTGAATCAGAACAAATTGTCGCACCAACTGCTTCGTTTCCGTCTGCGATCTGACCAGCAAAAGAACCTGTTGATACCATTAGGGCCAATAAAATAAATAATGTTTTCATACTCTCTCTCCTTTCTTATCTTAGGTACATTTATTAATGCATAGACTGTGCCAAAGGAAAGTGCCTTCAAGGCATTGAAATTGTGTTTTGAGTCTGTAAAAAGTTTCTACAAGGAAAATTTAGTGTTTAAAAAATTAACGATAATTACAGCATAAAACATGCAACTGCATTAATCTTCCGCCACCGGTGTAAGAAGATCCATTATGAGAGGTTCCTGAATACCTTAGTCTAAAACCAGAAGCAATTTTATTATCAGGACAAGCATATTCGCTATTAGGGGCCATATCCCCTCCCGCAGGTGGTTTTGGGTAAGTAGCCCCCTGAGAAGCTTTATCATCGTCATATACAAGCCAAAAACAGCTTGCAACATCTCTTTTAATTAAATTTTCTGTTTTGCAATTTTCAGCAATTGAAGGGTCACCTATACAAATTTTATCTGCTTGAACGACATTTTCAGATGCCAGATCTGTATTAAGAATATTTCCCTCTTTAAAGCGAGCGCCTAGACATTCTCCGTCTATTAAGTTTCCACCGAGATTATTACAGGCTGTTTCAAAATACTCATCTGCATCTCCGTAGCAACCAACTATTGTTTTGTTTGCTCCTTCCTCAAGCATAGTCAGGTTCAAGTCAAAAAACTTATTAAAAGATGAGACGCCCCCTCGAGGACCTTTTATATGCTCATAGCCCACCCTGATTTTTGCAGAATACTTCTGGAAAACCTTACTTGGATCATCTGAAATAGTAGGAGGTATACTTCCTGCCCCTGTATCAGGGTCAAAACTAACAGGATTAGCGGCTGTTCCAGAATATGGATTACCAATCGTACTAATCAATTGAGCATCTACTGAGCGTATTCGCCATTGAGCACCAGAAATGCTGAATTCTAAACCTTCTTGAATTAGTGTATTAGTTCCACCTGCTTCTCCATTGGTTAAAGCGTTGGCAGCAGGTATTGCCTGATATGTTTCAGTGGCAGGATCCGGAGGATCAGTAATCGTTGTCACTCCCCCCAAAAATAAAGAACAAAGCCTTTGATTTGCAAGTATTTGTCTTATTTGATCATGTCTTGAATTAAAGTCTAGATTTGTATTTGCTCTTGTTGAAACTTGTTGAGCATTCTGCGAAACCTTCATTACTGCCAAACTTATAATGGCGACTAACCCAGCAGCAATCATTACTTCTAATAACGAAACACCATTTTGATTTTTAAGCATAAAAAAACCACCTCTACAGTCTTTTAGTTTACCATAGAAGTGGTTTGTATTTCAAACTTAAAACGCTATTTTAAGTTGATGGATTATCACCCGCATCATCTTGAGCAGCAGGCTGATTTACAGGTGTATCACCGCTATCATCTGGTACAACTTTAGGAGCTGCATTTCTCTCGTCAGCACAAGGCTGAGCTGCCGCAGGAGTTGGAGCGGGCTCGGAATCAGCATAAATAGTTGAACTAAATGTTAATGCTAAAATTAATAATATTTTTTTCATATTATACCTCGTTTTTTATTACATATTTAAATTAACACCGGCTGGTTTCACTATCGCTAAAAGGTTTTGAAACGCTTGTGTTACTTGTAGTGCCATTTTATGTCCTGCTTTAGACTCAACACGCTTGATTTCACCGTAGTTATCGTAAGCGACTTGAATCTTACCTACTTTTTCCATTTCAATCTCAACGGGCTTACCTAAAGAGCTATATTTAAATGCAAGCACTCTTTTTTCTTTAGTTTTTGTATTTCGATCCACCATTTTTTGAATCTTACCTTTTGAGTTATAAATTAATAGCACTGCTTTACCATTAGAATTGACCGCTTTAGTTAAATTCCCTTTTTTGTCATAAGTAAAACTTGTCCAACCTGAATTATTAACAACTTTAGAGATTTTATTCAGCTTTGGATCATAATCTATTTTAACATATTCTCCCTTTGTAGAAGATTTTTTCGTTAAAAGGCCCTTATCATTGTATTCAAAGTTAGTTACATGTTTTCCTCTGGCAATTTTAACTGGCAGTCCACAACAAGCTGAATAAATTGTTTCTGTTTTTACACCACTGATTACTGTCAAAATTCTATACGTATATCTTTGACCGTCTGGTTTTGTTTTAATTTCGTACTCATATCTATTAGTAACTTTTTTGTTATTAAAGCCTTTTTTAGTTACTAAAGTCCAATAATGATCTCTTGGGTTTTTATCTGCAGCACCATATTCATATGCTGTAGTATCACCATTACGGTCAGTAATTTTTGAAATAAAAGATGTCTTTTGATCATATTCCATCATCATGGAATCTTCTTTTTCGCCTTTTTTCCTACCTGGATTATAAACAACCTTAGTTAGGTTATGACTTCCATCATATTCATATCCATATTGATTTCCGCCAATATCTTTAGAATAAACAAGATTGTCATTTTCATATTTGAACAATGCTTTTTTATCGCCAAGTGACCATAATGCTTTCACTCTCCCATTTGCATACCAATCAAAAAATACTTGCTTTGCAAATGAATCTTTTATAGAGAAAAGTTTTTGATCTTTATAAGTTAATTCTACTTTATAATTATTTTTATCTACGGTTTTTACTAAGTTTCCGGCTTTATCAAAGTATTCTTTTAGGCCATCATTTGATTCTCTCATATAACCATCATTCGTTACTTTGATTTTCTGAATACCTCTATCGTTTGAATAAAGCTCTGATCCTGAAGCTAATTGTGTTTTAACTTTAAACCTTCTTGCATATGCATGTCTTAATTCAGCATTATTCATTAGCTTTTCTAAAAGAGTTTTTTCCGCATTTCCTGTTAATGCTTTAGAGCTCTCTTTCATTTTAGCAATTATTTTTTGTGAAGCCTTTTTAGGATCAACGGTATTCTTTGGGCAAAACCTAGTTTTTCCACCAGCACCATGTTCATGGATTACTGCACAGCCATCTGCCGAAGGAACTAGTTTTGTCTCGTAAACACTTCCCCAACCGAAACCAAACCAACCTTTCTCAGTCGATTTAGAATTATAGGTTCTTATTATTTCTAACTTCTTCCCTGTTCCTGGAACTGATATATCTCCATAAGAAATATAAAAATTACCATTTTTCAGGTTCACTCCACCAAAAGCTGATGACGTTAAAAATGACATTAAAATTAATAATTTACCGTACTTCATATCCCTTCCTTTATGGGTGTATTTACTTTCTTAAGTTCTATTCGGATCAAACTTAATTATACTTTAATTTTTATTACCTTTAACATTGCAATAAAACCGACTATGTTCATTGCATACGCAATCAATAACATTATAATACCAATGGGATTCGTAAATAAGGCGGAAACTGCGTCCGGGTCAGTTGAGCCAAAATAGGCAAGCATTGCCGTAGGCATACTTGCAATAACTCCCCCTTGCATTTTCCCTTGAGCAACATAGGTATCTATTTTTTGTTTTAATCGCACTCGTTCTCTTATTACACCAGCAATCGTATCAAAAACCTCTGCAAGGTTACCCCCTGTTTCTCTTAATATTCCAATAGATGAAACAAACATATCATTATCTTCGGTAGGGACTCTTGTTGCCAAGTTTTCAAACGCCTCATCAAGAGGAACACCAATTTTAGCTTGTTGGAGAATCAGTCCAAATTCTTGACTGATAGGTTTCGGAAGTTCATCTACAACTAATGCCAAGGACTGTGGAACAGAAAGTCCTGCTCGAAGTCCGTTAGATAGAAGGTTTAGGCCATCAACCATTTGGGTTTCATACTCTTTTATTCTTTTTTCTACTAAGTAGTCCATAACTGGCCGAGGGATTTTCCAACCGATAATACTCAAAAGTATGGCCAAAGCAATTCCGAGAGTGAAGTTTCCAAAGAGTGCACAAATACTAAAGGCAATAGTAGAAAGTCCAAAAGTTAAAAACAGTAAAAGATAAGTTATTTTCACTGATTCAACTTCCCAAAAAAGAAGCTCACATTTTTGTAAAATATAATCACGAGTACCAAAGGTTTGGTCTTCAATCCATGCAAAAAGCTTAACTGAGTTTCTATAGGAAAAGAAAAAAAACATCAGCCCTATAACAAGGACTATACCCTTTTGCCCCATAACATCTGAAAAAAAGTTTAACTTTCTTTGTTCTGTAACTTCCTGTGCAAAGACTGGTAATGAAAAAAGAATATTAATACTTAGGAAGAATAATTTATTCATTTTTAAACAATCCCCTAGGAACTTTAAAGCCTTTTTTCTCGAGTGTTTCTATAAACTGAGGAATAAACCCTGTCGCCATAAATCGGCCGACGATTTTTCCTTTTTTATCTATAGACTCTTGTTTAAAAACAAAAATATCTTGTAGAGTAATAACATCTCCCTGCATTCCACCGACTTCAGTGATATTCATTATTTTTCTTGAACCATCTTCAAGTCTTGATTGCTGAACAACCATATGAACTGCAGAAGAGATCATCTCTTTTATCGCCTTAGGTGATATCCCTGTTCCTGCATACTGAACTAAAGTTTCAAGTCTAGACATACAATCTCTTGGAGTGTTTGAGTGAACAGTTGTCATCGAACCATCGTGACCTGTGTTCATTGCTTGAAGCATATCGAGAGTTTCTCCCCCTCTACACTCACCAACGACAATTCTATCAGGCTTCATTCTTAGTGTTTGTTTTACAAGACATCGAATATCAACGGCACCATCTCCTTCTAGAGAAGGCGGTTTTGTCTCTAACCTTACAACGTGATCTTGTGGAAAGTCTAATTCAGCTGAATCTTCACAGGTAATAATTCTTTCGTTCGCAGGAATAAATCCACCTAGCATATTAATCAAGGTTGTCTTACCTGATCCTGTCCCCCCTGAGACAACAATATTTCTATGAGCTTCGACACATATTCTCAGGAAGTCGGCCATATTTTGGGTCATTGAATTATAATTTACAAGATCTTTGTAAGTTAATCTGTTTTCCGGAAACTTTCTAATAGTTATTGTACCGCCATCCAATGCACAAGGAGGTATAATCGCATGCACCCTTGAACCATCACTTAGTCTTGCATCGACGTAAGGAGTTTTTTCATCGATACGTCTACCAATAGGAGAAACAATTCTTTCAATAACATTTAAGACCTGACGATTGTTAGTGAAGGTTATTTCTGATTTTTTATTTTTCCCACTTTGTTCAAAGTAAATTTTATCAGGTCCTACAACCATAATCTCTGAAATCGATTTATCGGAAAGAAGATCTTCTAATGGCCCAAGCCCTAAGGCTTCATCTAAAATCTCTTTAACTATACGATTACTATCTTCTCTATTATTTAAAATTCCTTTTGTATCTTCTTTACCTAAAAGATCAACAACAACTTTTTTTGTTTTTTCTCTAAGTATAACTTGAGCTTTTGGATCATCATCGTTTTGTTTTTTTAAATCCATTTCTTCAACTAGAGATCTGTGAATTCTTGCTTTTAATTCAGTCCAAGGATTTTTACCACTTTTAGTTGTCGTGGTTTTGCTGTCCATATGTTTAGAATTTGTATTCTCTGGTTTTTTAAGTTTTTCCAATGCACTTAAAACATTTTTTTGTTTAAGCTTTCTTACAGTATCTGTAACACCTTGGGATAATGGTGAATTTTTAGATAACGTTATTAATGGCGCTGCCGAACTTAGGGCCCTTGTACACCCTTGGTCATCTTTGGGAATAATCGAAAATACAGGCTTTCCTATTTGTTTGCCTATAACATCTGTCCCTACAGGGTGACCCTTTTGAAATTGATTAACTACGACTTGAATCATCTCTTTTGGAAAGAGCATCGTAATTAGATCGCTATACATTCTTCTTGTTTGGTTTACTGCTAGTACATCCTGAGAAACAACCATAATTATTAATGTTGAATACTCTAAAGCCTTTAGAGATAAATCATTCAACTCTGAGCCAGCATCGATTATCGTTATAGGATATAAATTTGTTACTGCTTTTAAGCTTTTTCCTAAAGCATCAGAATCTATCTGCTCTGCTGCCGATGTGTCAGTTGGCATACTTATATAGTGTACACCTTGTTTGTGTACCCCAATAAACATATTTATCGATCTTGGATCTAATGAACCATTAAAGCCCGCTAGGTCTTTAACTGTTTTTTTAGAGCGTATCCCTGTGATTAAGTTTTGATCTCCACAGGCCTTCTTGTCAAAGTCTAACAAAAGAGATTTCTGCCTATTCTCAGCAGCAAAGGCAAAGGCAAGATTTGCAGCAACTTGTGATTTTCCTACGCCGCCTTTTCCTCCAATAATACTTATTATATGTCCTGGCATTATCTTTCTCTCTTCTTAAACTTTTTTCTAATCTCCTCAGTTCCTACTGATGCAGATTCTAAGATCTCAGGTGTTACAAAAACAACAAACTGAGACTTTTTTGTTGAATAACTTTTTGAACGAAGTAAATTAAACAAAGGTGCAGACTGTGCACTACTATTTCCATCACCCTCTCCTCCCGAAGATTGTGCGTTCACAGGATCAGGATCGTTTTTATCATATTCTGTAGTTGATGAAGATTGTACAACTCCTCCAATAACTGCCGATTCACTTGCCTTTACAACAAGCTCAGTTTGTATTTGATTTTCAGTTGTTGAAGGACTACCCCCAGAATCTCTTCCATTTGGCAGTGTTACGTTAACTGTTAATCCTTCTAACTGAATATTTTCTTGGGCACCTATTCTTGGAGTCACATCAAGTCTAAAAGTAATATTTGCAGATGAAGCTTGGGCAAACTCTCCTGTTCCGACGCTAAAATTTATTGATGACGATTTATTAATGGTCGCTTTTTTTCCTTCACTTACAACCACCATTCCCGATTGAATAACTCGCGCGTAACCTGCCTGTTTAGCCGATTCCAACTTAGGAAAGAGTCTAGTAATTGTCCCTGAAAGAGTTCCATTTTCCTCAGTGGTTACTCCTCCCTCTGTTGTTTTACCAAAGCTAATAGAAGCATCTGTCCCTAAAAATGGGGCCCATTTAAAAGCAAAAGCTTTATTATAATCTTTTGAAAGTTCAACAAATTGTGCTGCAATTTTTACTAGTTTTGGTGGTGGCTCTGGATCTTTTTTCTCATTCACACTCACAAAATTAACAATAGTCCCTCGAACCTTGCCTTCAAAGCGCACACCTCCAGCAGCGATACCTAAACCATTTAGGCTATCAGGCTTATAGGCATCTGCGATCTCTTTTGCTAAGTCTTTTTTTGCATCACTTGTGACAACTCCTTCAAGCCAATAATCCCCATTTACAACCTTAACGGTTACATCTTTCATGCCATTTTTATTGATTGCATCTTGCATAACCCTTGCAATCAATACTTGCGTCTGTTGTGAATATTCAACCAGCGGTAGAACGTCAGGGTAGCGGGCCAAGATTGTTTGTATTTTTCCGATTTTTCCAGGTACTACAATTTCTCCCTCTACAACAACTTTTCCACCTTTTATGGTTATTTCTAGGCCTTCTATATCACCAAGAAGTTCTCTCAACTCTCTAACAATATTTGAGTTTCCATCTGAAGTAACATTGACAATGAATTTATCTCTAATGTCTCCAGAAGAATCTCTAACAGTAACCGAAGTTTTTCCTGCTTTAATTCCCCGAAAAGTAATTTCTCTATTTTGAATTGAAAGAACTAATTGAACAACAGACTCATTACCAATCTGAATTTTTGTATTAAATTTATAATCAAGCCGTACAGTCTCATCAATTCCGATTGCAACATCGAGATCAGTTTCCTTAACCTGTCCATAACTTATGCTTGTGAATAATAGTAAAAATAAGAAATAGTACTTCACCTTTTTCTGGCCTCTTTTGCTTCTTTTTCAGCAAAATATGCTTTCGCCTCAGCTGCATCTTCCCCTAGAACATCGAATAGTCTTGTTCCGCTAATCCTTTCGATTGCTTTATCATCATTATTTCTTAACGAGAGATAAATACCACTACCTTGCTTAACCAAAAAAATCATTTTTTGAACTTCATAAGGAGATAGCTCTAAAGTTACTGTATTAAAATTACTTACAGTATTTAAATCTAATTTTTTAATTTCTTTATCAACTTTAAGACCTACTAATGGAATCTCTCTTGTTACTCTTCTTCCTGTTGCCAATACATAAACATCTTGTAAAACAGTTTTTACTTTTTGAAGCTCTTTTCTTCCCCCTGCATAATCAATTAGCGCCAGTACATCTACTCTGTCTCCTGGTTTTATTAATCGACTAACCGATTGTCCTTCTGATACTTGAATTGCAAAGGCCCTTTTTCCAACACTAATTTGCTTTGCCAATCCAGACTTTGCTCCAGGGTAAGTAATACGTGGCTGCGTGATCTGCTCCCCTTTTTTAATTGGTACTGCCGCAATTGTGTTATATAAAGATTCAACTTTTTGAAATGCTCCTGGCATAAGATATTTTTTAGGAACACTTGTTATCCCAACTTTTCTATCATCAATCAGTTCTAATTCTTTAATGTCTATTTTGGCGGTTACAACAGGAACTTGGTTTCCATAATTATTCTTGTACTGAGACTCAACTCCATCAATATAAGAGATAACCATAAAAACAGCGATCCCCGCTATCAATAAACTCAATGTAAATGCTCTACTATTCATATTTTCCCTTTAATCTATTGTAACCCTATAATTTTACTTCTAAAGCAGGCATTAATTTCTTAAATTACAAGCATCAGGCCCTATTACAGCTCTTGGATCTCCTGCGTGTATTGCTTTTAAAATTCTGCCCCCGCTCGTAACGTGAGTTTCAGCGCAGACACCGTAAACTGTTCCAACTCTTATTAGTTGAGTAATTCTATTTTGATAGCCCACTTCGCAATCATCTCCTCCCGTACCTGCGGCAAAAGGAATTCTAAATTTGTAACAGGCCTTCAAAGGAGTTATTCCCCTTAACTGATCTCGCCATCCTGAGATCTGCTGTCCAAACACTCTAAACTTATTATAAATAGGCGAGTCTCTTCTAGGTTTTGGCATAGAGGAATTATTCATTGCTCTATAATAAAAATAGCCTCGAGTAATTTTTTGTTGATTAATTGCTCCGTTAATAGAAGCAGAGATTGATAACGTCACAGAATACATCATTAAAATAAATGGCAAAAAAAGCATAAACTCTATTAACGCTTGGCCTTTTTGATTTTTATTTAATTTAAAACGTTTCATTCTATCAACATCCATTATCATACAATGTTACATCAATACTTGTGTCACTAGTTAAACAGGTCTGCCTATTCCCTGTAATTGCACGGCAAACCATTTCATAACAAGTTGACCTTGTAGGTTCTTTCCCTAGGAATGACTCTGACAACAAAGTAACTTCGGTTGTCCCTCCTACAAAGGCTAGAGGTGAAATTCTTTTTTGAAACCTTGCAGTTGTCCCTGTAAAAACAGCGCTGTTTTGTCCTTGAGGAGTTGGTTTAAAAAATTGAAATTCAGCATCTATATCGAAGTCACCCAAAGAATAACTATCAAAAACTTCTCTGGCCCTATTTCCTGCAAAATTAAAACTTGCATCAGCATCATTATCCCCTGCTCTTTCTTGAACTAGATAAGTTCTTGAGGCCATGAAATTCGCGTAATGTACTAGATAACCTTCTGTCATATTTACGGCCTGACTTATAAAAATAAATGTTAAGCCTAATGCAAAGGCAAAAGTTAGAATAAACTCTATCGCAGATTGTCCATTCTCATTGTGAAGGGTATTGGTCCAATGCGATGAAAAACCTTCCTTGGTAGGATGGTTGCGCATTAGGTTCTTGATAATTTGGTACAGCAAAAGCTTCCCTCCCTGGAAGTGCGTTTCTGTAAGAAAACTCTATCTCACTCTTATATATTGTAGCAAATTCTCCTTGCTCACCAAATAAGTTTTTAAAGCTTTCACTCTTAAATACCAAACTAATTAAAGAAATAACCACCGCAAATAGTAAGATATATTCAACAGTAGATTGTCCTTGTTCACTTTTTAAAAAAATATTTTTCTGTAATCCCATCCCAAATACACCCATGAAATCAGCACTACTGGAGCATAGGCAAACTTGCTACCAAAACACTCTTTAATGCCGTTGATATCTCTTCTTTGAAAACTAAGTTGTAATTTTTTTCGATGAATCCAAATACTTCGAATTAAAAAAGTTATTCCAATCAAAAAAGTTGTTAAGATTAAGTAATGAAACATTTTGTCTTGAAACTTCACTGGAATAATCAAAAATAATGACGCGAGAAATTTAGAGTCTCCTCCACCCATTATCTTAAATACAAATAAGACAAAACCTACACCAATAAAGGCCATAGGAAATAACATTGCTTTTAGATTGAAATCATAAAAGGTCGGGAAAAAGAAAAAAACAAAACAATAAACTGCAATATTCATTAATGCCCAAATATTTGGAATTTTTCTCTCTCGTAAATCTCCCATGGAGACAAAAAATAATTCAATTAAAATAAAAAGATATAAACTTACAGGAATCATTAATTTAAATCATTTCCAAAACCATCAAAAAAACATTCACTCTCACAAGAACCGGAGCTCAAATGGACAGTTAAGACATGACCTAGGTTTCCCATGGTATCACTGACAAAACTAGTAAATGTTCCGATAATTTTTGATGTTAAAACCAAAAGAAAAACAACAAGAAGAGTATATTCTACAAGGGCCTGCCCCTTGGACGTAAAAAAGCTCATAAACTTATAATAGCTTATGAGCTTTTATTATATAAATTATGGAAAATTATTCCTATAAATCTTTTAAGATGTCCTGAGACTTACCAAATACTCCATCAATCAATCCTGTTAAGTTATCTTCTAAGCTTTTTCTAAACTTAAAGATAACAGCAGCTACAACTGCAACTAACAAGATATACTCTGTTGAAGTTTGCCCCTCTTCATCTTTTAAAAACGCAATCAATTCTTTTTTCATAAATACTGCTCCTGATATTTACTAAAGATTTTTTCGGTAACCATTAGAAAATACTTTAGATAAATATTATACCACAATAACGCAATATGTAAAAACGCCTGTATTTATAACTACTTAGCATAAAAATGCTCGGTTTTTTTATAATCAAGACTAAAATTTTTCACTAGCTAGAACATTGCTGAAATTCTTTGCTATAATGGGTATAGGGTTTAGGGGCTGAAAATTGAGTTTCGCCCTACAACTTTTATTTCGGGAGCTGTCCCTGATTACAGTGAGCATGCTCAACAAGTTTATAAATTAAACTTGCTAAATGAGAAGCCTAAAGTAATTACTAATTGCGCCCACCTATTTTATAGGGGCGCGAAACCAAAGTAGCAGTTACCTAAGCCCTGTCTAAACTTTCTTGACATGAGACATAAAAACTCTGACCATTATAGTATGGACACAAGTCACGAAAATTATTCTACAAAATGGATCGAAAACTTAGCTTTGGATGAAATTCAAATGGAAGAGTCAGGTGTTATTAATTTCACTGAACATCTTGATCCATCAAAACTTCTGGAAGAATCCTCAATTGAGTTAATGGAACAACTTCGAGAAAAGTTTGATTTAGCCGTTTCACTTTTTAATAATTTGAGAAAAGAGGTAAATGGAGAATCAAAGGTTATAAAAGTTTTTAAAATTTCAAATACAATTAATGATTTTATGTTATTCAGAAACTCTCTGAAACTAGTTATTGCAAGAAAGTCTATTGATACAATTTCCCTTGGGTTTCTTTCTAATTCAGGTGGTTTATTTGCAGCAAGATTAAACTTTGAACAAGACTCTAAGCAAAGAATTCATGAAATTAAAGCTCACGTGGGCCCTTTTAATAATATCTATTGGAAGTTTAAAGGCGAAAACGTAGAACTGGATTCTCTTGTTAGACATTACCTAACAGAGTTTATAAAACATTCTGCTAGATAAAATTAATTCCATCTGTTTTCTTACGATCTTTTACTTCGATGTTTTTTTCAACTGACATTTTAAAGCGCTTAACAACTTCTTTTATACTCGGCGGCTTAAAGTCTAATTCTCTTTCTATTAGTTTTGTGTCTAACTCAAAAAAAAGTTCTTCACCAAGGTTTTGTAAGGCCAATTTATTTTCAGTTCGAGGAAAGCCCCACTCTCCTTTAACAAGAAGATTTGTATTCATATTAAATTCTTGCATATACTCATAGGCAAGCTCATATCGATTCATCATATTCATCGTTGTTACATTATAAACTTTGTTAATCACTCCGCGTCTAATTGCTCTATCAACAACCTGAGCTAGAGTATAAAAATCTAAATATCCATTATAAACGACTGAGTCACATATTATTTTACGATTAAACATATTATTCTTATCTAGATACTCAGTGAATGATAGGTCTTGAGGATGAAAGGTTCTTCCTATAAAGGGGGAACACCTTAGTATCATATAATTCAAACAAGATTTTTGAATATAAAACTCAGCCGATGTGACAGAATTACCATAAACACTTGAAGGGGTTGGAGAATCATGTTCTAGAAAACATTTTTTTTCGCCTGAAAAAATATAAGAACTGCTTATATAAATAAACCTTGAATTATAACGTTCAGTTGCACTTGTAACATGGAAAATACCGCCCGTATTTAAGGAGTCGGATAATTGCGGATCATTTTGACAGTCTTCTAAAGAAGTTAAACCTGCTGCATAGATTGTAAAATCTGGTTTAAATAAATACATTACTCTACGAACTTGCTCTTTATCTGTGATGTCACATTGAACACTCAGAACACCATCGATCTCAATTGGATTTTTATGATATGACCCTATAACTCGATATCGATTTTTTAAAATTTCAGCGAGATTAGACCCAACCATTGACGAAAGACCGACAATAAAGATCGTTTTTTTTCTATCATTCATAAAAAAATTATAACATTAATCTGAAAAAGCAAAAATAGAAAGAGGTTGCCTCATTCGAGGCAACCCCTGGGTAGGCATTTATGATAAAAGTTTTAAGGCAAGTTGTGGTGTCTGGTTTGCCTGAGCCAGAACGGAAGCACCCGCTTGTGTAAGAATTTGATTTCGAGTCATATCTGCTGTTTCTTTTGCAACATCTACGTCTCTTATCCGTGAGTTGGCCTCACTGTAATTCTCAACTGATACACCAATATTGTTAACAACTGAAGTAAGCCTATTCTGAAGGGCACCAAGATCTGCTCTTGCACCATTGACTTGAACCAAAGCATCGTCGAGTTTTGCCAGTGCCAATTGTGCACCTTCTTTGTTAGCAACACTCTCTGCTGTAAGTCCAAGTGAGGCCAGTGTTGAGTCGATACTTCCTGAGTCGAATTTAATCCGATCATTAGTTGGATTGTTTCTAAATCCAACTTGTATCTCGACCAGTCCCCCCTGTCCATTAAGGAGCTTTCGACTGTTAAACTCTGATGACTCTGAAATTCTTTGGATTTCATCTTTGAGTTGTTGAAACTCAATATTTGAAAATCCTCTTTCAGTGTCCCCCACTGTGTCCGAAGCAGACTGAACTGCAAGCTCACGAAGTCTGATAATGATATTAGAGATTTCTGACAATCCCCCTTCCGCTGTTTGAACAAGTGAAATACCATCATCTGCGTTCCTCTTTGCTTGTTGGAGTCCTCTGATTTGGGCCTTTAAGTTTTCACTAATTGCCAGCCCTGCAGCATCATCCGCAGCTCTTGTAATACGCTCCCCACTTGAGAGCTTTCTTAAGTTGTTATCTAATTGTCTTTTAGTATTTCCTAGCTGTCTTTGCGCAGAAATACTCTGTACATTTGTATTTATTCTTAATCCCATTTTTAATCTCCATTACGCATAATAAACCTCCTTGTTTTTACGTCGAGCCTTCTGCTCTTTTGTTAGTATTTAGTTTTTGCACTACAGCCGTCACTAAACTTTTAACAATCTATGCCTACACAAATTGTTAATACTCATCATTAACTCTTGCAGGAGTTTCTGAACAACATGCGTGTTTTAACACGCTAACTACTAGGGTTCTCTCTTATTAGCTAGAAGCTGATTGGATAAGAGTTAATGCACTAGTTGATGATTGATTCGCTTGAGCTAGAACCGAAGTACCTGCTTGCATCAAGATATTATTCTTTGTCAGTTCAGCTGTCGCAGAAGCGATATCAGCATCTCTAACCCTTGAATTTGCAGCACTCAAGTTTTCAATACTTACTTGAATATTATTTGCCGTTGATTGAAGTCTGTTTTGAAGAGCACCAAAGTCCGCTCTAATTCCCGAAACAGAAACAATTGCTTGATCAATTGAAGCTAAAGAGTTCTGAGAAGAAATCTTATCTGCAACTGATGCTAAGTTTAATCCTAGAGCAGCAACATTTACATCTGCACTTGAAGCATCAAATGTAAGTCTGTCACTCAAAGGATCATTTCTGGTACCAATTTGAATATCAAAAACAGCACCTGTACCATTTAATAGTGGTACTCTGTTAAATTCTGTTGAGTTTGCAATACGATCTGTCTCTGCCACTAATTGCTCAAATTCAACATTAAGAAATTTTCTTTCCGTTGCACCAATCGTGTCCGAAGCAGCTTGAACTGCAAGTTCTCTAAGTCTAATTAGAATGTTTGAAATTTCTGATAAACCACCTTCAGCGATTTGAACTAGTGAAATACCATCTTGTGTATTTCTCTCTGCTTGTCCTAAACCTCTAATCTGTGCTTTAAGGTTTTCTGAGATTGCCAATCCTGCAGCGTCATCACCTGCACGGTTGATTCTCTGACCTGAAGACAATTGCTCCAAAGTCTTTTGCTGTGCGAGCCTAGTTTTCCCTAGATTTCTCTGGGCATTTAAACTCGATACATTTGTGTTAATACGTAAACCCATCTGTATCCTCCTTGATATTGGGTTTCACTCACATCTTCCTGAGTAAGTGAGATGAAATAGATTCATCACAATACTTCTCGGGGGATAAAAATCTTTTTTAATTTTTTTTACTTAATTAATTTTTACCGGAATTTTTTGCCGAAAACGCTATTAAAGGCTTAGAATATAGGTAGATGAAACAAACTAATTTAAAGAAAAGACCAGACTTAATAGAAGCCACTATCGACTTAATCGAAAAGTCGTTTGAGTATAACTCAAAAAACTCATTTAAAATTGATTTTTATCCACTTGTTAACTCTACTAATTTTGAGCATTGCCACCTGTTAATTGATAATAACAAAGTTATAGGCCATATAGGTCGGTTGCAAAAATCTCTTAAAATAAATAATCATGTTTTCAACATCAATATGTTTGGTGGAATAGCAATCGATGAGCAGTTTCAAGGACAAGGAATATTTAAGGAGTTTTTCAACAATGTACTAAAACGTTATCCACAAGAAGCATTAAATTTTTTATGGAGCGATAAAATTGATCTTTATAACAAGTTTAATTTTCATCCCTGTATTGAAATGTTTGAATACGCTTCTAAGAAGTCTGACATTAATAATCATTTTGAGATTAAAAAAATTGATCTAGATATTGTATCTGCTCATTTTTCAAATAACCCATATGAAATTCGTTTTCAAAGAGACTCTAAAGACTGGAAGGAGCTTTCACATATCACCTCATGCCAAGTATATGGAATATATCGAGAGTCAAAACTTATTAATTATTTTATAAAAGACAAGGGACAAGATTTAACTGATATTATTCACGAATATTATTATATGGACTCTGAACAGTTGAGTATTATGCAAAATTACGGATCAGTATGGTCCTCATATCAATATGAAGATATAAAACCAACACCTCTGTTTGCAGCTTTAGGACAAATTAATAACAAGAAAGAGTTTCACTCCTTTATTAGTACACTTTATAATATAGACATTACTGATCTAAATCATTCAGATATTGATCTACTACAGGGTTTTTTAGGCCCCGGCAAATTCAAAGAAATTGAGAGTAAATACCATTTCTATTTTTGTGGACTTGAGACGATTTAATATCGTAAAAATTTCATGCAATATTAATTTAATGACTAATATTTATACAAAATAGATCTCAAAAGCCATTCAAAAAATGGCATCTTCCTTGCCGATATTACAGCAAACAAACAAAGGGAGAGAGAATGAGAAAGCAAATTGTAACAACGCTTATTTTAGGAATGGTATTTTCAATCTCTAGTAATGCGCAAATGTCTAAAGGTATTTCAGAGCTAAATGATAGGCATTCTAAAAAAATAACAGCTGTTGTTGATATTAAACCAATGATCAAAGGAATTATCGAAAATTACGAAGTTAAAGCTAATGATGAATACAGTGGCCTTATTGATTATCCATATTATGATGATGAAGACTCAAATGGTAAAAAAGTTAGGGTGTACGAAAAATACGGATCAGGATCGCCTGTCTTTGTTGAAGATAATACTGATGTTATATTTGTTGGATTACAAAAATTAGTAAAAATATCACATTCTAAACTTTGTTCAATTAAAGCTGATTTAAGCGTAGGAGAGAAAGAGTTTGTTATAACAACTGCAAATTTTGCTCAGACTCTTACCAAGGTAACACTTGATAAAAAATTATCAAAAGAAGAAGCCACTGGTTGTTTAAAACAATTATTAAAACAAACAAGAAATGGAATGTTAGATATAGAGTTTGAATATACTCCGGTACTTCTTCAACTTAAAGATGATTATACTCAAATCACAAATGATCAAGATTTAGAAATAAATGATTCATCATTAGATAAAGAAATTCAAGATCGAGCATCTTCTTTTGAGAATAATCAAGTTCAAATACTTGAAGATTAAAATCCATGGCCCTCATATGAGGGCCTATATTTAATTAATACCTCTTCAAAAAAGCTCTTGAAACTAAAATCCCGGAAACTACCCAGCATAAATAAACTTGAATAGGCATATGCTTAAAACTTAAAGTGGTCATGTCTTTTAAAAAATAAACACCCGCAATAAACAATAATGTTGAGCAAAATATAAGTGTACAAAAAACTAAGCTTTTAGATAAGTGTTGAAGCTCTGGGCGAAGACCTTTTATATCAATTTCAAATCCATAATTTCTTCTAGAAAACTCTCTTAAAATCCATCTAATATGCCTAGGTAATACTCGAATTGAATTTAAAGTATCTTTACCAAGCCACAAAGACTCTTCAATCAGAGCTTCTTTAGAAAATACTTCCCCCCAGATTGTATTAATCTCAGACTCTATGATTTCAAAAATATTAAGATTAATATTCAGAGATTTGCCAACTCCATCTAAAGTCATTAATGCTCTAAAAATTATAAACCATTCGCGTGGTAAATAGATTTGATGTTTACCAAGTGTTGTTACGATTGAATTACTAAGTTCCGTGACGTCTAGATCTTGAACGTTCAATCCAATAAAAGGATGAAGTGCATCCTTTATGTCTCTTGTTAATACATCAACATCTGGAATATCATCATAGTCCGCAACCTCAAGTAACTCGAAGGTGAGATTTTCATAATTATTACTTACAAGAGAATATAATATTGAAATAAGACTTGTTTTATTTTTCTGGCTTATATTTCCTACCAACCCAAAATCAAGTAGCCCTATTTTTCCATCATCTAGATAAAAGAAATTTCCTCCATGTAAATCTGCATGAAAAAACCCATCTCCTAAAAGAGTGTGCATAAAGTTTTTTACAGCTTTAATCAGTTTTTCTTCAAGATCAGGATAGTCAGAAAGATTTTTTATTTGATTAAACGGTTTTCCCTCTAAACATTCCATCACTAAAATTTTAGTTGTTGAATATTCCTTATAAACTTTTGGGATTTTAAAAAGTTGCTCTGTATCTATTTTTTTAAGATTCTTCGCAAGTTTTTCATTATTGTTCGCTTCAATCAAAAAATTTAATTCTAAACGAATGCTTTGAAAAAAATCTTTTATCGCACGAGAAACACCTAAGTACTTTAGCTCATTTGAAATCTTCTCCACTCTTGTTATGATGTAATAAATAATTTCAAAATCTGTTAAAATTGTTCGTTTAATTTCAGGTCTTCTAACCTTAATAACAACATTTTCACCTGATAAAAGCTGAGCTTTATAAACTGCCCCTATAGATGCAACTCCAAGCGGCTTTTCATCAACAGACTTAAACACTTCGTTGATTGGTTTACTCAATTCCTCTTCAATTCTTTGCTTGGCTTTTTCAAATGGAAAAGGAGAAACATTACTTTGAAGCTCTTTTAACTCTGCAATAAAGGCTGCGTTAAAAATATCTTCTCTAGTTGATAAAAGTTGACCCAATTTTATAAAACTAGGGCCTAATTCTTCAAAAGATTTTCGTAATCGATGGCCGACAGAAGCCCAAACTTCATTTTCTGATTTATCATCACCTAAGTTTAATTTAAGACGAGATTTAGGAATAACAAAATTAGGAATTAAAAGATGCAAGTTTGATTTATAAATAAATTCATCAAACCCATGTTTCGCCAATACACTGAGAATTTCACGAAAACGTCCGACGTTTTTAATTGTTTTAGTAATCCCTATTCCTGTTTTAATTATATCCATGAATACAGTCTAATGAGACTTTTTTAATTAAACAATGACCAAGATATTTTATTTTATTCAGTGAAGTGCTAAAATATTCAAGATGAAAAAAATTAGTACTTTATTTATTTTTCTTTTTTCCTTTAATACGTTTGCAATCGAGACTTGTTCCCGAGTCGCACAAGTTAATTACCAACAACTTTTAGTGGATGCAGGAGAACATAAAAAAGGTGAAGGCCTTCGCTTTTATCTTGAAAAAGACCCTGAAAGCGAAAAACTACTAAATGAGTATCAAGAAAAAAGTAAACCTACTATCCTTGGAGCTTCAGCAAGTACCCTTGGTTCCTTATTAATTTTGTCGGGATTAATCAAAACTGGCGAAAATGAAAATTCAGCAAATACTAATCGATTTTTACTTGCAGGCTCAGCTCTCATTGCAACGAGTTACCTTATTTCTAAAACAATTCAGTTTCAAAATGAAAAAATTTTAGAAAAAGCCGTCAATGAGTACAATAAACGAAATAAACCACTAATTTATTTCTCCCCCTATCAAGATAGCAATAGCTCTGGTATAAGTTTTGGAGTACAAAAAGGTTTTTAGGATTACCTGTGGAAGTAAAATGTTATAAATGTCATTCAACTTTAGATTTAGCACCAGAGCAATCTGTGGCAAGGTCAGAAGAATGCCCAAGTTGTATGACCAGCATACGATGCTGCCATATGTGTAAATTTTATGATGTTCATGCCTATAACGAATGTAAAGAACCCGTAGCTGAAAGAATTATAGATAAAGAGAAGGCAAACTTTTGCGATCATTATATTTTAATGGACCCGAAAAATTCGCCTAAAAAGTCTGAAGATCTTTTGGCAGCAGCAAACGCTCTTTTTAAAAAATAATCGGAGAAAATTATGTCTAAATCACCTATGACCCTCTATGGGAAGCAGATTCTTGATAATGAACTTGAACAGCTTATTAAAGTTGAAAGAGAAGCCGTTAAAGAAGCTATAGCAGAGGCTCGCGCTCATGGAGATTTAAAAGAAAATGCAGAATATCATGCCGCTAAAGAGAAGCAGTCACATATAGAAGGTCGAATTTCAGAATTACAGGCCAAGCTAGGAAACTGC
Source organism: uncultured Oligoflexia bacterium (assembly GCA_950061135.1). Taxonomy (GTDB): domain Bacteria; phylum Bdellovibrionota; class Bacteriovoracia; order Bacteriovoracales; family Bacteriovoracaceae; genus CATLVU01. The sequence goes on from CATLVU010000020.1 coordinate 22,889, forward strand.
CAGGTTATCAATACTAGTACTCTTTCAGGTGATACAATCGTCTTTGGCGCAACAGTCACAATCTATAATGAAGAAAAAGATGAGAGTAAAACTTATCAAATTGTAGGCGAAGATGAGGCCCAAGCATCCAAAGACAAAATATCTTATCTTTCTCCTTTGGGAAAAGCCCTTTTAGGTAAAGAAGAGGGCGACGAGGTCATTGTTAAAGCCCCAAAAGGCGATGTTCATTATGAAGTCGAAGCAATTGAGTATAAATAATTGGAATGACTCAATTTTAGGTCTTAGCTCTAGACCTTCTCAGAATCTTAAAAAACTTACTCAAGCAGGTATTGAAACCATTGAACAACTTGTATGGATTTTTCCTTTAAGAAGCGAGGCCATTCCTCCCTTACAAAGTTTCAAACAAGTTGAAATAGGTCAGTTATTTTTTGGCCATGGAAAAATACTTAACTCCAAATTATATCCCGCCTTTGGAAGAAGAGGGAAGAAAAGTGTTCAATTATTTAATGCTGTTTTAACTGTACAAGATCAATTGTCAGATTCCGTGATTGATATAAAATTTTTTAATCTTTATCCAAATTACCGAAAGAAAATCCAAGAACTCAAAACGTTCTACTTTTTAGGAAAACCGAGTGAATCAAAAGGAAAAATTATTTTTTCAAATCCTCAGGTAGATGAAGTTATGAGTTTTGAACAAGACGCATCTATTCAAGACTACCCTACTGTTGCCGGCGTGCCTGGAAAAGAGATTAAAAAGTTTATAAGTAAAATCCCCTCTTTTCTATGGGAACAAGAATTAAGCTTGTTACCTTCACACCTCTGTGAAAATTTAAATTTGATTTCTCTAAATAAAGCTTTAAAAGCTATTCATGTTGATCAAGTTAGCTCTAAAGACAGTGCACATTTTATTGATCGAATCAAATATGAAGAATTTTTAACAAACCATCTCAAAGTACAGGCCAGAAAAAATGCAAATAAACATCTAAGGGCATTTAAAATTTCATCTCAAATTAAAGACGAAGAAAAACTCTTTGCGCTTTTTCCTTATGAACTAACAATTGATCAAAAAAATGTACTCAAACAAATTATACTTGATTTAAAATCAGGCCGTCCGATGATGCGCTTAATTCAAGGGGATGTTGGTTCTGGAAAGACTACAGTTGCCATTATTGCATCCTTATTAATGATTAAAGAGAAAAAACAAGTTGCTTTCATGTGTCCTACTGAAACTTTGGCCAGACAGCATTTTCAAACATTTCAAAAAATTCTCGGGCAACAAATATCAATAGAACTTTTAGTCGGAAGTACTACTCAAAAAGAAAAAAGTATTATTTATGAAAAACTAGAATCAGGGAAGATTGAATTAATTATTGGAACTCATAGTCTCATTCAGGACAAAGTATTTTTTCAAGATTTAGGTCTTACTATTATCGATGAGCAACATAAGTTTGGAGTCGAACAAAGACTTAAACTCTCTAAAAAAGGAAAAAATGTTCATACTTTAATAATGACAGCAACGCCAATTCCCCGAAGTTTACAATTAGTTCAATATGGTGACCTTGATATTTCTACAATTAAAACTATGCCTCAGGGAAGAAAAGGAATTAAGACTCGTATTGTCCAGCCAACCTCTTATGAAAAGTATTTAAGTTTTCTAAAAACAAGACTTTCCATGGGAGAACAAGTTTATATTGTTGTTCCTGCAATTGAGGAGTCAGAACATTTTGATATTGAAAATATTGAGTCCTTATCAGAGTTTTATCAAAAATATTTTAATGAGTTTTCTATCTCGCTTTTACATGGAAACCTAAAGCCTCAAGAAAAAACTTTAAGGATGCAAGAATTTGAGAGCGGTAAAAGCCAACTTTTGATTTCAACCTCTGTTATAGAAGTCGGCATCAATGTACCAACCGCTACAGTGATGGCAATCTATAATCCTGAACGTTTTGGTTTAAGCTCACTTCATCAACTTCGCGGCCGTGTAGGAAGAGGGGATAAAGCAGGATTTTGCTTTCTTGTTTCTACCAAAAAATTATCAGCTGAATCTTTAACGCGTCTACAAGTAATCGAACGATCTACCGACGGTTTTGTTATATCTGAAGCTGATCTTAAAAACAGAGGACAGGGAGATTTATTTGGTAGTGATCAAGCAGGCCATCGCTCCCCCTTTAAAATTGCACATATAGTTGAAGATCTCCAACTATTTCAATCTGTCATTAAGGATTATGAAACCCTTAAAACAAGCCAACCAGAAGCATTGAATAAAATTCTTTTAAAAATCACCGAAGATCACAAAATCACATCTACAATTTAATCCGGAAAAGTGATAAAATCTTTTTATGATCAGAGTAAAAGTCGAAAATGATTTAGATTTAAATAGAAATGGTGAATACATTTTTTATTTTAACAGTATCACTGTTGGGTCTAATATTGATTCTCAATTATACTTTCCAAACAATAATATATCAGACAAACATCTTCTTTTTGAAATTTCAAAGACAGGACATCAGGCAATACTAACAGGTGAAGCAGAGTACTTTCATGTGAATGGGAAACGAACATTAAAATCCAAAAGTATAACGACAGGCTCTATCATTGAATTTAACCAAATAAAAATACAAATACTTGATATTAGCTTTACTGAAATTATCACAACAAGAGAGGCGTTAAACAAAATCACTCAAGAAGAAGTTCCAAACAATCCAAACCTTGCAGAACTGCTCTTAGAGCTTACTAAATAAGATAATGAAACTTTATAGCAACTTTTGTAAAACACAAGATAATGAACAAGTTTTTTATGCTACAAACTTTCCTCATCATGAGGAGGTAGAGAACTTAATTGTTCTTAACTACGGCCTTGTCTGTAATAACGATCATTGGAAGATGCAAACAAATCACTTTAAAAAAAAGGGATATAAATTTCTAATTCATGATTACAGAGGACATTATCAATCCTCTGGTAAAGAAAACCTAAAGGAAATAACTTTTAATAATATGGCAAAAGATCTTCATCAAATCTTGAGTGAAATTAGAGCCAATAATATTATCATGTTAGGCCATAGTATGGGGGTTAATGTCACATTAGAATATTGTCATTTATTCCCCAATACAGTTTCAAAGATTGTGTTAATTTCGGGAACAATTTTTCCTGTTCAAAATGTTTTAATGAACACTCATCTTTTTTCAAGTTTGCGCCCGCTTTTTACAAAGCTTTTAAAATCGCATCCTGCTTTTTTAGAAAAGTTTTGGAAATATGGTGGTTGGAATGCTTTTGTTAAAACGATTCTTCACGTTGGAGGATTTAACTACAAGCAAGTTGATAGTAAATTCATTGAAGTCTATATGAATAAACTAGGAGAACTAGGGCCTCATATTTTCTTTCAATTAATCGATGAGATGCAAAGACATGATGCCTTAAGCTTTGTTGAGGAAATCCAAACTAAAACATTAGTTGTTGGAGGCAATAAAGACAAAGTCATACCCAATTATCTCCAACGCTTATTACAACAAAAGATTCCGAATGCAGAACTTTATATTATTCATGATGGAAGCCATGTTCCCCAAGTTGATTTTCCAGAAATAATAAACGAAAGATTAGATTTATTTTTCGAGTTCCAATAATGGTTTAAACAGTCTTGTTAATGCAGATTGGACTTGAGATCTTTTATATTCTTGATGAGAAGCTTCACCTTCTGTATTTTTTTGATGACTTTCCTCATCAGTGATTTGAACTTCAAAAGGATAGAAAAATTTTAACTCGCTAGCAACTGACCTTGTATCAACATCCATGATTTTTTGACGAATTTCTTCAGGGCAATCAAGATCCTTTATTTCCTCTCTTAAATTTTTAAAACTCTGATAGAAAGGGTTTTTATACTTGATTAACTGCCTTGCTGTAAAATGAATGGCTTTATAATCCTTTGATGTATGCTTATTACGATTATCTGAAGGTTGATCATAACAGGACAACATTAAAGCGTTTGCTTTATCAAGGAAGGCATCTTCTGAAAGTTTATTAGCAATAGAATCTTTAATTAATTGTTTATACTCTACTTGAAGTTTTTCTAGATTCACCATCGTATTTTGAGTTCGAGATGGCTTAATATTGTTAACCATTACAATATCATTTTGATGTAAAAAATGCAGAACTCGAATACAATCAAAACGACTTTTAGTTATAAAACGCACTCCGATTCTATCAAAAAGCTCTTCTGCAACATTTTCTCTTTTGTGCAATAATTTTATAATAATACTTTCACGAGCTTTTTTAGACTTTGTTTCAAACTCACACAGAGGTATTTTTACTTTTGATTGCTCGTCCACCAAAAACAATGCTTCATCTTCTCGATATATGTATTTATAGAAACGATCAAAAATCTGAGTTTGAATTGTCTTGAAATACTGATGACGTAAATCTTTATCTAAGTGTAAAATTGTATTCATTACCTTTAATACAATTCCAGCCCAAACCGCATCTACTTCTGAATATTCCTTAGAACTTCTTGTCGCGATCAAAAAAAGATCTCTTACATCGGTAATTGTGTAGAAAATCATTGGCACTGTAAGATCAAGGCCATCTTCTTGATTTCCCTCTTTCAAAAAATATTTCTTAATAAACTGTAATGCTTCTTGATAATTGCCAAAAATTTCGGCTGCTTGTACGGGATCACTTAAGTCATAGCCGTAGGCCAACAAAAAGCTCTCTGCCTCTTCCTTAGTCTTGATTAGCTTTAAGTATTGTTTTACATCAATCGACGAAGCACCTGCTGCTAATATATCTAATGAATGCCAATTTAAATTATATTGTTTCAGATATTCTGGATGTTCCATAAATCTTCACTAAATCCTTTGAAAAATATCTATTGATAGTTATCCTATCTACAATGAAAGATCAAAAGATAAAAGATAATCTGTTAAAGGCATACCTGAGCTATTTTGGTATCGGCTATTTTCCAAAAGCTCCTGGAACTGCAGGGAGTTTGTTCACACTACCACTGATTTATTTTTTATTCTCGATTCAAGCTTCCCTCTGGTTGTTAATTGTCCTAATCATTTTTCTAATTCTTACCAGTAGTATTTGTGCGCAAATTATTCAAAAAAAATTTCAAATCCATGACCCTGGCTGGATAGTAATTGATGAAGTTATTGGTATGCTCATTACTGCTTTATTTATTTACCCTAGTCTTAATTTTTATGATCTTCTTGGTGTCTTTATTCTTTTCAGAGTTTTTGATATTAAGAAAATTTATCCCGCGACTTTCTTTGATAAAAAAGTAGATCACGGCTTTGGAACTATTTTTGATGATTGTATTAGCGGTGTCTATGCAGGTTTGTCCCTCATCACTATCAAATATGTCCTTACACTTATAAATACTTGAGTAATTTTAACCACTTAAAAAATCCGTATTTTTTCCGTAAATTGCTTGGCTAAAAAGCTGAAAAGTGATAATTTTAAAAAATAAGAAATTATCATACTCAATTGGACATAATTTTAAGGAGAAAAAATGGCACAACAGCAGGTATCTAACGAAAACAAGAAAAAAGCATTGGACTTAGCACTATCAACGATTGAAAAACAATTCGGTAAAGGTGCCATCATGAAGCTTGGTAATGAAAGCGAAACTCCAAAAGTTCCCGCAATATCAACAGGTACACTAGGTATTGACCTTGCCTTAGGTATTGGTGGTATTCCAAAGGGTAGAATTATTGAAATTTATGGGCCTGAGTCTTCAGGGAAAACAACATTAACATTACATATTGCAGCTGAATGTCAAAAAGCAGGCGGGACAGTAGCTTTCGTAGATGCCGAGCATGCCCTAGACACAAGCTATGCTTCTAAACTTGGTGTTGATATTCCTAATACTTTAATCTCTCAACCTGATAGCGGTGAGCAAGCATTAGAAATTACAGATATGCTTGTTAGATCTGGAGCTGTTGATTTACTAATTGTTGACTCCGTTGCCGCCCTAACTCCGAGAGCAGAGCTTGAAGGCGATATGGGTGATTCTCATATGGGTCTACAAGCCAGATTAATGTCTCAAGCATTAAGAAAACTAACAGGATCAATTTCTAGATCAAATTGTACTGTGATTTTTATCAACCAATTAAGAATGAAAATTGGTGTTATGTTTGGAAATCCTGAAACAACAACAGGTGGAAACGCGTTAAAATTCTACTCTTCAGTTCGTATGGATATTAGAAGAATTGGTGCAATTAAAGATACAGAGAGCGTTATTGGTAATAGAACAAGAGTTAAGATCGTAAAAAATAAAGTTGCTCCTCCATTCAGAGAGGTAGAATTTGATATTATGTATGGTACAGGTATTTCTAAAGAAGGTGACTTACTAGATCTTGCAGTAAAAGAAAAAATTGTTGATAAAGCAGGTGCTTGGTACTCTTATAATAATAATAAAATTGGCCAAGGTAGAGAAAACTCTAAAACTTTTTTAATTGAGAACCCTGAAATGATGGAAGAGATTAAAAATAAAGTTCTTATGAAGTATAACCTAATTGATAACCCAAATTTAAATATGGAAACGGGTGAAATTACCGAAGAAGAACCAACAACAGCTAAAAAAGCGAAAAAAACCAAAACTTTACAATAAAAACAATAAAAAACAGGGGAGTTTTAAGTACTCCCCTTTATTTACAAAACTTTAATCATGAACAAAGCATATCAATACGCCATTAGGCTTCTTGCAATGAGAGATTATTCTGAGTACAAACTTCGAACAAAGCTAAATGATAAAGAGTTTGAAACAAATGAAATTGACTCTGCGATTGAAAAGCTAATAGAGCAACAGTATTTACAAGAGCACGAGTATATCAGAGTAAAAATAAAGTCCTATCTTGAAAAAGGTTATGGCCATTCATATATCATTAATAAGTTAAAACAAGAGGAACTTAATATTACAGTTGAGCAGATTGAACAAATCGAACAAAAATATGAGCTTTATCAAGAATCTACAATTGATTATCTCATTCAAAAAAAACTACGGTATAAAGAAATTCCCGAAGACTTTAACTCTAAGATGAAATTAAAAAGAAAAATTTACTCCTTCTTATGCTCAAAAGGGCATGATCAAAGCCAAATATCTCAAGCTCTAAGTAATTATTTTTAACTTGATGCTATTTGTAAAAATTCTTTAATAGACGCACTAGCCCCTCCATTAATGATGTTATAAGATATCGGTCAATAATGGAGTTAAAAATGAAAGCACAAGAAATTAGAAAGCAGTTTATCGATTTTTTTAAAGACAGAGGACATAGAGAGCACCCTTCCTCCTCCCTAATACCCCATAATGACCCTACGCTCCTTTTTGCAAATGCAGGAATGAATCAGTTTAAAGAGTTTTTTACTGGAAGTGAAACTCCAGAAACCAAAAGAGCAGTAACTATACAAAAATGCGTTCGAGCAGGCGGTAAACATAATGACCTTGAAAACGTTGGAAAAACTGCAAGACACCACACATTTTTTGAGATGCTTGGGAATTTTTCCTTTGGAGACTACTTCAAAGAAGACGCTATAGCTTATGCTTGGGACTTTCTAACTAAAGAGCTTAAAATAGATAAAGAAAAACTTTATGTAACTGTTCATGAGACAGATGAGGAAGCAAGACAAATTTGGCACACAAAACAAGGTGTTCCTCTGGATAGAATTTTCTATCGTGGCGACAAAGATAATTTTTGGGAAATGGGAGATATAGGCCCATGTGGCCCTTGCTCTGAAATATTTTTTGATCATGGCCCTGAACACTCTGACGGTGCTGACACTAGTGATTGTATTTTAGATGACGAAGGAAGATATGTTGAAGTTTGGAATCTTGTTTTTATGCAATATGAAAAATTTAAAGAAAATGGAGAAATCAAACGACGAGAGCTTCCTGCTCCTTCAGTAGACACTGGTGCTGGGTTAGAAAGACTTATTGCATGCCTTCAGGGAAAGTACTGGAATTATGATACTGATGTATTTGCACCTATCATCAAAAAAATTGAAGCCATTAGCGGTAAAAAATACGATGATGAAAAATACACAACAGCCATGAGAGTTCTTTGTGACCATATCAGGTCTAGTGTCTTTCTAATTACAGACGGTGTAATCCCAAGTAATGAAGGAAGGGGCTATGTCTTACGTCGTATAATAAGACGTGCAATTAGATTTCTTGATCAATTAGAAGTAACAAACAACTGCTTTCATGAGTTTATACCAGAGGTATTTGAAACCCTAGGGGAACAATACCCTCAAAATAAAGAAAATATCGAACTCGCAGATAAATTAATTAGACTTGAAGAAGAAAAATTTAGAAAAACCTTAAAAGTAGGATTGGATTTAATTCAAAAGGAAATCAAAAAAACTAAAGGTAAGATTTTTAGCGGTCAAACTGCTTTCAAGCTATATGACACCTATGGGTTTCCTGTGGATTTAACACAAATCATTCTAGATGATACAGGCCTTGAACTTGATCAAGAGGGTTTTAACCAAGAAATGGAGAAACAAAAACAACTCTCTAAGGACTCAGCTAATTTTTCTGCTGATGATGAATTGAAGAACCTTTTCTACCAAGTAAAACAAGAAGTCGGTGAAGTTGCATTTAAAGGTTACGATACTTCAACACTTGAAACTAAAATCGAAAAAATTATTGAGCATAATGAATATTTCTATGTGGTGACTAAGCAAACTCCTTTTTATCCTGAAGGGGGAGGACAAGTTGGTGATCAAGGAACAATTAACGATCTATTAGTAATAGATACTCAAAAGCCGATTGAAGACTTTATAGTTCATATTCTAAAAGATGTTTCTTCTCTAAAAGAAGGACAAAATGTTACTCTTTCAATTAATCAACAACTTCGTGAAAAAACAAAAAGAAATCATACTGCAACACACTTACTTCAAGCGGCCCTAATTAAAACACTTGGAAATCATGTTAAACAAGCTGGCTCCAAAGTAACACCTGATTACCTACGTTTCGACTTCACACACACTGAAGCTCTTAAAAAAGATGAACTTGTTCAAATAGAAAACATTGTGAATCAAAAAATTGAAGATGCTCTTTATGCGCAAGCTGAACTAATGACTAAAGATGAAGCTGACCAGAAAGGAGCAATGGCATTATTTGGAGAAAAATATGGAGATGAAGTAAGAGTTTTAACCATCGATGATTTTTCAGTCGAACTATGTGGGGGAACTCATGTTAATAATACTTCCGAAATTGGTACATTTCTTATTCGTTCCGAAGCTTCTCTTGCTAGTGGAGTACGGCGAATTGAGGCCCTAACATCTCTAGGTGCTATAGATTATTTAAAATTGAGATCACAAACTCTGGAAAAAGTTGAAAAAGCATTTAATGCTAAAAATGATACTCTTCTTTTAAAAA
>CATLVU010000021.1 GCA_950061135.1 uncultured Oligoflexia bacterium
TACAAAAACAAGAATTTGATCACTATATTTTCTCAACTGGAGTTGTTCCCCGGATTCCAAGTATAGAAGGAATTGATCATCCAAAATGTATTAGCTACCAAGACCTTATTAATAAAAAACCTGTTATTGGTAAAAAAGTTGCCATAATAGGGGCCGGTGGAATAGGTTTTGATATTGCTGAATATCTGGCCCACAACCCAGAACACCAACCTACGAGTTTAGACAAAAAAGCATTTTTTAAAGAATGGGGAATTGATTGCGACTATAAACAAAGAGGCGCACTCACTAATAAAGAACCTGTTGAATCATTTAGAGAAATTTATCTTCTACAAAGAAAAAAAACAAAGCATGGAAAAACTCTTGGAAAAACAACAGGCTGGATACATAGGCAATCGCTCAAAGACAAAAAAATAAAAATGCTCGCTGGAGTGGAATATAATAAAGTTTCTGATCAGGGCCTTCATCTTACAATTGATGAAAAAGAAATTATCTTAGATGTTGATCATATTGTTATTTGTGCAGGCCAAAACTCTGAAAACAAACTGTATCTTGAAGCATCAAAGCTCTACCCTCATAGTACTTCTCTTATTGGGGGCGCTCATACCGCAACAGAAATAGATGCTAAACGTGCAATCAATCAAGGTGTTAGACTGGCCTATGATTTATAAAGTCATACTGCTTTTATTTTTTCTTCCCTTGCAAGTCTTTGGTCAAGTCCAATATGCATGGCTTGATAATACACATCAAAAACTTTCAAATAAGGTACTCGATTATTCTGAGTCAATCGATTTATGGATTGCAAATACAACCGAAGATAAAAAAAAGAACACCTCGACCCTAACTGTTTCTTTTAAAACTCTTGTTCGAGAAGGCCGAGGACCTGTTGGAATTCCAGAGATTGATTATAGATTATTACTTCCAAATACAGAGAGAAAACTGAATCTGATTATTTCACAAGAAGATAAGGACGACGACACATCTGAAGCACAATCCGTCTCGGAAAACTCAAATGCAACAAAACTAACCGACCAAACTTCGGCAGCAGTAGGATACTTATTTGAAACAGCTGGAATAAAATACACAATTAAAACTGGTGTACTAGTTAATATTCCAATCAGAATATTCTCTGAATTAACATTATCTAAAGACATTGAATTAAATAAAAATTGGGTTTTAAAAAATAGAGAAGTAGTTAAATGGGTCAACACTGATGGTTTTTATTCAGATACCGATGTCGATTTTGAGCGAAAATTATCAGATAATTTAAAGTTTCGTTTCATAAATAATATGTTTTGGGATGATCAAAGCTATCTTGTAAGCTTTAAACACGGACCTTCTTTATTTCAAAAGATTGATAACAAAAGATCACTTTCATATCACGCTCATTTTACGACTGTAAGTAATCCGAGTTGGTTCGTTACTAACTATATACTACAAATTAAGTATCACCAGTTATTATACAAAAAATGGCTTTTTGGAAGTATTGAACCATTTATAAACTTCCCAAAAGATAAAAATTTTCATAGAACTCCAGGATTAATATTAAACCTTGATATGATTTTTGGCGATGTATAATGCAACAATTCCAATCTGTCGTTAATCTTTATAACGAAGACTTACTAGAGAATCTGAGAAACACACATGTAGCGATAGTAGGTATAGGAGGCGTAGGATCATGGGCATGTGAATCTTTAGTCAGAAGTGGTATTGGAGAACTAACACTAATTGACATGGATGAAATTTGTCTAAGTAATTTAAATCGCCAAATCCACGCCCTTCATTCTACCATTGGAAGACCAAAGATTGATATCATGAAAAACAGACTTCTTGACATCAATCCAAATTTAAAAATTAATCTTATATTTGATTATTTAACTGAAAAAAACTCAAAAGATTTACTTACCAACCAAGATATCGACTTTGTTATTGATGCGATAGACTCCCCTAGAAACAAAGCTCTTATCATTACAACTTGCTTAAAAGAAAAAACTCCATTTATTACGATTGGCGCATCCGGCAGAAAGCTCGATCCTTCTTTAATACAATATGGAAAAATTCAACACTCAATTCAAGATAATCTACTAGCACAAACAAGAAAAATCTTAAAAAAAGAAAAGGGTCTAAACTTACTATCAAATAAAATTCAATGCATCTTTTCACCTGAACAATACTTTGGGGACAAAATGCTAAAGCAAGGTAGTAATTGCCAAAATGGACTAGGAAGTGCAGTTCATATTACCGCAACATTTGGATTCATGGCAGCTGGCTGGGTAATAAACCAAATTAATAGAAAAAATGTATATTGATATTCATACCCACAAATTAAGTCATCATAATGATATTACAACAGTATATGATTGTAAGCTCCAAGAAACTCCCCCAGCCTCTTTATTTAACATTGGCATACATCCATGGGATGTAAATAAATACTCCCTTAAAGAACTTGAAAAAAAACTAAAAGTTTATAATCAAAGTAACTTTTTATTCGCCATTGGTGAAACTGGACTCGATAAATTGCATTATCAAACTTTTAACAAACAAAAAGAGTATTTCAATGCTCAGCTGGTGCTTGCTAAAAAGCTTCAAATAACAACCCTTATCATTCATTGCGTGAAAGCTTATAACGAAATTTTTGAGATACTAAAGAAAAGCTCTTTTAAAGGTCAAATTATTTTTCATGACTTCAATGCAAATATAAATACCGCGACACAATTTTTAAAACATTTTGACTGCTACTTCTCATTTGGAATAAAACTCTTTAACCACAAAACGAAAGCATATAAAACTTTTACTGAAATTGACTTAAAAAATGTTTTTCTAGAAACTGATGATCAAAACAAATACGGTATAGGACAAATATATTCAAAAGCAGCTCAAATTAGATCCTTAGAATTAGAAGAGCTGTCGGCTCAACTTTCTTTAAACTTTAAGTCCATAAATTAGGTAGTATTTACCCAAACTTGCGCTCAATCACACCAATTCGATATACTAATAACGTGAATAAACTACTTTATTTATCTTTTTTATTATTCTCTTTTAATGCCTCTGCAGGCTATATGGCCGGATATTCTTTTAATATGCACACAGAAACTGATGGCGGTGATGCTGAAGCTTTCAGCCTTGCAAAGACAAATCACCATATTTTCATAGGCCTTTCAGTTGATAGAAAAGAAAAATTCTATATAGGTCAAAATATTAATAGCTGGACAAAAACACAAACCAAAGGCGAAGGCGATGATGAAAAAACCATCACCCTGTTAGAGCTTGGGCCAAAGTTTTTATACTATTTCACTAAAGAGAGAGTTTTCTATATTTCTGCCGTATGGAATTTTTATGCCAAAGGAACATCTGAAGAGTCGGGAGATAGCTCCGATGTGGATGGAACTTCGACATTAATTTCTTTAGGATACCATTATAGGCTTGGTGACACTTTCATGCTTGGCGCGTCACTAAACTCACATAGTGTTTCGATCACCTCTAAAATTACCGATTCGGAACAAGAAGAAGTTACCGATACCTATCAATCTACTTTTCCCATGCTTGAGCTACTCTTTCGCTTTTAAACTGCCTGACAAGATTGGTGTTGATCTAAAATCAACTACTTGAATTCATTCATTTAAACCTAAACTAAAAGAAGCAGCCCAAAACTTATAGATAAATCATAATAAATAACAATATCTTATCTAGACCCCAACACCATTTAAGTAGGTCAGTTTTAATGTTTACAAGACGCTTCATATTAACTAAATTATTCGTCTACTAAATTACAAAAGGATCAACAATGGGAATGGGTAGAAAAAAATCAGTTTTAAAAATGAAACGTAGAAAAGCTCAAAACAAAAAGAAAATGAAGCTTAAAGCTAAAAAAGAGAATAAATAGTTAACTAATGATTGCTTTTATTGACTGTTTCGTAAATGCGCCAGTCAATCATTGTATTAATTATTTTACGCAGAAATCAAATATTCCATCAAGTTATCATATGCCCTCAAAATATGGCCTTGATAGCTTAAAAAAATGTCCTGCCTCGTGCTATATTATATTAGGAAGTTCCAGCAATGTAGATCAAAGACTTCCTTGGCATAAAGATTTATTAAGTTTTATTATTCCAAAAATTGAATCAAATACCCCTACTTTAGGAATTTGCTTCGGCCATCAATTAATTGCAGATTATTATGGTTCTGTAATTGAAAATATTGACTCAAATTGTTCAAAAAAAGAACAAATCCGTGATGTTTGTTTTACAAAAAATACTTTCAACTACAAAAAAGATGAAACGATTAAACTGGCCTACGCTCATTCGCAAGTTATTACTAAACTAAGTGATGAATTTGAAACCTTTCTAGAATCAAAAGACTTTAAATATGAAGGTATTAAACATAAAAAATATCCTTTTTGGGGAGTTCAAGCACATCCAGAGGCGTCGAATCAATTCTTAGCAGAAGAGCTAGGAATGGATAGAGACGTGAAAGTTAGTGAAGTATGTCCTGATGGTATCAATTTCATTATGAGTTTTTTAAAAACGAACTTTCCCTAGCTCTGTTAGGTTCTTTTCGTCATAGTACTCGACAAAACAAATTTGAGGATTCATTAAACTATCATTCAATTTATCAATAAGTTCTTTTTCATACTCAAAACCTTTCAGTAACTTAATCCCAAGTTTTTTACCAGTACGAAGATCGTCTATCGTTGTGAATAAAACACTGTTGAAAAGATCATACTCATCAAGAATATGACTCACGTTTTTATGAAGCTCATCTAAATTATAAAGTTTGCCTTTGTAATTAAAATCACGGCCCTTACGACCTAAAATCTTAATATATTGAATATCATCTTTTTCAATCAGCTCAATATTATCTTCGAGTAAAAAGTTATTATAATTTGTAATCTCGATCTTATCATCATAAGAAACAAAAGACCGTGAACATACAAATGGTGAATTTAACTCGTAACCAGCAGTATTTTTTACAATATTATGCTCTGGATATAATTGTAAAAACTCATTTGTACCCGTATCACCCACCATTTTGTAGGCGATCTGAGAACCACTCTCAGTCATTCCGTAACATAAAACGATAGGCCATCCAAGATCAATCGCCTTATCAAGAATGGTTGGAGATACTTTATCACCACCTAGATATACAATTCTTAGACTTTTTGGAGACTTATAACCCATGCTAATCAAGTCATGAAGTTGAGTAGGAACTAAAGATAAAATAGTAATATTTTCTTTTACTAATTTTTCATAAAATTTTACAGGTGACCATTTAGATGAGTCTTCAATAAGTGTGGCGTGAGCGCAAGCACTTCGAAGAAAAATACTATATCCACCAACATGTCTTCTAGGTAATGATGTTATAAATCTGTCGTCAGCGCCAATATTGAATACTTGATTTATAATTTTAGACTTCCGTATAAGATTTTGTTTTGAATGCTGGAAACATTTAACTTTTGAATTACCACTAGTTCCAGATGAAAAGACAATGAGTGAATCATCATTTAAATACTCTTTCCATGATTTTTCTAATTTTGAAAATATAGTACTATCAACGCTCTCTGGCTTAAGAATAGTAGGCCCTATAGTATTTAAATCGAAGTCCACTGAATATTCTCCATTTCTGTAAAAAGCGTCTCTACTTCCTTGCGATTAACCCTGCAATAATCACCTTCTTTGAGAAAAATTTTTTTTTGCTCTTTATAAAGAGAAGGAGTATCTATTCCATGCCATTCATTTAAGTCGCCATTTAGCATCAGATCAATATAGCAATAATACCTTTCTAAATCATGCCCCATATAGGACGAGTATATTATTCTTTTTTTCGTTTCAACAATTTCATCTACTGCGGGTTTATAAATAGCGATATCAGTCACTCGAGGGTTTCTATCACAGGCAATTGATATGTCAGTATTATAACTTTCATCTTTTTCAACTGGGTACGGATCTTCTATATAATCAATTTTATCAATTAAATTAGACGGCATTTTTTTTTCGAAAGCCTCAAAGTCCTCTTTATTTAATAGATTATTAAAATCAATTCGAACTCTCTGACCTTTACTCACACTTTTATCAATTTTTTTAATTAATAAATCAAAATCGGAATCTGCCTTTATTTTTACAACAGAACTATTTCCTTCATTGAGATCATGGTTTTTAAATGGACGATCAACTATATTCTCAGCGATTTTAGATAATGCTAATTGATTTTCAAACCATATAGGCTTCTTTTTTTTGGCCCGAATAGAATTAAGTACTTCATCTAAAGATTCATCTCCAAATTGCTCCCAAGGACAATAGCTTAAAAAATATTTCTTATCTATTCGAAACAATAGGCCACTTTTGGACTTTTGAGTATTAAAGAGATTTGGTGCGCTAAGAAAGTTCCAAGAAAAATAATGATATTCTATTTCCACAAAGATCCAATGCAATAAAGAACACAGAAGAATACTAATTGCTTACCAGCGAGAGCGAGCGCTAAATTATAATTTTTATTAATATGTAATTGATATCTTATTCTATGAGCAAACCCAATTGCCAAAAGGCCGGCAATAAAACTTAACTTGATCGTTATTGAATGAACAAAAACAAGAATATATGGAACAAATAAAAACACATCAATTAGTTTTAAAAATTGGTACTCAGACATGCGAGTTGCTAACGTATTTTTGCCAACCTTTTTATCAGTTATTCTGTCTCGAAGATTATTAATTGCGATCAGTACACATGAAAGAAAACCTAACTGAAGAGCAACAATTAAAATTTCATAATTTATAGCAGAAGCATATAAATAATATGAGCCCAAGGTAGCTACTAATCCAAAAAACAAAAATACAAATAGCTCCCCCAATCCCAAATATGCCAAAGGAAATGGTCCACCAGTGTATCCATAAGCAAAGAATAGGGATACGAGTGCCAATACTAAATAAACAACTCCCCCTTCAATTATAAGGGGTATACCGACTAATGCAGCTAAGATTAAAAAACCATGTCCTATCTTCATTATTATTTTGGGAGACATTTTTTCATCTGCCGCCAACCTTTTGGGCCCTACTCGATCAGAGTCTGCACCTTTCATAAAATCGATAGCATCGTTATAGAAATTAGTAGCGACCTGTAAGAACAATGCTAAAAAAATACATAAAAGCAGTAAACTTAGCTTAGGTTCATTATTCTGCGACATATAAATTGCATATGCACATACAGGAGGAACAATTGCAGCAGCAAGTGTTTTTGGCCTTGCTCCTTGAATAATATTTGATAGTCTCACGATAAATACCTCATTAATTTCGATTTAACTTCATTTTGCTGTTGAAGTAGTCTATGGCCTGCATTTTCTATAATATCTACATTCATAGAAACTAAAAACTCTTCAGCATATTTTCTATACTTCATGTCATTAGCTCCAAAGAACCAATGAACTTTTTCATTATATTTAAGTAAAGTTTCTAAACAATAAGGCTGCATAGAAAGTCCCCAGTTTTTAAAATACAAATTCATTATATTTTTGGGTCGCGGCAAAGGATTTACTTTCTTATCATACTTAAATATATCAAGGTTATTCCAATAAACTAAAAATTTCTCAAAAGTTTTCTCATTAATATTTCTTAAAAACTCTTGTTCAACTAAGACTCGTTTTTCTCTTTCAGTTTCTGTTTTTAAACCTGCATGCCCTCCCAATAGAAACAATTTCTCATAGGAGTTTGGATCAGTACAATAGACTTGTATCGCTAACCTCGCACCAAATGAATAGCCTAGCAAAAAGTCTGGTCTTTTGCTTTTTACAAACTCACTTATCTCATTGATAGATAAACTCAGGATAGTCTCAATATTAATAGCATCGATTTTGAACTGATCTTTTAAAAAATCAAAATCATCCGGACTCCCCATAAAACCGTGAAAACAAACAATTTTTTTCACAATGAATTCCAATCATCCCAAAATTTTTCTGTTTGATTATTATCAGGAATATACTCTGTAACAAATGGTAAATTTTCAAAGCGAAAACGATGAGGGGTAATTAATTCAGATGGAGCTTTTACTCTCTTGAAAATTTGTCCTCCTCCATTATTAATACAATGAACCTTTAAATTTTCTGGAAACTTTTCGGACCATAAATTATTAGAATCATATAACAAAGATAAATCACCAATGATTAAATTAACCACTTTTGAGGACTCTTTTGCAACACCCATTGCAGTAGCAAGTAGGCCATCAATGCCATTTGCACCTCTGTTATAATAAATTTTATGATTAAATCTACTCACAAGCTGCCAATAACGGATTGGCATACTATTTCCTAAAAAGACAATCTCATCACTAGATATTTTGTTTTGAATATTATTGATTATCGCTGGTTCCGATTTAGGATATTTCGCTAACAAAGGATCGAGAGAGGCTTCTTCTATTTCATAACTTTCTTTATGATCTAATTGATTAAAATCGTAATTTTTCAAAACAAGAGCTCGTCCTACTCCTGAGAAATCACTACCAATACTAACGACAGGAATATGGCCAAACTTTGTATCCAATAATCTCCACGCTTTCGTAGATGGTGTAGTGTTTCCAAGCTTAATAATCAAATCGACTTTATCTTCATTCAATAAATTGATCAGTGTTTTTTCATAACGAATATGCCCTACATTAGACAATTGTGTAATGTTATCAGAGGCTTCAATAAAGATACGACTGCCAGATTTTTGCAAATCACGAAGAATATTAACGTCCCCTCCTGAATGAACAGTCATTGGGGCTAAAGACTTTTCAAATAAAGATTTGAACTCTTCAAAATCTATTTTCTCATGGACGCATTCATAATTAGTTTCTATGTCGTCTATCTCAACATTCAAATGCATCGGAAAACTAATTTGAGGGATACTGACATTTTCCACGGGTCCTGAATAAGAGCAAGTATTAAAACTTGAAAATATCTGTGTTTGATCAATCGCTTGAGGAGCTCGACTATTTCTTAATCTCGATGGCCTATCTGCACTTAAAACTACTAGTTTTTCATCAGAGTAAAATGCCTCAATCATTGCTGGTAAACATTCAGCCACTGCCGTACCAGATGTAGTACAAATAACAACTGGCCTTTTTACGACTTTCATCATCCCTATTGCCATAAAAGCAGCTGATCTTTCATCCCAATGATATTCACAATCCCAATGCTTTAAAGTGTCTAATAAAGGGGCATTTCGATTACCAGCGCAAATAAGTATTTTATATGGATTTATTTGCTCTAATAAATCAAATAATCTTTTCATAAAAATAAACTCTCAATACTACTTCTTTTTAATTTGATCTCAGCGAGTTCTTGTTTAACTATCGAGTCTTTAACAATTCCTGCCCCGCTATGAATTTCCATACTTTCTTTATTGAAGAAAATATTTCTAATACCAACCAGCCCAAATAACTTTTCATCTCCTGAACCAAAACCGACAACTCCTCCAAAGATTCGACTACTTTTTTGATAATCATAATATTTTAATTCTTTGAGCTTTGATAAACTCAACATTTTTGGGTAACCACCTAAAGCACTGGTTGGAGACAATTTTTCTACTATGTGATGCCTCTTACCAGGGAGTTTAAAATCTATTGGTGTTTTGAGATGTACTAAGTTTTTATAATAAAAAAGAGAAGTATCCCCTACATCAATTTGCGCTTCTAGTTCTGATAGTTTTTCTTTGATATCTAAGATTACAAGATTATGTTCTTCTAAATTTTTTTCACTATTAATCAGCTCTTGACCTAAATCGGCAGGGAAACTACCGGCAAGAGCAAAGGTTTTGTAATGTTCTTGATATTTATAAAACAAAGGCTCAGGAGTGAGTCCAATTATTCCTTGTTCATCCTCCCAATAACCATAGAGAAATCCCTCATTTGGTGCTTTAAGAAAATTTAATAAATTGCAGTTCTTTTCTACATATTCATAGTTAGCATAAGTGCAGGCAACCATTTTTTGTAAATTCTTGTTATTAGCTAAAAGGTTTAAGATTTTCTCAACATCGTAAATAAACTCA
This sequence comes from uncultured Oligoflexia bacterium, assembly GCA_950061135.1. Lineage (GTDB taxonomy): Bacteria > Bdellovibrionota > Bacteriovoracia > Bacteriovoracales > Bacteriovoracaceae > CATLVU01. Next base: position 10,013 of record CATLVU010000021.1, read on the forward strand.
TTATCAAAACTTTTGTGGCATCTTATCAAAGATCTTTTAAGTCCTGAGGCTTCTAGCTTATTCAATAAACTTGCTTTATCTGTCAAATAGTACTCTTTATAATATTTTATAAACGTCTCATTATTATAAAATGAAGCTTGATAGATAAAATAATCATTATGGTCACATTGCTCAACACCTAAAATAATTTGATCGTTTTCAGGATTTTGTATAATTGCGCCGCTTTGCAAAAAAGCATCTATATTAAGATTTTCCAAAGAGTTTGTAAGTTGTTCACTCATAGCCGCAAAACATTAGCCCATGGCCTGCAAATATTCAATATCTCTTGATCATTTAACACAAATAGAATAGGATTTGCGCCTCATGAAAACCATAAATACTTTTCTAAACGAACCTAATAAATTTCTGATCATTGCAGGTCCTTGCGCCTTAGAATCAGAAGATCAGATGCGTTATATTCTTAATGAAACAGGCAATACAAATGTTTTCCGTGCAGGAATTTTTAAAATGCGCACTAATCCTAATAGTTTTCAAGGATTAGGTGTAAAAGGTCAGCAAATAATTAAGGACCTCAAAAAAGAATTTGATTTTGAATTTGTTACTGAAATTACAGATCCTAGACAAATTGAAATGCTAGATGAAGTAGTGGATATGTATCAAATTGGTAGTCGTAATATGTATAATTATGACTTACTCAAAGAGCTTAATAGTTTAAATAAACCGGTTCTTCTCAAAAGAGCATTTTCAGCAACTGTTAATGAATGGTTAAATGCTGCTGAATATATGCCTCAATTAGGAGAAGAAAAAATTATTTTATGTGAAAGAGGTATAAGAACCTTTGAGACATCAACAAGAAATACTTTAGATTTAAACTCTGTGATTTATCTTAAACAAACAACAAACTTTAAAGTATTAGTTGATCCATCTCATGCATCTGGAATTAAATCAATGATAGAACCATTATCTTTAGCGGCAATTGCTTGTGGCGCGGATGGATTACTTGTCGAAACACATCCAAATCCGAGTGAGGCACTTTCTGATAAAGAGCAACAAATTAACTGTACCGACTTTAGAGAACTAAAAAATAAATTATCGCTATACTCTAAAATCGCAAATAAAGAGATCATATAGGATATTTATGCCACAAGCAGCGACTATAAAAACTATGTTTAACCGTGTTTCTAAGTCTTATGATATTCTAAATGACATACTCTCATTAGGTATTCATCGTCTTTGGAAGAAAAGTCTAATTAATGAGGCGCTAAAGGACTCTCCTCAAAGCTTACTGGATTGTGCAACTGGAACTGGTGATATTGCTATATGGGCAAAAGAGCAAAATCCACAAGTTGCGATCACGGGCATTGATTTTTCTCCTGGAATGCTTGAGATTGCAAAGAGTAAAACCTCAGATATTGATTGGCAGGTAGCAGATATCATGAATCTTCAAATGAGTGATAATCAATACGAATGTACTACTATTTCTTACGGTATACGTAATGTTGAAAACTTAGATAAGGGCCTTCAGGAACTTTCTAGGGTCACAAGAAAAAAATTATGTATTCTCGAATTTGGTGCACCAACTAACAAGATTTTTGCCGCTATCTATTTTGGATTTATGGATGTCTTTATGCCCCTATTGGGTCTATGTTTTGGAAAAAAATCTGATTATAAATATCTAGTTGACTCAAGTAAGAAGTTTCCATCAGGAGCACAGTTCGTTCAAATTATGCAACAGAACACTTCTTTTACCGATATTACTTATAGGCCGTATTTTGGCGGAATAACATATCTCTATACGGCACAAAACAAACAGTGAAAGACTTAAATCTCGAAGAATTTTATTTTGATAAAACTTTTATCGCTCAAGAACTTGAGCAGCTTGACCTTAGTTGTCTATCAAATGGAAAAAACCTTCGTTCAAGACTTGTCTACCAATTTGGTGATTTTCTTGAAATCCCAGAAGATCAACTTTTAAAACTAGGCCGTGTAGTAGAACTTGTTCATAATGCAACTCTTACACATGATGATGTGATTGATAATTCTCATACAAGAAGACAATCTCCATCTGTTCCCAGTCTAATTAACAATAAAAAAAGCGTTCTTCTAGGTGATTATATGTTGGCCAAGGCGTTGTTTGAGTTGAGCGAACTAGGTAATAATAAAGTTGTACAAGAATTAACACTAACATTAAAAAGTCTTGTAGAGGGAGAATGGATTCAATACGAAAACACGAACCCTTACACAACTTCAAAAAATATTTATGAAACTTTATCAATAAAAAAAACAGGCTCATTGTTTAGATGGTGCTTTACTGCTCCTTTGCTTTTACAAAATAAGAATGAGTTTTATCCTATGCTTGCAGAATTTGGTGAGAAACTAGGGCTGATTTTTCAAATAACTGATGATATATTAGACTTTAGTCCTGACAGTAAAAAAACCTATGCTCTTGATTTTTCAAATAATAATTTAAACTTCGTTCTCTATTTTGTTGGAAAAAGCCATCCTGAATTACAACAAAACCTCCTACGAACAGACAAGATCACAGACTTATCTGAAACGAATCAAAAATACATCCAAGAGGGAATAGAATTAGCAAAAGAAGAGGTTGCAAAACACAGACAACGCTTAAATGAAATTTTAATTTCTTTAAACAAAAGCCTTTTCAAAGAAAATCAAATATATTCAGAGCTACAAACACTTGTAACTCTGATTTGTGAAAGGTCTTATTGAGCTAATAGTCCAGGATAAAGTTGTCCATAACTAAAGTCTGAATCCGGATTAATTTCGCTTCTCACACTCTTCATATATTTTTGAAAATATGTATCATTATCCAGAGGGTTGTTTTCAAATAATAAAATTTCTATATTATTTCTAAACTCTTTGGATGAGAATTTTTCAAAATTTTCTTTTCCCTTAATGACACTTACTGCTTGACCACTCTGTTGTTCATTACTGGAAACAAGTCCTTCAGTTTCCATCGCTAATACATGCCAATCCTCAGTCGCATCAACTTCAACTGGTTTTTCTAGGCAAAAATAATAGCGTTTCGAAGGCCTAATTTTATATTTCTTTTTATCAGCTTTTCCTCTTCTCACTAAATAATTATTTGAGTATGTATTTTCAACTTCGAACTCTTTACCATATACCAACATACAAGACTTAACACGTGCCTTGAACATCATTCTAAAGCCCTCGCCAACAAAGTTAATTCCTGTTTGAATAATTTGCCTGTTAAGATATGAATAAAGCTCATTTGATTCTGTAGTAACATAAACATCTGTTCTCTTACCTTGCCCTGAACTTCCTCTTACTCCTCCCATAAACTCAATACCAAGTTTTTTAACGATCGGAATCTCTACACCTACAGAAGCAAATGCTTCTACCTGAGAATAAGTATAATTACTATCACGCTGCCCCTCTCTAATAGCATAGTTTTGCCCTTTACTTGTAAAAGAGGCTTTCGAAAAATGTATTTTACTAGGCTTAAACATAACCAGATCAGGTTTTTTATTGATATCAATTATATGCTCATATTTTCTAAGTCCAATATAATCCTGAGGTGATGTTTTACACTTAGCAAATTCAGGATTATTTTCTAACATAACAAATGTTCGTCCGTTTCGACGATCTTGCTTAGTGGCAGGCTCAAAATAAAGTTTACATAATTCGTGATAATCTTTTGCAGAGATTCTCTGTGGAGATTGAATTATCGCTTCTAACCTAGATTTATCAATATCAATTTTCTTGTATCTCATATAATTATGAGGTGTATTAATTAAATATGTATGAAGTTTTTGACTCTCAACTTTCCATTTATCGTCAGCTTTTACATATTGTCCACTGACAACGACTTCATCTAAATCATTTAACTTTTTAACGAAGCTTTCATGGTTATAATCACTCAAGTCATAGTCAATCTCTAGCATTTCTTTATTTTTATCTAGATAGCTTGTTATCTTACTTTTTAAGTTTACCGTTTGTTGAATTCGAATAGCATCTAACGCATTAATTTTTTCGCTATCTGTTTGCTCTGGCCTTCCACGAAAAAACCTAAAACTATAAGCAGGCTGAACGTCAAATTCATCACTAATAGCTGACATTTCTAATAATATTGCGCTTCTTGAAGTAATAAACATCAGGCCATTGACATTAATTGGTAAATTAATCTGTTTTTCAATCTTACCATTTACAACTTCTACTTCCGTATCAAAACCTGTCAAAGGAAAGAATTGATCTAAATTGGCCTTATCATCAGCATAATCTATTTCTTCATTTGGTACAAGAACAACGCCTCTTAGCCTATACTTTCCATTTGGTACTTCTTGAAAACTTTGATCATTAACATAGTTTTGCTGATTAATTATTTTTGGAGTCACTTTAAAAGTGTACGCCAAGTCAAAATTAAAAGATAAATTATTTTTTATCTCAAATGATTTCTTAACTGGATCTATTTTTTTATAGCTCAAACTTTCAATATAAAGACGAGGTGCCTTTGGGTCTTGAATTTGTGGTAACTCTCCACCATCAAGGTCTTTTGAATCAATACCAAAATCATTGTTTTCGATCCAAGGATTAATATAAACTGTTCTAGCTTTATATATATCAATAAATGGTGAATCAGCAGATGAAACCTCTAGTGAATACTTTTTCCATTTTCTTGTATTTAATTCCGAGTATTCAACTTTAGGATTAATTGAAAAACAACCGCCTCTGTAGTCTGTTGTTCTTTCACTATCAAAAATAACTTCTTCATTATCTGAAAGAGAAGTAAGCTTAACTCTAAACTCATGTTCTTGAACTCTTTCGCGCAAAATCGGATCAACCAAACATATTGTTGTATTTACAGTTACCTTCTTTTTCCCCTGACGGTTAGTCGTTGAACCTCTTGTAAATGAGATATCATCAATAATTACTCCATGCCCATCAAATGTCGTATTTTTATAAGAATAAGCTTTCATAGAAATAGCATTGAAATTTAAAGATGAAAGTTCATTAAAAGATGCTTTCCTAACACCTGAAATAGAATCTAGTTGAACAACTCCACGTAATACACCTAACTCCTGAGGAGCATCATTTCCACTTAACTCAACACCTAATTCAATCGCAGTGTTAGACGCGATATGATCCTTTACATTCAGCTTAATGGTATCGCTGAGCATACCACTTTCGAGCTTGATATTTCCTTTGTATACAGTTGCAAGAATACTTCTTTTTCCTGAATGAAGATCTCTTTCAATTAAGTAATAATGAGCATTAAACTGCCCCTTAGTAAAAAAGTTCTTAATAAGCATTCCATCGGCCCCTAACCTTTTAAATTGAGGACTCATTTTAACGCCAACTTCGAGCTCTGTTCCACTCATTGAAAATTTCTTCTTATTAACTTTAAACTCTACATCGTCTAAGAACAAATTTGTATGAAAAGTATTGTAAACATCTGTCGCTTTATTTAATTCGAAAAATTTTAAGTTTGACTGATTTCTCATGGCCATCGACTCATTTTTCCATGGGTTGATTACAATATCGTAATTCTGAGAACCTTTAAATTTCCCTTCACCTATAATTTCCCCACTAACAACAAGATAATCCTCTTTTCCAAGGTAATTAAAATCAATCACTTCATTCCAATAAATACATCCTGATACTTCAGTTGTATCAACCATATTTACTGCATTGGATTTAATTCGAAACTGTCCACCAATAATCCTTTCCGTATAAACGGAGTCTTGTAGACAAGCGCTCATGGAGATGACCATCTTGTTCTTAAAATCAGGCCAGTTCTTATTCTGTGAATAAACTTGTGAGCCTTGAACTTTGACATCACTAATTTTGAACATTGAGTTTTCACTCTTTTCATTAATGTCTTCAACTTTGCTTGAACATCCAAACATTAAACTCAAAGTGGACAATGTTAACCATAACACTAAATTAAATTTCATACTCTCTCTCTAGGTTAAAAACTACAATCTCTGTATCATTTTGAACTAAATTACTCTCAATAATTTCTGACTTAATATATTTAACTGATGATTGAACAATACCGTTGTCCCATCCTAGCTTTAACGAATTTCCTTTTACATTATTATGTCCATAGTATTTTGAATTATAAAATGCTGGAGATGCATCCGTTTGGCCCTCAAACGCCTCAAGCTCAATTCTTAAATCACCAAGCTTTAAGAATGGCCTAGCTAAAAATGCTTTATTTCTTTTTTCTGGAGCTTCATTATTAATTAAATATTGGCCTGCAAGTCCGATTTCAAAAGAGTCATCACTACTATAGCTTACTTGAGAGTAAACATTATAACCCTTAAATCCATAATTAAATTCTGAAGCTTCCCCAATACCACTAACTGAATTTCCAAATTCTTTTGAAACTTTTGCAACCTCACTAGAAAGATTAGAAAAAGCAAAATGACTTGCTTCTAGATTAAACTTGAAACTTTCTCCTAAATCTAAACCGATTGTCTCCATTACAAAAACAGGATTACCACTATCAACACTACCTATTCTTCTAGTTAATTTATTATTAGATGGAATGGCCTGAATTGCTTTTAAATAAAGCTTCTTTCCCCATTGTTGAGATGCTGCTACAAACGGAGTACTTGTAACTAATAGAGGTGAATTATATTGGCCTAAGTTTAGAGCTCCAAATTGAAACTCTAAACTAGAAATATTATATCTTAGGCCCGCACTATTTAAGTTAACATTTTCTGTTGGTTCAAACTCAGCACTCGTTCCTACTGAATCATTAGATCCCGTTTCTAAGCTTGAATTTATATCTAAGAATAAAATAAGATTATTATCAATTTTTTCTTCAGCAAAAAGTCCAAGTCCTACCCCAAAAACACGAGCTTTGACATCTTCGGACTCAACAAAGTCGCCATTCATACCAAGACGCAGATGTAGGGTATCGATGTCTAAAGTTTTTGCAGTTACTGTAAAACTATTAAACAGTAGCACTAATAAAACAGTGAATTTGGTTGTCTTTTGCATCTTTTTCCTTTGCTAGAGAATTAAGATGCAAAGACTGTTCCAACTCTTTGTTTATTCTATATAATTTATATTTAGTGTGTATTCGCCACTTCCTGTCCCCTCAACTTCAATAGATTGAGCGAATTCATCTCCAGTATAATTAATAGTAACCTTAGAAAACATATTTAGTTTTTGTTGCTGTAAGTGAATTCTCATACTAGCAAGATATGCGGAATGGTATTTTTGTTTTCTCTTTTCTGACATTTGAGAAAATACTTTTGCCAAAGAGTTTCCAAATTTTCTATCACTTCGACTTGTCCCAATCGGACTTCTCCATCGACTTCCTAGAATACCTGCTGCCTGAACAACTATTCCTTCTTTTATATAATTAATTGTTAGTTCTCTATTATCTTTTTTAGCAACTAAAGCATCTATTAACCTCATGGATGAATTCCACATACAATAATTATGAGTACCACCTGTATAGAATACTTCTAGCTTTTCTAGATCATAATCAAAGGGAGTTCTTCCTGTAGGTGCAACTTTCAAACTAGCTTCTTCTGGTACTATTAAGTCAATAACAGGAAACCCCTCATAACCTAGTTTAAAATCCCTATCCTCTCCTGTTAAAAATTCTTTGAGATCTGGTTCACTTCGACCTTGATACTCTAACAAAATTACTTGATCCATACTTGGGTCGTTAAGTAATTGCTGGGTGAGTTCTACAGTTTCACCTGCAGGATCATAACCTCTATGCGGATGAACATTAATATGAACTTGATCTTCAACTATCTTTTGAAATGTCTCTCTTCCAAGCATCAGCTGGCAGTCTAAATTCTGCAATAGGGCCGATTGAGTAAGCGACGAAACTTGGTAATACACATAGCCGTTATCATCTTTTTCTTTTTCAACTTCATTCTTATAGTAAAAACCATTCATTTTAGTTAATAAACGATCTCTTTCGATATCATAAATAAATGAAATATCCGTCTCATCAATTTGATATTCTGTTATAAAAGCTTTATCCGTAGAACGATTTGACTTAAATCTTATGTCTTGCTTTGTTCCGCCCTTATTAACAATACATTTTACAAAAGCGGTATTTTGAATTTTTGTAAACTGCTGATGCTGTCGTTCAGTAAACCTAGCATCGGCAAAAGATAAATTAGTAAACATTAAGGCAAGAGTTGCCATTGATAAGTTGCGCATAAGTAATTCCCCCTTCTTACACGGCCGATAATATAAGGGATAGTTACAATGAAAACGCAGCGCGCGCAATGCAATGTGTAATTTATTTAGAATGAGGATTCTCGGAAGCCTAAATCGAGTATTTGGTATTATTTAAAATATTTAAGCATACATCTTAAAGGCTCTGCAGCTCCCCATAACAACTGGTCACCAACAGTAAAGGCATTAAGGTATTGTGATCCAAGGCTCATCTTCCTAACCCTTCCTACTGGAATTTTTAATGTTCCACTAGCATAGGTTGGAGTTAGCTTTTGATTTGTAATCTCTTTTTCATTTGGAATTAGTTCACTCCAATCATTGTAGCTACCAATCAATTGCTCGATTGTTTTAATATCCACATCTTTTTTAAGTTTTATTGTAAAAGCTTGAGAATGGCATCTTAGACTTCCTACTCTGACACATGTTCCATCAATTGGAATGATTGAATCTGTTTGTAAAATTTTATTCGCCTCTGCTTGGGCCTTCCACTCCTCTCTAGATTGTCCATTTTCCATTTTAGTATCAATCCATGGCAGCAATGATAATGCCAAAGGATTCCCAAAGTTTTCTGTTGGAACTTCGTTATTTTTTAAAAGTTGGCCTAAGTTTTTCTCAACTTCTAGCGCTCCAATATTCTTATCTAATTGATAATTCTTATCTAATACAGAATACTGATCCAGAAGTTCTAACATTGCCCGCGCTCCTGCTCCGCTGGCAGCTTGATATGTCATTGATGTCATCCATTCAACTAATCCTTCTTTGAATAATCCTCCCATTGCCATTAACATCAGAGAAACTGTACAATTTCCCCCAACAAAGTCTTTAACTCCCTTATCAATTGATTCTTGAATGATATTAGCATTTACGGGGTCTAATATTATGACTGCATTATCATCCATTCTTAGGGCCGAAGCAGCATCAATCCAATAACCATTCCAAGAAGTTTCACGCAGCTTAGGGTGAATTTCTTTTGTATAATCACCGCCCTGACAGGTTATGATAATATCCATTTCAGACAATTGTTCTATATCATTTGAGTCTAAATACGTTTCATGCCCATTTTCAACTTTAGGAGCATCTTGTCCTTTCAAGCCAGTAGAGAAAAAATAGTTTTTAAATGAACTGAAGTCATTTTCTTCAAGCATTCTTTGTACTAGAACTGAGCCGACCATACCTCTGGCACCAATTATTCCTAATTTTTTCATATATACTCCTAAAAATTCTTAATTTTCTTCATAAATATAAACTTAAACAGTGTAAAAGCAAACCGCTATCTTGAATGTATGTAGTTGTTTTAATATAATCTGAACTATTTGAAAGGAAGTACCCAATGAAAATTATCGTCTCTAAATTTGGCGGTAGCTCGATGAAAGACCACGAAGCAATGCTTAGGTCCGCAGCTATCTCTAAAAGACAAAATTCTTTTATCACTCTTGTTTCTGCTACCTATGGAACCACAGATCAATTACATCTTTTGATTGACTATGCTGTTTCTCAAAAATGGGATGAATGCGAAAAGCTTTTGTTTAAAATTAAAGAAAATCACTTAAATATTTTATCTAATCTAACAGATGACCATAAAACCGCTCAGAATTTACGTGAACTTTTAAATAACCTCGAGACACTTACCAAAGGTGTTTTTCTAATTGGAGAATGTTCGCTGAAAATAAAGGATCGCGTTGTAAGCTTTGGTGAAAGATTATCATCGCTACTCTATACAGAAGCAATGAAAATGACATGGCCTGAAAAAGAAATCACGCTAATCGATTCACGAAATGTCTTAAAGACGGATTCAACATTTGGTAAAGGAGCTCCGCTAGTTTCTGAGATCAAAAAGCAATGTAATGCAACTTTTGATAAGTCTGGCAAAATAGCTTACGTAGGTCAGGGATATATTGGATCTGACATGAACGGCTCAACAACTACTTTGGGCCGAGGTGGTAGTGATTACTCTGCAGCTCTATTTGCAGAAGGTGTGAGTGCAGATGTTTTAGAAATTTGGACTGATGTAGCGGGTATTGCAACTACCGATCCTCGTATCGTCGCGAATGCAAGTCCGATAAATGAAATTAGCTATGATGAAGCAGGTGAAATGGCCCAATATGGAGCAAAAATATTGCATCCAACGACATTAGTACCGGCCATGCGTGAAAAAATTCCAGTTTTTGTTGGCTCAAGTTATGAGAGTGATGAGAAAGGAACTTGGATTCATCAAGAAGTAAAAGAAAAGCCGCTGATTCGTGCAATCACTAAAAGATCAAATCAAGCTCTTTTAACAGTAAGAACACCAAAAATGTTAGATGCTTTTGGCTTTATGAGTAGGATTTTTAATATATTCACTAAACATAAAATTAGTGTCGATTGTATTACCACTTCGGAAATTAGCGTTGCAGTAAGTGTAGACCAATCAACTCTCGATCATAAAGAATTAATTGATGAGTTATCTCAAATTGGCAGTGTTGCTACTGAGACAGGACTATCCTTAGTATCATTAATCGGAAATCAAATGCTTCATACTCCAGGGCTTGGAAAAAGACTTTTTACTAGTATTGAAGAAGTAAATACAAGAATGGTATGCTTTGGAGCAAGTCCTTATAACTTAAACTTATTAGTTAAAGATGAAGATAGTAATTTAGCAATTTCAAATCTTCACAAAGAATTTATCGGATAGATTATGAAAGTGGCCCTACTCGGAGCAGGAAAAACAGGCGGAAAAGTTGCTGAACTTCACAAAGAAACAATAATCTTTAACTCCACCAATAAACCAACAGTCGAAAACCTAAAAAGTTGTGATGTCGTCATTAGTTTTTTGGCAGGGCCAATTTTTGCTGAATATATTGATCTTTTGATCGAGTCAAATATTCCAGTCGTCACAGGTTCAACTGGATTTGAATGGCCATCAAATATTAATCAAACTCTTAAGTCAAAAAAACTTAAATGGGTTCGTGCTCACAATTTTTCCTTAGGGATGAATATTGTGAAAAAAATGATTGAGATTTTATCAATGAGTTCTGAGTTATATCCAGAAGCTCAATATATGATTCACGACATCCATCATACCCAAAAACTTGATTCACCTAGTGGAACAGCTCTTAGTTGGCAAGATTGGCTTGGTAAAAAAGCTCATATAAGTGCAGAACGAACTGGAGATGTAGTTGGGTATCATCATTTGGAGATGGACTCAAAGCAAGAGAAAATTAAAATCACCCACGAAGCAAAAGATCGCGCCATTTTTGCCAGAGGTGCACTGTGGGCAGCAGATAAAATTCTCAATGACAATGATATTGAATACGGACTCACTCATTTTAGCGATATTGTAAGCAAATATTTATATAAGGATCAAAAATGAAATTAAATGATTATTCATTATGGACAGCATTAGTTACGCCTTTAACTCCAGGTTTAGAAATAGATTTTAAATCATTGGAAAATATTTTAAAAGAACAAGACGATGCAGGAAATGGCATCCTACTTTTAGGTAGTACTGGCGAAGCATTAAACTTAGATATTGAAGCAAAAAAATCTATTGTCACATTTGCTCAAACTTTAAATTTAAAATCACCACTAATGGTTGGAGTTGGAGGTCATCAATTAAAGTCTCAACTTAATTGGACAAAATGGCTAGAAACTCAAAAGATTGATGCGTATTTAATGGTAACTCCAATATACTCAAAACCAGGGACAGAAGGCCAATATCAATGGTTTAAAACCCTAATGGATAGCGTATCTAGACCTGTCATGCTTTATAATGTTCCAGGAAGAGCTGCAAAAGAGCTATGTTTAACTGCAACTAAAAGATTAGCAACTCATAAAAACTTTTGGGCAATAAAAGAAGCTAGTGGCAGTGTTCAAAAGTTTAAACAATATTTAGATGCATCATTAAATGGAAATGTTTATTGTGGTGATGATGGACTAATGTTTAGCTTTGCAAACGCGGGCTCTAAAGGTCTTGTCTCTGTCGCATCTAATACTTGGCCTAAAGAAACGAATTTATACGTAAAAAAATGTTTAGACCAGAGCTTAAGTGAAATTGAACTATGGGAAAATGCGAGTAACTCATTATTTATCGCATCTAACCCTGTTCCTGCTAAAGCATTATTAGCATCAGAAAACAGAATTTCTCATGGAACAATGATGCCACCTCTAGCTGAAGAAGATTTGAAAGATACAGCAAAATTAAAATTATATAGTGAACAAATTAAAACATGGTTTAAAAAAGAGAGTTAAAATGAACTGGAAAGAAGTTTTAGATTTATTAGAAAAAGGTGAAATCAGAGCAGCACAAAAAGTTGATGGAAAATGGCAGGCAAACACAACTGTTAAAGAAGCCATTTTAGCTGCATTTAAAGACGGTACAAATATAGATATGGTAGATTCTAACTATAAAGGTTTTGTTGATAAACACAATATCCCTCCCCAAACTTTTACACCAGATAGAAAAGTTAGACTTGTTCCTGGCGGATCAAGTGTGAGACGTGGATCATATGTTGCTGAAGGGGTTATTATTATGCCTCCTGCTTATATCAATATTGGTGCTTTTGTAGATACAGGCTCAATGGTTGACTCTCATGCCCTAGTTGGTAGTTGTGCCCAAGTTGGTAAAAATGTTCACCTATCAGCAGCTGTTCAACTTGGTGGTGTGTTAGAGCCCATCGGACTTGCACCCGTTGTAATTGAAGACAATTGCTTTATCGGTGCTGGCGCAGTTATCGTTGAAGGGGTTCAAGTATTAAAAGGAGCTGTTATCGCTCCTGGTGTTATCCTTTCAAAAGGAACTCCTGTTTATGATGCTGTTAATGAAAAAATGCTTGATAGTAAAAACCTAGTCATACCTGAAAATGCTGTTGTTGTGCCAGGTTCGCGTCCTGTTAGTTCAAGTCTTACTTGGGCAAAAGAGCAAGGACTTAGCTTAAACTGCGCTGTTATAGTAAAATATAGAGATGAAAAAACTGACGGAAGCCTTGAGCTTGAGCAATTTTTAAGATGATTGGACCTGAAAACACTCCCCATATTGAAAGCATCATAAACAGATTCGATGCACCTTTTTTCTTTTATGATCTAGATGCGATGGAGCGGCATTTAAGCTCAATGATTAAAGACTTAGACCCATCAATTAAGCTTTGGTATGCCTGTAAAGCAAATCCTATGTCTGCGATATTAAAATTAATGCGTAACTTGGGGCTTGGTATTGATGTAGCTTCCACTGGAGAGCTTCACCAAGTTTTAAATACCGGTATCAATCCTAACGAGGTGTTAGCAACAGGCCCAGGAAAATCAAAAGAATATTTAAAGGCACTTTTAAAAGCGGGAATAAAAACTATAGTTCTTGAAAGTAAGAATCAGGCGATTTGGCTAAGTGAACTTATCGCTGAGATGAATGTTAATGTTCAAACACTTGTCAGAGTTCAACTCGATTGGGCTGATGGAAAAAGTGTTCTTGGTGGTAATGCAATCACTCCATTTGGTCTAGATACTGCAGAATGGGAAGATTTTAATTTTGAGAATTATACAAATTTAAACATTAAGGGCTTTCATGTTTTTCAATGGGGAAATATCTTAGATGTTAATCGTCTAAAAGAAATTTGGTTTAAAACAGTAGAAGAAATCCAGGCTTTCTCTAAAAAAATTAATATAGAATGCGAAGTTTTAGACTTAGGCGGCGGCCTTGGAATACCTTATAATTTTGAGGATACACCTCTTGAGTTCTCTAGTATCAAAAGTCTTCTTACTGAAATAAAGCAAAAATTTAGACTAGATCAGATTTGGATGGAACTTGGAAGATATACTGTTGGTGATCATGGTGTTTATTTATCAAAGATTGTAGATATAAAAACAGTTCGCGGAAAAAAAATTATTGTCTGTGATGGAGGCATCAATCATATTGCAAGAGTCGCTTTAGTTAATGAAGCCTTTCCGGTGACTGCATTTAATAAATCATCTGATGAAACGGAAGAGTACAATATCCACGGTTCTCTTTGTACAGCTCTTGATTATCTAGGGACATTCAATCTTCCATCTAGTCTTAAGATAGGTGAATGGTTAATGTTTCAACAGACAGGTGCTTATGGTTTCACCGAATCGATGCCTTATTTTTTATGCCATATGCTTCCGGGAGAAGTTATTATGTATAAAAATAATCTCATGATTCCTCGCCCACCAAAGCCTTCTTTTGATTGGATGATTTAATGAACTGGAAAGTTGAACAACTCCCTATTTATGAGCTAAGCACAGGTGATACATTTAGTATCAAAACCTATACTTTATCTAATGGCGTAGGACCGCATGTTCATATTCAGGCATCTGTACATGGAGCTGAATTACAAGGGAATGCAATTATTTTAAGATTGATGGAGCAATTAAAAGCTGAAGACCTACAAGGTTCTATTACTTTTATTCCCCTGGCCAATCCTCTAGCGACTAATAATAAGCATGGCACATATACATTTGGTCGCACCAATCCTCATACAGGAGATAATTGGAATAGAAATTACACTGACATTATAGAAAAAACTGATTTTGATATAAAAGAGTTTTGTTCCAAAAACCTAGATAAAGATTGGCAGCAAATTAAGTCTGCATTCAAGATTGAGCTTGAAAACCTTTTTAAAGATCATATATCTCAACTGCAAAGCTCTCATCAATTATCTGAAAATAATTATTTAAATTTAATCTTACAAAAAACTGCGGCAAAAGCTGATGTTATTCTCGACCTTCATACAGGGCCTATTGCTACGGAATATCTTTACTGTGCTCATTACGAAAAAGAGATAGCAAAATATTTAAACTTTCCTTATGTCTTATTTATGCCAGACGAGTTTGCTGGAGCGATGGACGAAGCAGCTTTTTCTCCTTGGATCAAACTAAAAGAGTCTCTAGCAGAACTTGGTAAAGAGATTGAACTAGATGTTTACTCTCTGACCTGTGAACTTGGTTCTGAAGAAGTTTTCTCCATGACCTCACAGTCCGATCAACTAGAGGGCATAATTAATTTTTTAAAGTTTAATAAAGTATTATCTGGAGAAATTCAAACATACCCATATAAATCTTGCGAGCTTAGTGACTATAAAACCTATCAGGCACCTCATGGCGGTCTTGTTGATTACAAACTTAGTCCCTACGATACTTTTAAAAAGGGTGATACTCTATGCTCTACATACAAATTAAATAAACTAGATCCAACAAACCCAATAGCATCAACTAAGTTTGATCTAATTGCGCAAGAAGATGGGCTAATTATTAATCGCTGTCCATCAAGTGCAGTTCAAAAAGGGATGGAGCTCTACCAAGTCATGACTAATATTTCATCAAGTGAATGAACAACTTTGAACAAGAAACTTATTTATGGATCAAAGACTTTGTCATCAAAAATGATCTTTGTCCCTTTGCAAGTGAACCTTTTCACAAGAACGAATTAAGCTTCAAGACATTGGATTCATTCTCTCAAATTGACTTTCAATCAATACAAAATAATCAATTCTTGATCTTTCCCCAGGTTAAAAACAATTTTGAAGTTTTTTACTCAGAGGTATCAAATCTATATCATCAAGACTTTCACTTCATTGCTTTTCACCCGCAATTTTGTTTTGAAGGATTAGAGCAAAATGAAACCGCCAATTTGGTTAATCAGTCACCTTTTCCAATGATTCATATTATTGAAGCAAAGCAAATGGATCAAGCGAGACTGACGATAAAACAAGGTGAAAATATTAGTTTAAAAAATGAAGAAAAATTAAAAAAACTTTTTCAAGAGTCCTGAACAAGAGTACAGTTGTCTTCTTTACAAATTGCCTTATATTTTATTTTTTCATAATCAGCAGGTGGTTTTGCACACTCAATAAAGGCTGACATACATTCTTGATACTTTTCAGATTCATCCTTATATTCTTTGTTCACAGCTTGCTTGGAGCATGCACCTTTTGAAATAATACATTCGCTACTCTTTGTACATTTATTCCATTGAGAATCAGACATACCACAACTCATCGAATAGGTATTACTGATAACTGCAAAAAGAAAAAATATCGGTTTAAACAATTTTATCTCCTAATAAATTCACTCGAAATAAGTCATCTCTAATTTTTTTTACAATTTCAAACTCAACATTATCACCCAAAGTCATCTGATCTAAACGCTTTAAGTTCTTTTTATTATAACCTCTTTTGAGTACTTCTATTTCAAAGTTTTTATTATCCGCTCCACATACTTTCCAGCGGAACGAAGCTTTATTATCCCCTAGCCTTTGTATGACAATCGCCCCAACATTTTTAGCGCGCCCCTCTTTAGAATAATAATGTATTGTTTGAGGAAGTAGTCTTCTGTTCTTCCCTAACTTTTGGCATAACCTTTCAACTGATGGATGGTGTGACAAAAACAAATACTGATGACACCAATCATCCGAGCTACTCATAGGACAGGCCATTTGGGACTGACACGGATAATTAATACTAAAACTATTTTTCAAAAGGCTTTCTCTAAGAGTTAAAGCTTTTTGATGAAAAAACTGACTGGTTCCAGGTTCTAAAAATAAAATATTATCTAACTCGAGCTTATCAATAAGTTTAAGAACTTCATCAACGCTCATCTCATTAGCACTATGACCAAAAACCCCAAATCTTTTTTGAGATTTTTTAGGCATTAGGGACAAATCCTTAATAAAATGAACTCTATGATTTGGGCAAAGACCGTTTAACAGTTTTTTAGCTTGCGAAACCATCAAGTCAGACTTCTCTATTCCGAAAATATTAGACTTAGGAAATAATATGGAAAGGGAATATAAATATGTTCCAGGGCCATGACCTATATCAAAAAATTCACAATCTTCTAATTCAGAAAGACTAAGACCTACTTTTTTCAAGCTGGCCTCAAGCTTTGGATAATTTGTTAAAAAATATAACAATGCGTAGGCAGATACAAGTTTTTCACTTTTGGTATAATCATCTATTGCATCCCTATTTGAGGTAAAATTATGAGAAATTGTTGAAATACACTTAATTTGCTCACTTTCAGAGGCAAATTGGTACAATAAATAGGGAGTAATATCATCAATTGAAAGCATATTATTAACTGTAAGCTACCGTAATCACTTATTTCACCTGTAAAATATTTATTTCCTTGTAAATACTATTGTTAGGCTAGCCGAACAGTAGTATATAATATACTTAGGAGTTAT
The DNA here is from genome assembly GCA_950061135.1 of uncultured Oligoflexia bacterium. Taxonomy (GTDB): domain Bacteria; phylum Bdellovibrionota; class Bacteriovoracia; order Bacteriovoracales; family Bacteriovoracaceae; genus CATLVU01. The sequence goes on from CATLVU010000021.1 coordinate 27,378, forward strand.
TATGTATATTTGTATTTGTAAAGGTATCACAGACAAGCAGCTAGAAGAAGCTCAATTAACTTCTAAGTCTTTTAATGAAATCTGTAAAAAACTAGGACTTGGTTCTGAATGCGGCGCTTGTGTAAAAGAAGCAATACAAAAAACCATGACTACAAAGTCACAAAAAGATACAAACAATCGTAAGCCTAACCAAACAGCTTAATTCTTATCATCTAACACTATACAAGCTGTTTAAGCTCATTTAAAATGCCTAGCAAATAGGAGTTTTATTATGAAAGGCAGTCCCGCAATTATCACAGCATTAAATGAAGTATTAACTAGAGAATTAACAGCAATTAATCAATATTTTTTACATGCAAGAATGCTCCAAGACTGGGGACTGGAAAAACTAGGTAAGCTTGAATACGAAGCTTCAATTGATGAAATGAAACATGCTGATGAATTAATCAAGAGAATTCTATTTCTTGAAGGGCTACCAAATGTTCAAAAATTAGATAAAGTTAGAATTGGCCAAAACATCAAAGAAGTACTTGAATGTGATTTAGCAGTTGAGAACGAAGCTGTTCCAGCACTTAAAGATCATATCAAATTAGCAGAAAAAGAAGGAGACTATGTCTCTAGAGATCTTTTCTTAGATATTTTAAAAAGTGAAGAGCACCATGTTGATTGGCTGGAAACTCAATTAAGCTTATTAAGCAAAGTTGGTGAGCAAAACTTTATTCAATCACAAATGGACCCAGATAAGTCTCCTGAATAAAAAAAACCGAAGCTAGTAATATCAAAATTAATAGCTTCGGCGTAGGTGTTTAAACCTTCGAAAATATCATCGAAGGGGGAAACAAATTAAAAATCAAATTCAAATAATCTTCTTAGAACTCCAGTTGTCATAGGTTTTCCAACAGGACTAAACCCTGTATCTCCGACACCTGTATTTCTTAAAGGGCTAACCGATACATCCCATAAAGATCCACCTTGAAACCAGTAAAACTCAGGTTCCCAAAAAGCTTTAAACAAAGCTTCAAAAGCAGCGGCCTGGTGCTCTTCATTATAATTTCCTGTTCCTGTCTCATAAGCAAAGGGCTCAATGAATCCATAGTCAACGCTTCTAAAGCCAGTTTCTTTAAAAATCATCATTTGAGTTTTCTCTGTAACCGATTCGATTTCCGCTAATGTAATATCCATTTGTGATGCATATTCATCGGCCCTAATTTGTAAATACTCTCTCAAAGCTTCATAGTCTTCTGGGATATCATCTCGCTTAGAACCAAGAGAACGATACATATCGATACCTATCGCATCTAATTCATTCCAAAAATCTACTAAATTTCTCCATATTTTAAATTCAGCAGGGTTTTCTGGGTACGCTAGATCAGCGAGACGATACCTCCATCTTTCCAACTCCCCTCCCAATGCCTGAATGTCACCCCCTGTTGTAACTGAGTCATCGGTAAAATTAATATCATACATAATGCGAACTTTATCACCCAGCTTTGAGCGAACATATCTCAATAGTGATAACCATTTTCCAGGGAAACCATATTTATGCTTATCCCATTGGTCTTCAATACCAACCGTCATGGAATACAACTCAGCACCAATTGTAAACTCTTCAACCTTGTAAATCTTAGAAATTAAAACATAGATATCTAAGTAAGACTTAAAAGACTGAAACCATCTATCAGGATCAGCAGGTTGAATATTACCATGCCACCAAGTTTTTGTTACCCCATCAATTTCTTCTGTGTATGGGAAAGTTCCATCTTTTTTAAGTACAAAAAAGATAGGCCTCATACCAACAGTCATACCTTTCGACTTTATGTATTTAATAAGTCTTCCATATCGCTGACGCTCTTTAGACCTTCCACCTGGGCCTACTGCAGGCTCTAAATCATTACCCCTCGGATCAAACATTTTTGCAATTGGATTAAGAACAACATGCCTCGCTCCAAGATCATAAATCTGATCAACAGCTACTTGCGCTGGTGTCTTTTCGCCTCGAGGATTTGCATCATAAATAAAATTACCAAGTTCAGTAAGATTCATTCCTCGTACTAAGTCATTAGCATTCGCACTAAATGCAATACTTGACATCAAAATGATTAAAAATAAGTTTTTCATATAGATATTTCCTTCTTAGATAGTTCTAATTCATCAATTATTTTAGAGGCTGCTTTACCATCACCATAAACAGTACAGACATTACTATTTTTGTCTTCGTCTGAATTTTTCATTAACTCTTGAGACTTAAGTAAAATTTTTTCTACATTAGTTCCAACCAAGAAACAAAAGCCTGCCTCCACAGCTTCCATTCGCTCTGTTTCATCTCTTAACACAATTACTTTTTTACCAATTGATGGAGCTTCTTCTTGCACGCCACCTGAGTCTGAAATAATAAATGAAGACCTTGTCATTTCAGTTACAAACTCAAGATAATCCATTGGTTCTGTAAGCCTAATATTAGAAAACCCTTCAAGCTTATTGTTAACAATCGTTCTAACATTTGGGTTTTTATGAACAGGAAAAGTTATTTGATAATCAGGGTAATCTTTTGCAAGGGCCATTATTGCATCACAAATTCTATCTATCCCACCATCAAAGTTCTCTCTTCGATGAGCAGTAACTAATATTCGTTTTTCATTCGATGAACCTAATGAAATTTTTTCGCTCACGTTTTTAACCATATCGATTGAAGTATTTCCAACAACACGAACTCCATTACGAATACCTTCATTGTATAAACAATCTTTTGCCAACTCTGTCGGTGCAAAATGAAAACTAGAAATCTTAGATATTAGTTGGCGATTACCTTCTTCAGGAAATGGCCCGGCTAAATTATAAGTTCTAAGTCCTGCTTCTATATGTCCAATTTTAATTTGATTTACAAATCCCCAATAAGCACCTGTAAATGCAGATGTTGTGTCTCCTTGAACTAATAATACATCTAATTCTTGAAGCACGGTTTTATTTTCATCCAACCCTTCGAGAACTCTTTGAGATAATCCAGATAAAGTTTGATTCTCTTTCATCACATTTAAAGAAATATCGACTGCAATATCAAAGAATGATAATAATGGTAGCGCCATTTCTCTGTGTTGCCCTGTAAAAATAGTGACAACTTTATGCCCTCTTCTCTTAGCTTCAAGAACCACTGGAATACATTTAATAACTTCGGGCCTAGTACCAAATAAGACACCTATTTTCATGCACACTCCTTTCGAGGAAAAACTTTACAATCATTTATCGAAACAAATTCATAACCTAAGTCTTCTAAACCTTCGATCACAATCCTTAATGAATTTTCTCCACCCATTTTTTGATAAGAACCAGGGTTTTCTTTAAAATAAATTGCAGATTTAATAAATAAGTCAGGATGCCAAAAAAATGATGCCATCGCCCCACGAATCACTTTAAGTTTACGTGCTCTTCTAACAAGATCATAAGGAGTATTAACAAACCTCCAAGTTCCTGTGTTATAGAATGCAAAGTCAATCATTCCTAATGTTTCAGGAATGACCTTTTGGCCATAAATATCTCCCCAATTTATGTAGGGATATAACGATGCTCCAAAACCTGAGTAGTCCGCCTTTACTTCAATATTTCGAAGTAACTGCCTTCGAGTTGTTTTACAATCTTCCGAGATACAATTTTTCATCCAATATTTTTCAGGTAATGCCGTTGTCTTTGTTATTGAATGATC